>JBCBDL010000079.1:0-16480 GCA_038529695.1 Pseudomonadota bacterium | reverse complement strand
TCAGGCCAAGCTCGTGCTGGCCTGATCTTCAACACGCTGACGACGCAGGCCGATGAGCTGCAGAAGTACAAGTATGTAATCCACAACGTGGCGCAGGCTTACGGCAAATCCGCGACATTCATGCCAAAGCCGATCGCCGGCGATAACGGCACCGGCATGCACGTGAACATGTCGATCTGGAAAGACGGCAAGCCGCTTTTCGCAGGCGACAAATACGCGGACCTCAGCCAGGAAGCGCTTTATTACATCGGTGGTGTGCTGAAACACGCGAAGGCTCTGAACGCGTTCACCAACCCATCCACCAACAGCTACAAACGCCTGATCCCCGGCTTCGAAGCCCCAGTTCTGCGCGCCTATTCCGCCCGCAACCGGTCGGGCTGCGTCCGGATCCCATGGGCCGAAAGCCCGAAAGCGAAACGTGTTGAGGCACGCTTCCCCGATCCAGCGGCAAACCCATATCTGTGCTTCGCAGCCCTGTTGATGGCGGGTCTGGACGGCATCAAGAACAAGATCGATCCGGGCGCATCTTCGGACAAAGACCTTTATGATCTGCCGCCGGAAGAGCTCGCCGAAATCCCAACCGTCTGCGCGTCCTTGCGTGAAGCGCTGGAATCTCTTGAAGCAGATCACGAATTCCTGCTGGCCGGTGACGTCTTCACCAAAGACCAGTTGGAAGGTTACATGGAGCTGAAATGGGAAGAAGTGTACGCCTATGAGCACACACCACACCCAATGGAGTACAAGCTGTACTATAGCTGCTGATCGCGCAGCGATGGCAATCATTCAAGGCGTCCCAAACGGGGCGCCTTTTTTGTTGCTTTAGCAAATTTACGTAAGGCCAATCGTCCATGTTGTCCCAAAAACGCCCAAATTGCGTTCTAGCCCAAGATCATGGCTAAGTATCATCCTATTGACGTCCGTTACAAAGGACCCTCCACCGCCTATACCGGCTCCACCAAGAAAAAGCAGATGACCAATCCTGTGTCGTTGCCAGACGCGCAATCTGCCAAGAAACCATCAAAGCCAAAGACGCCCATGCGCAGCAATGCCAATCCCTGGAACGCCACCCAGCGGGGAATGCCAGGTCCTGCGCCGCGACCCGCGCAGCCTCACAAACCGGCGACGCAAATGCCATTGGCAATGCGCTTGCTGTTGCCCTGGCCGCTGCAGTTTCTCGCCGGTATGCTTCGCAGACTGGGCTGGGGCTGGTCGCTGGCCCTTATCTATCTCATTTTCACATTCCTGCTCTGATGCGCAGTTACCATCCACTCGACACACGCCACAAAGCCAACAAACCAGGCGCCGCAAAGACATCGCCCAAGCCATGGCGCCATGTGGCCGATCCGCCACCCCCGCCCGGTGCGCAATCGGGCCCAATCCGAGATAGTGAACGTGCCGAACGGCGCGCCCGCGAAAGGATCGGCAAGGAGGCCGAACGGGCAGCCCTTGATCAGGCGCCGTTCATCGCCAATCTCTTTGGCCCAGCGGCGCTTTACTACACGATACGCGCGGCGCTGATCGGCGAACGCGCGCGTGCGCGTGGGAACGGCAGGATCGCAATGAACATCGCTGGTGCCTTTGTTCTCTATTTCCTGCTAATGTATCTTGATCGTCAATTCGGGCTGAATGAACTGCTGGGAGGCAGTGCGTCAATGCAGTCAATCGACTAACCGCCTGCCCTGGTGCCGCGCTCCGACCTGCGGCAAGTCGCTTTTCTACCAGAATGCAATGATTTTCACGGGCAAACTTTCCCTAAGGGAAAGGTGACGATCATGAACACCCATTATCGCGATACACGCAAGATCGACCCGACGCGCGGGCCACTTTTGGGCGACGGCACTCCGAATGATCAGGACCGGATGGAAATTGGCCCTACCCAACTGGCGTTCCGCGAATGGGTGGCTGCGGGATTGGACCTGCCACACTTGCCTGCGATGCGCGCCTGGCGGCATCGCAGGCTGGTCGATGCAGTAAACGCACGCGACTATGGCGGGATTTTGATGTTTGACCCGCTGAACATCCGCTATGCGACCGACAGCACGAATATGCAATTGTGGAACACCCATAACCCCTTTCGTGCCTGTCTGGTCTGTGCGGACGGGTATATGGTGGTCTGGGATTACAAAAACGCGATGTTCCTGTCGCGCTTCAACCCGCTTGTGAATGAGCAGCGCACGGGGGCAGATCTGTTCTATTTTGACCGCGGCGATGGGTTGAACGCTGCAGCGGCCCGATTTGCGGATGAGGTCCGCGACTTGATCGTCGAACATGGCGGCGGCAACATGCGCATTGGCGTCGACAAGCCAATGCTGCACGGGTTACGCGCGCTGGAAGCCAGCGGCTTCACCGTCTTTCCGGGGGAAGAACTGACCGAGAAAGCGCGCAGCATTAAAGGCCCTGATGAAATCAAGGCGATGCGCTGCGCCAGCCATGCTTGCGAGGCGGCCTGTTACGCCATGGAAGACGCCGCGCGCGCTGGCGTCCCCAAGGGTGATATGTCCGAAGACGATATCTGGGCGGTCTTGCACGCCGAGAACATCAAACGCGGCGGTGAGTGGATTGAGACACGTCTTCTATCCTCCGGTCCGCGCACCAATCCGTGGTTTCAAGAATGCGGGGGCCGGATCGTGCAAAACAACGAAATCGTGGCCTTTGATACGGACCTTGTCGGCGCCTATGGCATTTGCGTGGATATCAGCCGCACTTGGTGGATCGGTGACCGCAAGCCGCGCCCGGACATGGTCGAGGCGATGAAAATCGGTGTCGAACATATCGACCAGAACATGCAGATGCTCAAACCCGGCGTGTCGTTTAACGATCTGACCCACAACACCCATGTTCTTCCGGACAAGTATCAAAAGCTGAAATATGGCTGCCTGATGCATGGGGTCGGTCTTTGCGATGAATGGCCGCTGATCGCCTATCCCGACAAATGGGTTGAAGGCGCTTTTGACTATGAACTGCAGCCGGGCATGACCCTTTGTGTTGAGGCGCTGATCAGCCCGGAAGGTGGCGATTTCTCCATAAAGCTCGAAGATCAGGTGCTGATCACCGAGGACGGCTTTGAGAACTTGACCAAATATCCGCACGATCCAGCATTAATGGGGTTGTAGACGCACCCGCGCCAGAACACCCAAATGATCTGACCCAAGCAACCCGCGATAGGTAACCGTCCCACCACCCGGCGCATGGACATGGTCCAAGAAAAGGGGCGCGCCTTTCAAGGAAAATGTGGGCCGGATCGGCTGCGCTGGTATTGCACCGGCACTCCGCTGCAGCTGTCGCACGCTGTTGGCCCAGGGAAAAATGTTGAAATCACCGGCAAGAACCACGGGCCCGTCCAAATCCTCAATCACCTCTTGCGCCGCATCCGCGCCGCGCGCATTGGCAAAGGGAAACGGCCATGGCAGATGCACAGACCCGACCCATACCCGTTCCCCACCGCGATCAATCTGCGCCGCCGCGATGCTACGCCCCTCTGAACAGATCCGGTCCGTGATCGGGTGTTTGGACAGGATCGCAACACCATAGCGGCATAAATGCTGATGGGGATACGTGTCGCTAAGCGCGGCCATCAGACGCTCATTCTGAGAGGACACCTCTTGCAATGCAATCACCTCCGCCCTGCTTTGCCGCATATCGGCGGCAACCGCATCAAGCTGTCCATTCCGGTACCACAGGTTCTTGGAATAGATTGTCAAATCACCGGTGCCTGGGCCGGGCCACAACATCGGTATCGTGGTGATCAGCGCCGCAGTTCCCGTCGCCAAAAGCACCGACCGCCAAGCCCATCCAATACTCAACAAACACCCGATCAGGCACGCAGAACCCAGAACGATCCGAAAAAGCGACAGCGTATCGCCAATCGGATGCAGCCCGCCAGCAAAGCCAGACCAGACACCAAATGTGGCGCAAGCTAAAAGCAGCCCAACGCCGATACGGAACAATTTCATTGCAGTAACATCTCTCACCTTGCCGCGATTGCCTGCAAGAAGAGTTGTTTCATTTGCAGCCCTCGCCCATGTCTTGCGCAGAATTTGTGCAGGACAGCAGGAAAGGCGATCCGATGCCGACAGAAAAGCTCACATTCCAAGGGCATGCAGGCGACACCCTTGCCGCCCGTCTCGATATGCCGAATGGGCCACATCTGGCGACGGCCTTGTTTGCGCATTGCTTCACCTGTTCGAAGGATATCACGGCCGCGCGTCGCATTGCCGCCCGCTTGTCATCCATGGGTATCGCTGTCTTGCGCTTTGACTTTACCGGGCTGGGCCATTCAGAAGGTGAGTTCGAAAATACCAGCTTTTCGTCTAACGTCGATGACCTGATCGCTGCGGGCGCTGCATTGGATGCGCGTGGCATGCCGCCTTCGCTGATCATTGGTCATTCGCTCGGCGGTGCGGCTGTATTGAAGGCCGCTCCGATGATCAACAGTATCAAGGCGGTCGTCACCATCGGTGCGCCATTTGATCCCGGCCATGTGACGCACAACTTCGCGCAATCCATTCCCGAAATCGTGGACAAGGGCGTGGCCGAGGTCAACCTTGGCGGTCGCCCCTTCCGTATTGGCAAGGGATTTGTCGACGATGTTTCAGAGGCCGCGTTGAGCGCATCGATTGCCAAGTTGAACGCCGCCTTGCTCGTCCTGCATGCTCCGCGTGATGCAACTGTTGGCGTCGAAAACGCCTCTGACATCTTCCTCGCGGCCAAACATCCCAAGAGCTTTGTCACATTAGATGACGCCGATCACCTCGTGTCGCGCCCGGCGGATGCGGAATATGCGGCAGATGTGATTGCCGCATGGTCGAAACGCTATTTGAAACTAACCGAGCCGGCCAAACCCGCCGCGGCACCCGAAGGTGTGATGCGCGTGACCGAAGCTGATGCGAATGGGTTCCTGCAGGATGTCCAATCCGGTCCACATCATGTGCTGGCAGATGAGCCCGCCAAGTTCGGTGGCACGAACAAGGGGTTGACGCCTTATGGCTTTGTTTCGGCTGGTCTGGGTGCCTGCACATCAATGACGATCCGCATGTATGCGCGGCGCAAAGGCTGGCCACTGACGGGTATTAGCGTCGATATTACCCACGCCAAGGAACATGGCGCAGATGCAGCTGATCCCGGCGCAAAGGTTGACCGGTTTGAACGGGTCATCCAACTGACAGGCGATCTGTCAGAGGAACAGCGCGCGCGGTTGCTGGAAATTGCGGATAAATGTCCCGTCCACAAGACCCTCGAACGCAGTTCCGAAGTCAGCACCCGGTTGGCGTAGCATTCGGCTTCTCGCGCGCTTTGCGTTATGATTGCAGCCACACGTAAGGAGGCGACCATGGCGCAGTTTCGCTACATCGTGACGGATGTTGATGCATCCGTTGCGTTTTACACCGGGCATCTTGGGTTTGAACTGGTCGACCAATATGGGCCGGCAATGGCGATTTTGCGCAAGGACGATCTGGATTTATGGGTGGCAGGGCCAGCGGCCTCTGCGTCACAGCCAATGCCCGATGGCGCGCAACCTGCACCCGGTGGCTGGAACAGGATTGTCGTGATCATAGGTGATCTGGCCAAAGCAGTAAGAAACATGAAGGCGGACGGCGTGATGTTCCGCAACGAGATTATCAAAGGTCCCGGCGGCCAGCAGATCCTATGCGCCGATCCGTCCGGCAACGTCGTGGAATTGTTCCAACCCGCATAAAAAAGGCGCCGCAAGCTGCAGCGCCTTTCGTCGAATTCACAGGTAGCCTTTAACGACGCGCGTCACCGATTAGCTTCCAAAGACCCGGAACCAAAAGTGCGGCAAGACCCAGCTTCAATGCATCACCAATCAGGAAGGGGGTCATACCGACCTCAACCGCCCAGGCGAGGCCCTTGCCTTCGTACAGAACGGTCAGCCAGGCAACGCCTGGCAAGTAAATGATGGCATTCGCAATCAGCAGTGCCAGAGCCATTTTCAGCACCGAACGATCCCAGCCTGCACGTGCGGCATATCCAAGCGCCAGCACAGCCAGTACATATCCGACCAGATATCCCCCAGTGCCGCCCATCATATAAGCCAGACCGGAATTCTCGGCGGAAGAGCTTGCAAACACGTCAAAACCCAACGCACCGATGATCATGTAGCCAAGGATCGTCGCGAAACCCAAGCGCGGACCATAAGCGGCACCAATGGTCAGCACGGCAAAGGTCCCCATTGTGATCGGCACCGGCCACATCGGCACTTTGATCTTCGCAGCAATAGCCAGTGCAGCGATGCCCAACACCACCATCGCCACTTGCTTGATCCGCAACGCCGTACCTTCTGATGGGCCGAAAGCCTCGACCAGGACTTTGTCATTCATTGTGAGGGCCATGTGACACTCTCCCCTGTCAAATTTCTTTGCGTGGGTTGTGCCCGATGCCGCGATGCGGCGCAAGTGTGGTTGCGCAATCAGATTGGGGTGTAATGCGTGACGGAACGGTAATTCTTACGCGGCCCCTGCACTGTCCAAGTCACCTGCCAATCCGGGAAACGAACAAAGGAGTAGGTTCCTTGGTAAAGATCCTCCCCACAAACATGCGGCGTGGCTTCCCGGCCGCCGGTCAACGCAAAACTGTGAAAGGGCGCGCCATCGGCATAGGTGACTTGCACCTCATCCGGCCCAAAGTGCCAAAGATAGGATCGTTCCGCCTTGACCGGGGCACCACCCGCGAAGATCAGCATGCCCTGCTCGTCATAGCGCAAGCCACCGTCAATGGCGGTGAATTGCGCCTCCCCCACCAACGCACCGCTTTCAAGAATGCGCATATCAGTAATCTGACGCGAAATGCGCCATGCGCCCGCAAAATCCTGCGCCGACAGTTTCACACCATCTCTCCCTTGAGGGTTCTGATCAGCCCCCTTATGACGCGCATGACAATCGCTGCCCACCCCAGGAAAGGCCACCCGGATGATCCCACGCTATTCCCGCCCCGAAATGACCGCCATCTGGGAGCCCGCCACGAAGTTCCGCATCTGGTACGAGATTGAGGCGCATGCATGCGACGCCCAAGCCGCATTGGGCGTTATTCCGAAAGAAAATGCCGAAGCGGTCTGGAAAGCCAAGGATGTGGAGTTCGACGTCGCGCGCATTGATGAGATCGAGGCGGTCACCAAACATGACGTCATCGCGTTTCTGACCCATCTGGCCGAACATATCGGAGCCGAAGATGCGCGGTTTGTCCATCAGGGCATGACATCCTCGGACGTGCTGGATACCACGCTCAACGTTCAGCTTGTTCGTGCCGCGGATATCCTGATCGCCGATATGGATCGCGTTCTCGCTGCGCTAAAAACGCGCGCGTTTGAGCATAAGATGGATGTGCGCATCGGGCGCAGCCACGGCATTCACGCCGAACCGACCACCATGGGCCTGACATTTGCCCGGTTTTATGCCGAAATGGATCGGGGACGTAAACGCCTGATCAATGCCCGGGCTGAGGTCGCAACAGGCGCCATTTCCGGTGCGGTCGGCACATTTGCCAACATCGACCCCGCTGTCGAGGAGCATGTCTGCAAAGAAATGGGCCTGACACCTGAAACGATCAGCACCCAAGTCATCCCACGCGACCGGCATGCGATGTTTTTTGCCACACTTGGCGTCATCGCAAGCAGCATCGAAAACATCGCCACCGAAATCCGCCACATGCAACGGACCGAGGTGCTTGAGGCTGAAGAATTCTTTTCAAAGGGGCAAAAGGGGTCATCCGCCATGCCCCACAAACGCAACCCTGTGCTCACCGAAAACCTGACTGGTTTGGCGCGGCTTGTACGCATGTCCGTTATCCCCGCGATGGAGAATGTGACCCTTTGGCATGAGCGCGATATCAGCCATTCCTCGGTTGAGCGGGCGATCGGACCGGATACAACCGTGACCCTTGATTTTGCGCTGAACCGCCTCGCCGGGGTGATTGAGAAACTGGTGATTTACCCGGAGAACATGCTGGCGAATATGAACAAGTTTCGCGGATTGGTCATGTCACAGCGTGTACTTCTTGCACTGACACAAGCCGGTGTCAGCCGCGAAGATGCCTATCGCCTTGTGCAGCGCAATGCCATGAAAGTCTGGGAACAAGGTGCTGATTTCAAAACCGAACTGATTGGCGACAAGGAAGTCCTTGCCGCGCTTTCAGTCGAAGATATCGAGGAAAAATTCGATCTTGGGTATCATACCAAACATGTGGATACAGTGTTCATGAGAGTGTTCGGCGCGCGCTCCGCCTAGCAAGGCGAAACACGCACCACGATTGGACCGGTCATGCTTAGGCATCACAGCATTGTGGGCGCGTGAACACTCTCGGAACTTGGCAGATGCGTGTGCTTGGGTACTGACAATGTGGCCAGGTTCTGCTTTGGGATGTCGCACGACCCTATTTTGCTAGGAATTGTAGGCATGCTGATACACGCATAGCGACGACCATCTTCCTGATTCTTATAAGGTTCGCCGATCTGCGTCGCATCATAACCCAATTTGCGCAATGTACGTGTCATGGCCATCGGCGAAAGCGACATCAACTCTGTTGCCCCTTGTTGTTTCGCGATCGCAATCGCACCGTCCAGCATCAGCGACAGACACTGTGATCGATCAGATTGTGTGGTCACGTCATCCGATATCACCGTCCGGGTGATTTCCCAGACATTTGTGGTTGCCTCGGCACTCGGCAAAATATTCGGCGGAATGCCGATCAGTTTGCCCGCCACGGCGTCGCGCAACATATAGGTATGCGAGCCCCATTGGGCGGTCGTTGCCATCGCGCGCGTACCGCCGATCACGACATCGTCGCGAACCACCAGCGAATAATACGCTTTTGGATTGTCGTATTGATCCATCTCCACATCATCATCATGTGGGATGCCCCAGCCGAGCTGATCGACAAAAAAGCGCTTCCTGAGCCCCAAAAACTCGTAGAAGGCTGTTCCGTGTTGATGCAGCTGCGCGAGGTTAAACGTTATATTGTCCATGTCGATTATCTTTCTACCCTAAGACGAAACCGCGTCCGCCATACCTTCGTTTCATCGCCTTCTTAACCAAGACAATGGCAAATTAACGCGAATTGTTCCGAAGTGAGAAAAAAAATTCGATAAAGTTTCAGATGAGGCCATACTGGTTCGCAAGCGCCGCGGCCTGACTACCAGTTTTAGCGCCCAGCTTGAGCTTGGCATTCTTCAATCGCTGCTTGACGGCACCTTCACTAACGCTCAACTCAAAGGCGATTTCCTTCAGCCGCTTGCCGTCTTTGACCATTCCCAAAGCCTCTAATTCTGCCTTGGTCAGGTTCGTCGGTGGCGCCGTCTCGCTATGCCGCCGGGCCAAAAAAGCTTTCAAAAGTTTCATTTCGAGGTCAGTGTATTCCCGATCTGAACGGGTGAATGAAGCAAAAGATCTTTGTGCATCTGCACCGCTGTCGAACAGCGACACGGTGACACCATAGCGCATGCCAAATGTCTGCGCCTGAGGTATGATCCGCTTGGGGTCGTCGATGGAAATTTCACTCCATCGGATTGTACCAGTGTTGCTGTAGGCCCACCTAACTATGGGATCAAAAAGCATAAACCGCTGTTTTGTGTAGTGACTTATCCAGTCTTCAGGGAAGGCATTTACCTCTTCCATCGGAAACGCGAAACCAATGCGCAATGCGATGTAGTGGCCCGACGGGGCAAGCTGCCCGATCTCGTCTGGACCAAGAAGTGTCGACATTCACTACCCTCAACGAGCCGTCAAGATGACAAAGCTCTTGTCTCATTCTAGCATTTGTCTCTACTATACAACGAGAAAATGCTGTGACCGACTTTATTGGGTTAAAGTTGCGTTTGGCAACCGGAAAGCGAGTAATACCAATGTCGTCGACCCAAGTTGGGATTAGCGAGATTCTTGGGGAGCTACACGAGTATTCACCTGCGGGCTATGCGATTGGTTTGCAGATTAACTACACGACCCCAAAATTCATGTTTCAAACCTACAGCAAAGAATGGCTGGACATCTATGCTGAAAAGGGCCTGTTGATGTCCGACCCCACGCTTGCCTGGGGGTTCGAAAATGTAGGGGTGACCCGCTGGGCGGCTTTGAGCGATCAGGACCATGCTGGTGTTCTCAAACTTGCTGCCGAATACGACATCAAGTTCGGCATCACCTGCGCGGAAGAAACCATAGCAAAGGCGGACGGCATCCGGAGTGTTGGCAGCTTTGCCCGAAACGACCGCGACTTCACAGACGGTGAAGTTGCGGAAATCATGTCACGTTTCAAGACCCTGCACACTGCGACCGAGACACAAGCGCAACTGTCGCCAGACGTTGTCGAGCAATTGCGCAAGATGTCGATTTTGGTAACGCATCCTGGCTCTTAGCATTCAAAGCTAACGCTTTTTTTACGCGATCGGCCTATCGGTGAACGCATGAATGTCCATGCTCCCCTTGATGCGGCTCAGAACATGTCACGCAGACGGAAGGCTGCGATGATTGTGCAGATGATTGTTGGGGATGGCAGCCAGTTGTCCCTGTCGCAATTGCCGATGCACATGCAAGAGTTGTTGACGCGTGAACTTGCCGCGATTCGTCTGGTTGACCGTGATACGGTCAGCGCTGTCGCCGAGGAGTTCCTAAGCGAAATTGAAGCCGTCGGTCTGACCGCACCGGGCACGCAGGACGGCGCAATCATGGCCCTTGCAGAGCATCTTTCGCCTGAACTTGCAGATCGTCTGCGCAAACAGACGGCCAGCGTGCGCAATGGCGATCACTGGCCCATTGTAACCGCTCTACCCGTCGAAAAAATCGTGGCAATCATGATGGCTGAAAGTATCGAGGTCTGCGCCATTACCCTGTCAAAACTCAGCGTCGCCAAGGCTGCCGAAGTGCTTACGCAGACGCCGGGCGAACGCGCCCGTCGCATCAGCCTGGCCATGTCACGTACGGAACACACATCAACAGAGGCGGTCCGCACTATCGGCGCGGCCCTTGCCGATGAATATGGACAAATTCCGATCGTCGCTTTTGAAAAAGCGCCGGTCCAGCGCCTCGGCGCCATCCTGAATGCCACACGTGCAGACCGCCGCGATGACGTGCTGGAAGGTTTGGGAACTGAGGATCCCGAATTCGCGGGTCACGTGCGCAAGGCAATCTTTACCTTCAAAGACATCGTGGATCGCGTGAAACCGATCGATGTCCCCAATTGCATTCGTGAGGTTCCAGCAGATGTATTGGCCAAGGCGATGGCCAGCGCATTGGCGGGAGACGACGATTTGCGCGCATCAGCGGAGTTCATACTTGCCAACGTGTCGCAGCGCATCGCAGCGCAGATGCGTGAAGACGCCGAAGAGCAAGGCACCGTGAAAAAGGCTGACGGCGAAACTGCAATGTCTGAAATCACGTCGACGATCCGGGGCATGGTTGATGCAGGCTCTATCGTGCTTCGCGATCCTGATGCGCCTGAGGACGGCGAATAAAAGCGCGTAGACAGTTCCGGCCGATCTGAATTATCTTGCAGTCATGACGCATGAAACACAGCGCTTCGATGGCCGCCGCTGGCATGATATGGGTGGTAATGCCGCAGGGCCAATCCCAACCGAACAACATGACTTCGCCCTTTGGGAAAAGCGGGTCGATGCCCTGATGGTGATCTGTTCGAGCAAAGGACATTTTACTGTTGATGGTCTGCGCCGCGTTCTTGAGGATATGGGCCCCGACGCGTTTGAAACGATGACCTATTATGAACGCTGGATCATGTCAGTAAACCAGAACCTTATCGAGGCAGGCGTATATACAACCGCAGAACTCGCATCGCGCATGTCTGAAGTGGCCGCGCGCGGCACGACATACGGAGAGGCGGCAGATGGCTGAAAACAGGCTTGTGTGGGACGCCGATGCAATTGCCGAAACGCGGTTCCGGTTTCGTCACCCGCTGGATCAGAATGCTGACGTGACCATGTTTCCAATGGCACATGCTGCCGGTTTAAGCACGACATCGGTCAGCCTCGTCCATATGGAGCCGGGTCACACATCATTTCCGAAACACCGTCATCACTCTGAAAGCGAGTGGCTCTATGTGATCAGCGGGACGGGAACACTGTCGATGGACGATGAAACATATGATTTGCATCCAGGCAGTTTTGCGGCATTCCCTGCGGGTGGGCCAGCCCATAAGTTCGTCAATTCCGGGAATGAGCGATTGGTCTACCTGATGGGTGGAGACCGCAAAAGTATCGAAATCGTCGATTTCACCGAGGCCGACCAACGTATGACACGGATCGGCGGCGGTACTGACATGATCGCTGACATGGCTCCAATCAACCAATTCGCACCTTTCGACTTCATGGCGCGAGTGGACGAAGATGACTGAGTGGATGCGCGTTCGCAATGACATGCCGCCAGGGCATATCCGCACGCCCGCCTATCTGCGGGGCAAGATCGGTCAGGTCGAACGGAAGCTGGGACCGTTTCGAAACCCGGAGCAATTGGCATATGGCGTCCACGCAGAGGCCTTAACCCTGATGCGGATACGCTTTACAATGCTGGAAATCTGGGGCGCAGACGCACCCTACCCCAACGATACGCTTGACGCGGAAATCTACGCCCATTGGCTGGAACCGGCGGACCCACCACATGCCCCATGACCATCACGATCATCTTTCGCCATCTGGTCACCCCTATCGTCCGGACGACGATCATCCGCTGACCTATTGGCAGCAGATGGAAATCGCGATCCGCGAGTTGCTGATCGAAAAAGGCGTGACAACACCCGCCGAGATCAGCGCACAGATCGACGCGATGGACAGCCGTAGCCCGGCCAATGGTGCCGCGGTTGTTGCCCGCGCATGGACAGATCCTGCTTTTCGTGCGGCCCTGATCGATGATGCGAGCGCGGCAACCCGCAATATGGGCTTCGACATCGGCCCGATGAAACTTATCGCGGTTGAGAACAATGCGGATGTGCACAACGTGATCGTTTGCACCTTGTGTTCGTGCTACCCGCGCAATCTACTCGGCTTGCCACCCGATTGGTATAAGTCGCGCGCTTACCGGTCTCGCACAGTCAAAGAACCGCGCAAGGTTCTGGCAGAGTTCGGCTTAACACTCCCCAACACAACAACGGTCCGCGTACACGATAGTACGGCAGACATGCGCTATATCGTCATTCCCACACGACCGCGCGGAACCCAAGGGTGGTCAGAGGATGCCTTGGCCAAACTGGTCACCCGCGACAGCATGATTGGCACAGGTGTTGCCAAAACACCGGAGACCGCGTGACCAACACGCCCCCACCAGAAGGGTCAACCGCAGACTGGCTGGCCGATCGCGCGTTGCGTGGGCTTATCGGCTCGGTTCTCAAACTGCCTTATGAACGGCGGGTTGCCGCGATGGGTACAGCCTTGCGACGCGCGATTGGCCCTCTGGTCGGGTATCGCAGACGCGCCGAGGACAATCTCGCGCTGATTTATCCCGACTGGTCGGAAGACAAAAGGCGCCACATTGCCGAAGGGTGTTGTGACAATTTCGGTCGTACATTGATCGAAAACTATTCGTGGGAAGCGTTCGGTAAGCGCCTTTCCGATTTGCAGCCAACGGGCAACGGCTTGGCGCCGCTTGCAGAGGCTGTTACGGCCAAGCGGCCGGTCATTTTTGTGACGGCCCATTTCGGCAATCATGAAGCGCCACGCCATGTGCTCACACGTATGGGACATACCGTTGGCGGGCTCTATCGGCCCATGCTCAACCCCTACTTCAACAGTCATTACGCAAAAACAATGACGTCGTGGGGCGGGCCGGTCTTTGAACAGGGCCGCCGTGGCACCATGGGTTTTGTGCGTCATCTCAAATCGGGTGGCATGGGTACATTGCTATTTGATGTTTCGGCCAAAGGCATCGTGTTGCCATTCTTGGGTCATCCCGCCCACACCGCCACATCGGCGGCGGATATCGCCCTAAAGATGGATGCGTTGGTCATTCCGTATTTCGGAATACGTCAACCTGATGGGCTCTCGTTCACGGTCAACGTGGAAGAACCTATCGCACATGACACGCCTGCAGCCATGATGGCAGCCATGACGCAGCGGTTGGAGGCACAAATCGCGCAATATCCTGAGCAATGGTTTTGGGTCCACAGGCGCTGGAAAAATCGCTAGCGCAGTTGTGCCGCCCCGACAATCGGACCATTGCTTCCCTGTTGGATGATCACGGCAACAGGTTGATCTCCTGCGGCTTGGGTGATCAGATTCAATGGTGTGCGCCCATCCCATTGTTCAATGATGGTCCATGATGTGACGATGTTGGCATAGCTCAACTTGCGCCCCGCATTCTCTCCGCGGCGAATGGAAACCGTTTCTTCGGGCTTATAGCGGACCAATTGGACCACATAATCGCCGGGCCCACCGGGTTGTGCGTTGATTTGGACGCGGTCACCAGCGCGTGTCATTGACACGGCAACAGGGTTACCCTTGCTGCCATGCGCCTGCACGGACTCCATCACCTGCACAGGACGCGATCCAATCACATAATCGACGCCTGCGATGACCATTTGCGGTGTATACACTGTTGCCGAATTCGCTGCGCGGGCATAGGCGTGTTGTCGCGCCGTGAATTCTGGTTGCGCAAAGACGTCCGCCCAACCGATATAATCCCAGTAATCCACGTGCAGCGCCAAAGCGATAACGTCGTCTCGCTTGGCAAGATCATGCAACATTGCATCGGCTGGCGGACAAGAGGAACATCCTTGTGACGTATAAAGCTCAATCACTACGGGGCCATTTTGTGCGATAGCTGGGGTTGTGTGTACTAAGCCGAAAAACGCAAGGGCGGCGAAAAAATGACGCATGGGAGTTCCTGATAGTCGATTGCCCATCAGACCTACGCAGCTTTCGATGAAATAGCCAATCAACCGTTCGCGAGTGTTGTGTCATGTTTATTTCAGTGCAAAAACACTCTTGGCATGGTATTGTGTGCAATAGTATACAAAATGTACGTACAGCCACTTGATTGCGTTTTCGCCATGGTGCAGAAGCACCTCAAGTCTCGCCTTGCATAGCCACGAAAGGGATAGCCATGACCATCACAGTCGGCAAAGACACAGCCAAAACCCGAAAAACCCTGACCGTCGGCGATCAATCGGTCGCCTACTATTCGATCCCTGCCGCCCAAGCGGCTGGTCTGGGCGATTTTTCCAAACTGCCGGCTGCCTTGAAAGTGGTGCTCGAAAACCTCTTGCGGTTCGAGGATGACGGGTTTTCGGTCTCGGTCGACGACATTAAAGCCTTTGGCGAATGGGCTGCCAAAGGCGGAAAGAACCCGCGTGAGATTGCCTATCGCCCGGCCCGCGTGCTGATGCAGGATTTCACAGGCGTGCCTGCTGTCGTGGACCTTGCAGCGATGCGCGATGGCATCGTGGCCCTTGGTGGTGATGCCCAGCAGATCAACCCGCTAAACCCCGTTGATCTGGTCATTGACCACTCCGTCATGATTGACGAATTCGGTAACCCCCGTGCGTTCCAGATGAACGTGGACCGCGAGTATGAACGCAATATGGAACGCTACCAGTTCCTCAAGTGGGGTCAGGGTGCCTTCAACAACTTCCGCGTCGTCCCACCCGGCACCGGCATCTGCCACCAGGTCAACCTGGAGTATCTCGCCCAGACAGTCTGGACCGACAAGGACCAAAACGGGGAAGAGGTCGCCTATCCAGATACATTGGTCGGCACGGACTCGCACACGACCATGGTCAACGGCCTCGCCGTGCTTGGCTGGGGTGTCGGCGGGATCGAGGCCGAGGCCGCGATGCTGGGTCAGCCTGTCTCCATGCTGATCCCTGAAGTTGTCGGCTTTGAGCTGACTGGCGAGATGATGGAAGGCACCACCGGCACCGACCTTGTGCTCAAAGTCGTTGAAATGCTGCGCGAATTGGGCGTCGTCGGCAAATTCGTCGAATTCTACGGCGAAGGGCTGGACCGTCTGCCGCTTGCCGACCGTGCCACCATCGCCAACATGGCGCCCGAATACGGTGCGACCTGTGGCTTCTTCCCTATCGACGGTGAAACCTTGCGCTACCTGCGCAACACAGGCCGGGACGAAGCGCGCATCGCGCTGGTCGAGGCCTATGCCAAGGAAAACGGCTTCTGGCGGGATGAGAACTATGCCCCCGTCTACACCGACACCCTGCATCTCGACATGGGCACCATCGTCCCCGCCATTTCCGGCCCCAAGCGCCCGCAGGACTACGTCGCCCTGACCGATGCGAAAGCGGCGTTCAAAAAGGAAATGGAAGAGACCTTCAAGCGCCCCATGGGCAAAGAGGTCGCCGTCGCGGGCGAAGACTACACGATGGAAAGCGGCAAGGTCGTGATCGCCTCGATCACCTCCTGCACCAACACATCGAACCCTTACGTGATGATCGGCGCGGGGCTTGTGGCACGCAAAGCCGCTGCGTTGGGCCTCGGCCGCAAGCCGTGGGTGAACCCGGTGCCAGCGATGTTTTCACCCAC
>JBCBDL010000078.1:0-16838 GCA_038529695.1 Pseudomonadota bacterium | reverse complement strand
CACCAGCACCGACCGGCCCCACGGCCGAGGAGCTGCGCCTTCAAGAGCTCGAGCGGCGGCGGCAAGCCGAACTTGAGGAGCTGCAAGCCCGTATCGCCAGCCCGATCATCGCATTCGGTGGCACTGGAAGCGGCAATAATGATACTGCCGCCGAGCAGCGTCGACTTGATGGCGACACAGACTTTGTCCGTAATGGCGCTGAACCCGCCGAGGTGACGCAGGCTCAGTTGATCGTAAACCCGTCAAACACCATTGTTCAGGGCACGATGATCCAGGCCGTGCTCGAGACCGCGATCGACAGCTCGCTCGCTGGCCTGGTCCGCGCGATGGTGTCTGAAGATGTCCACGCCTATGACGGCACGCGGATCCTGATCCCGCGCGGCGCGCGTCTGATCGGGCGATATCAATCTGGCCTCGACATCGCGCAACAACGCGTGACCATCGCGTGGGACCGGATCATTCTGCCCAGCAACCAGACCGTCGAAATCAGCGCCTTTGGCGGTGATGAACTGGGGCGGTCCGGCACGACCGGTTTTGTCGACAGCCGCTTTGGCACGCGGTTCGGGTCAGCCGCCCTGATATCTCTGATCGGAGCCTTGCCTGCTGTGGCAGCCCAGAACACCGAAGACGAGATCACCTCTGATGTGCTCGAGGGCATTGGGGAAGACCTGCAAGACAGCGCACAAAGCGTAATCGGCGAATATCTCTCTGTCTCGCCGGTGATCTATGTGGATCAGGGTGCCCGCGTCACCGTGATGGTCGACCGCGATCTGGAGATCTTCTGATCATGGCGGCCAGCTACCTGCAAAGCTCGATGGACAAGATCCCCGAAGCGCGTGACCCAAAGTTGATCGAGCTTTGTGTCAATCCTGACGGCACGCTGTGGGCCGAGTTTCAGGGCGATCACTTCATGCGGTACGTCAATCGTCGGCTCTCGCAGAACGAGATCAAGGACTTGGGCAATCAGATTGCTTCCGCCGCGAACACCACGCTCTGCCGGACCAAGCCCATCGTGTCGGTCAGCATCACCTACCGTGACCGCCCTATCCGCGCGCAAGTCATCCAGCCTCCAGCCGTTGATGGCGGATACGCGATTTCACTGCGGTTCTTCGCCGACCTGCCATTGGAGAAAATCAAACTATCCTATCTCTTCGGAAAAGAGCGCAGCAACGAGTGTGCAAGACGCAAGCGCAATGCCGAGCTGCGCGATGTCGTGTCCACCGGCGACATCGACGCCGCTATCAAGTTCTGCGTCACGCACAAGCTCAACATGATCGTCTCTGGCGGCACCTCGACCGGCAAAACCGTCACGGCGCGCAAGATCCTCTCCTTCGTGCCCACTGACGAGCGCATCATCACCATCGAAGAGGCCGCCGAGCTCCGCCCGACGCAGCCCAATGTCGTCACCCTGATGTCTGACCGCGATGAAGCCACGCGCAGCGCTGATGTGCTGCTGACCTCCACCCTGCGCATGCGGCCGGACCGGATTGTCTTAGGCGAAGTACGCGGCAAAGAGGCCATGACCTTCCTTGAGGCTATAAACACCGGCCATGGTGGCTCACTCACCACGCTGCACGCTGAAACGCCTCAGTTGGCTGTCCAGCGCCTCGCCATCGCCGCCCTGAAAACCGATGTGCCCATGACTTATCAGGACATGAACGACTACATCACCCGCTCGATCGATGTGATCATCCAGGCCGGTCGCCATGAAGGCGCGCGCGGCATCACCGAATTCTACCTGCCAATTGATCCGGCCCATTCGAAGGAAACAGCCCATGTTTGAATACAAGATTGAACAGATCAACACCGCCAAGACAAAACCGCCGAAGATCGAAGCGCTGCTGACGGCTCTTGGCCAAGATGGCTGGGAGCTGGTCTCGGTCGTGCCGGATTTTGACGGCGAGCACATCCTGAAAGCCTTCCTGAAACGGCGCACGGGCGCGAGCGTCTAAAGCCAACCCGAGGAAGATCCGATGGGCGTCGTCACTTGGATGGTAGAGACAACCGACAGCTTTCTGGACGACGCGGCCCAAACCACATTTGGCAACGTCGCCGGTCAGCTTGGCGGCGTCATTGCCGTTGCCTCGACGCTCGCCGTGATCGGCGTCTTCCTCAACATGGTGTTTCAATACAAATCCATGGATGGGCGGACCGCCTTTTGGTTCGCCCTCAAGCTCATGCTCATCTCCCTGTTTGCGATGAACTGGGTCCAATTCAACGCGGTGGCCAGCACGCTCATTGATGGGCTTGACCAACTCGCGGGCGGCATGGTGGCCGGGCTTGGCGGCGGCGGGGCTGGCGCAGCCTACTTTGCCGGGGCCTTTGACGATCTTATCGAAGAATTTGGCGACTACCTGAACGCGGCCGGTGACAACATGCATTGGATGGCTGGAGCCCTGATCGGTGCGATAGGCGCGTTCCTCCTAGGCGTCATCGGCGCGCTCTGCGGCCTTGTGCTGACCTTCGCAAAGATCATGCTGGCCTTCATGATCGGCATCGCCCCCATCATGATCGCGCTTTCGCTGTTCGATGTCAGCAAGGACTATTTCCACCGTTGGCTATCCAGCACGGTATCCTATGCGCTCTACCCACTCGTGATTGCAGGGGTGTTTTCCACCGTCGTCGGAATGTCGCGCTCGCTGATGACCGAACTCGGAGATCCGTCCGGCGCAAGCAACATCGGCGTGCTGGTACCTTTCTTTATGATGATGTTCCTCGCAGGCGGCATGATCATCGCCACCCCGCTGATCGTGCGCTCTATCTCAGGCAACTTTATGATGGCCGGACCGCCAAGCATTCCGGGTCCTAGCAGTTTCACCAAAGGGTTGATCGGCACCAAGGGCTCGCGAGCGAGGGCGCGGTTTGGGACCAGGTCGAACGCTGAAATTGCGGGAGCTGGGATACGGCAGGCAGGCGGTGCGACTGTTTCGATGGTTCAGAGAGTTGCTGAACGGGCGAAGCGGTTGGGGTGAGATCGGCCCAAAGCTGACGTTCAATTCGACTGATAACGCTGCACCTCAGCTAAGCTTATCCAACTGCATTTCAGGTATTTCGTTGAAGCCTCACGGTTACCACCCACTTGAGAGTATGGCTTTAGAACCCATTGTTCGTGCGCGCAGTTCTATCGTACTGTAGCGACGCGAATGTTGTTTGTGCTACCGATCTGGCCGAACGGAACGCCTGATAGGACCACCATTTTTTCACCAGCCTCCGGTTGCAATAGCTGTCGACACTCTGCCTTGGCCGTTTCGATCATGCTGTCGTAGTCCATAGCAGACGACTCCAACACTGATCGCGCGCCCCAGACCAGCGCCATGCGACGTGCCACACAGAGATCGCGGGTCATGATCACGAGGGGCAATTTCGGGCGGCGTGCAGAGACCCGTAACCCTGTCAGGCCGCTCATTGAGTAGGCCGTGATGCAGACAGCATTCAAGGCACAGGCCAGTGTCGCACCCGTGTCGGCAATCGCGTCGGCGTCGCTTAGGCAGGCTTCGCGCGATGAAGACATAGCCGCCTCGTAGAAACTATGCCCCTCGGTCGAGCGAATGATCCGATCCATCACTTCGACGGCTTCTGTCGGGAAGTCGCCTGTAGCACTTTCTGCCGATAACATCACCGCGTCGGCGCCGTCATAAATCGCCGTGGCAACGTCTGACGCTTCGGCACGGGTCGGTGTCGGGGATGTAACCATAGATTCCAGCATCTGCGTCGCCACAATGACCGGGCGGCAGGTGCGCCGACACAGAGCGATGATTTCTTTTTGACGGGCGGGCACGTCCTCAGGAGGTATTTCGACGCCAAGGTCGCCCCGCGCAATCATGATCGCGTCAGATTTATCAACGATCCCTTCAATTTCCACCAGAGCAGAGGGCTTTTCTATTTTCGAGATCAAGCCAGCACGGCCGTCGATAATTGCTGTAATTTCAGCGAGGTCAGTGGCTTTCTGCACAAAAGACAACGCCACCCAATCCACACCATTGGCCAGCCCGAATTGAAGGTCGGCGCGGTCCTTTTCGGTCAGCACGGGCAAATCCAAGATGCAATCAGGCAGGTTGACCCCCTTGCGATCACTGACTTTTCCGCCTTCCAGAACTTCGGCTTCGATCCGGTCCACCTGCTTGTCCGTGACCCTGAGGCGGATGCGGCCATCATCGATGAAAAGACGGTGACCCGTTTCAATGGCATCAAAGATTTCTGGGTGCGGGAGGGGCAAGCATGTTTCGTCCTCAACCGTTTCCGATGGCAGAAAACAGACCTTCTCGTGCCGGTCCAGAATGCGTGATCCGCCTTTGATGCGTCCAAGTCTGATCTTTGGTCCCTGCAAGTCCTGCAAAATACCAATGGGCGCGCCAGTCTCTTTTTCCAGCTTGCGTATGGCCGCAATTGTTGCGGCATGGATGTCGTGTTCGCCGTGGCTGAAGTTCAGGCGAAACGTATCGACGCCTGCGTTAAACAGGTTGCGCAACATAAACGGCGAAGCGCTGGCTGGGCCAACTGTGGCAACGATCTTGGCACGTCTGGAACGGATCATGGGGTTTCCTTTGGGGCGGGTCGTAAGGAGGTGTCAGCGAACAAGCACAGCGCGAAAATCATTTACATTAGTAAGGGTTGGTCCGGTTCGGATCAGATCGCCCGTGGTGTCAAACAGGGTGTAACTGTCATGGGCGGAAAGGTGAGATTTGGGATTTGCGCCCGCGCCCTGTGCGCGGACCAAAGTATCTGGCCCGATCATAGCACCTGCCGCGTCTTCCGTGCCGTCGATGCCATCCGTGTCAGCGGCAAGCGCATGGATGTTCGCATGACCGTTCAAGGCGATTGCAAGGCTGAGCAGAAATTCGGTGTTCCGCCCCCCACGACCAGGCTTGGTGTTGCCGATTGAAACGGTTGTCTCGCCACCCGACAGCAACACCGCCGGTGCGGATGAGGGTGCTTTTTGACGTGCGACCCATGTCGCCATCCCCGACATTGCAATGCCCAATTCACGCGCCTCGCCTTCCAGCGCATCTCCAAGAATGGTTGGTGTCACGCCAGCTTTGCGGGCAACGCTGGCTGCCGCCTCGAGTGACAGCTGAGGGGTCGCAATCAGCCGGTAATCAACGCCAAAATCGGACTGCCCCTTCGCGGGCGCCAACAGTATAGCGCGCGCGGCCTCGGGTAGATCGGGGCCCAATCGGTCGACGAGCGGGCTAAGGTCTTCGCCCGCAGTCGGGTCGGGAACCGTGGGCCCCGATGCGATTGCGGCGGGATCGTCGCCCGGGACATCCGAAATGGCCAAAGTCACAAGCTTGGCGGGATGCACCGCACGGGCAAGCCCACCGCCCTTGATGAGTGAAAGCCTGCGTCGGACTTTGTTCATGTCTTCAATCGTCAGTCCCGACGACAGCAGCATTTTGTTGACGATGATCTTTTCGTCCAAGGTCAGCGGGGCGACCGGCATCGGCATCAAGGAGGACCCACCCCCTGATATCAACGCGATAACAAGGTCGCCTTCGCCAGCCGCGGCCGCAGTCTCCATAATCTCGCGGGCGGCGGCCAGACCGGCCGCATCGGGCACCGGATGAGAGGCCTCACGAACCGTGATCTTCTTAGTCGGCACAGCGTGTTCGTAGCGCGTGACGACGACGCCTGAAATGTCGACGTCGGGCCAGGCCTTCTCAAGGGCCAATGCCATCGCGGCGGCGGATTTACCCGCCCCCACGACGATGCAGCGGCCTGTTGGCTTCTCTGGGAGGTGAGCCGCCAGAACAGTCGCCGGATCCGCAGCCGCTATGGCAGCCGTCATCATTCGGCGCAAAAGCGCCGCTGCATCGTCATCGGTCATGTATCTGCCTTTAGATGTTTTCGCCGCGGATCGCTTCGCAGACCGCATCGGTGACGTCTTGCGTATTCGCCGTGCCGCCCACATCGGGGGTCATGATGCCATCGGCGCAGACCTTTTCGACAGCCCGCATCAGGCGTTCGGCTGCCGCGCTTTCGCCCAGATGTTCCAGCATCTGGCTGGCGGTCCAGAACGTCGCGACCGGGTTGGCGATGCCTTTGCCCGTGATATCAAACGCCGAGCCGTGGATCGGTTCAAACATTGACGGGAAGCGGCGTTCGGGGTCGATGTTGGCTGTTGGCGCAACACCAAGCGAGCCCGCCAAAGCACCGGCCAGATCCGACAGGATATCGGCGTGCAGGTTGGTGGCAACAATCGTATCCAGTGATTTGGGGTCTTTGACCATGCGCACGGTCATCGCATCGACCAGCATCTTATCCCATTCCACGTCGGGGAAGTCCTTGGACACTTCCATGGCGATTTCGTCCCACATGACCATGCCGTGACGTTGCGCGTTGGACTTGGTCACAACGGTCAGGAACTTGCGGGGACGGGATTGCGCCAGTTTAAACGCATACCGCATGATCCGCTCAACCCCGACGCGGGTAAAGATCGAAACTTCAGTTGCGACCTCTTCGGGCATACCTTTGTGGGCACGGCCACCGACACCAGAATATTCACCTTCGGAGTTTTCGCGAACAATGACCCAATCCAGATCGCCGGGGCCTACGCCCTCCAGCGGGGCGGAAATACCCGGCAGAATACGGGTCGGGCGCACGTTGGCGTATTGATCGAACCCTTGGCAGATCGGAAGGCGCAGCCCCCAAAGTGTCAGGTGGTCCGGCACATCAGGTGCGCCAACCGCACCGAAAAAGATTGCGTCGAATGCTTTAAGTTGTTCGGTCCCGTCTTCAGGCATCAGCGCGCCTGTGCGTTTATAACGCTCTGAACTCCAATCAAATTCAGTGACATCAAACTCAAAACCACCATCCCGGCGCGCCAGCGCCTCGAGCGCTTGGTGACCTGCGGCGATAACTTCCGGCCCGATACCATCAGCAGGAATTGAGGCGATCTTGTATGTTTTCATTGCGTTCTTCCGATCTAATAAGTTCTGCGCGACAGTGGATTGACGTTTGAAGAAGAAAGTCACACGGTCCGTGTTGATTTCGATCTGTCAATGTTCCTCCGGCACTTGTAGTGAAGCTACCCCTCATAATTCATTGCGCTCAATCGGCACAGGATTATATACTGAAGTGAAATAGTCTTGTTGGGATTTCGCCTTGGACATTACGCAGATCAAAAGTTTTCTTGCCGTGGCCGAAACCCTGCATTTCGGCAGGGCGGCGCAGTCGATGGGTATTTTGCCGGCCTCTTTAGGGCGTCAAATCCGCCTGCTTGAAGAAAAACTTGAAACCCGCCTGTTTGTGCGCACAACGCGGTCTGTTTCCCTGACAGAGGCCGGAAACAGCATTCTGGAAGACGCCAGAGCCTTGGTCGTACAGGCCGAGCGACTTGAGACCAAAATCCGGGATGTCAGAAAATCCGAAACGCCTGTTCTAAGAGTCGGTGCAATCGACAGTGCGGCGGCGGGGCTGATGCCGCAGTTGCTTATGATGGTTCGCAAGGACCTACCGGATCTTGAGGTCCAGTTGTTCGAGCAAAAGACAATCCACCTTTTACCAAAGCTCTTAAGTGGTTCTGTCGATATTGCGTTTTGTCGTCCGCCTGACGTGCGCGATCAGCGGCTTAACTTTCGGACACTGTTTTTCGAAACCGCCGTCGTTGCCTTACCGGAATCCCATCGTTTGGCGGGTAACAGCTCTATTGCGATATCGGATCTAGCTGACGAGCCGCTTATTGTGCCGGATCGCCGATCACGACCTCATTCGCACGACCTGACTATCAAACTGTTCGTTGATGTGGGCCTAACCGCGCGGGTCGCTCAAATCGCGGAAGAAAAGCAGACAATCGTGAATCTGGTTGCGGCGGGGACAGGTCTTGCCATCGTGCCACGCTGGACATCACGGTTTCAAGTGCCCGGCGTGGCCTTTGTTCCACTGTCGATTCCACAGGGCACAACCCGTTCAAAATTGATCCTGGCCGCGGCGTGGACCCGTGGAACACGCGACGAAAGACGGGATGCGTTTTTATCTGTTCTGGAAAGAAACCTACCCGAGTTGGAAAGCACGGCCTAATTATATCGTTTTTGAATATAAATTATGGCGTGTAGAGATTTGCCGTGGTTCTTCCCATCATGCTACCAGATGCCTTCCGTTTCCGGAGGCGCATTGGAGGACATACCTTGGAGGAGGAAAATCCATGAAATTCGCAACTTTCACCGCAGCTGCCCTGTGTGCTGCCATCGCGCTGCCCGTATCCGCTCAGGATCGTGACGGATGGCCAAACAGCCTGACAATCGGCACCGGTAGCCAGGGCGGCACATACTTTACTTATGGCAGCGGTTTCGGCGCCATGATCAGCGAAGCGCTTGATCTGAACGCCGGCGTTGAAATCACCGGTGGCCCTGTTCAGAACGTCACGCTGGTTGAGACTGGCGAGCACCAGATGGGTTTCGTGACCCTTGGGCCAGCTGACGAAGCCCGCCGTGGCGAAAGCCCGCTGATGCCAGGCGTGCCACATGAAAACGTGCGTGCGCTGTTCCCGATGTACCAGACACCGCTACAGGCGGCTGTCCTTGCCAGCTCTGACATCATGAGCTTTCAGGACATGGCAGGGCAGCGTGTTGGTGTTGGCCCCGCTGGCGGCACATCTGCAACTTACTGGACACGGTTCTTTGAAAACGCCGAAGGTTATGATGGCGTGAACATTTCCAACGCAGGTGGTTCGGACACAGCCGGTCAGCTGAAAGACGGCCTGATTGACGCCTTCGTTTATGCTGCAGGTCTTCCAACGGGTGCATATGCACAGCTGGCTGTCGAAAACGACGTGCGCTTCATCTCTATGGATGAGGAAACGCTGGGCCAGATGATGGAAATCGTTCCGGCTATGGCACCTTTCACCATTCCGGCTGACACCTATGAAGATCAGCCAGAAGACCTGTCTACTGTGTCACTCTGGAACTTCGCCATCGCCCATCAGGACATGCCTGAAAGCCTGGCTTATGAGATCACAGCACTGGCGATGGAAAACCACGATCGCATGGTTCAGAATCACGCGGCAGCTAAGGAAACTCTGGCTGAAAACGTGATCAAGAACGCGGTTATTCCTTTCCATCCTGGTGCCGTGCGCTGGTTCGAAGAGAATGGCTACGAGATCCCTGACGAACTGAAATAATCAGTCTTCAATCTGATTTTGACGCGGGCGGTTGAACTTGTTCCCGCCCGTGTTTTCTTTTAACCCCTTTTCCGGGCAGCTTAAAATGACCAATCCCCAAGACACAGACAACGCGACCCATGTTGAGTCCGATCTCTCCTTGATCGAGCAGGAAACCGCCAAGGCGAATGTCGATGAAGAGGCCCTGACCAGCAACCAAAGGGACCTTCAAGGAACGCGCAACATGATTGTCGCGGCCTTGTGCGTCGCCTATTCGGTCTTTCACCTTTTGGTCATGAACGTCTACCCGCTTGAGACTTGGGCTTACCGCCTCAGCCACGTGGGCGGCGGTCTGTTTCTAGGGTTCTTGTTGTTCGGTGCGACAACACTGTCCGGTTCCACTGCTCAAAAGGCGCGCAACCCTCTCTCGCTTGGCGTTTTGATTCTGGCGGCCGCGGGCATTCTTTACGGTGCCGTTGCCGTCGCTGCGATCTGGATCAATGGCCGTGCCATGGGCAACGCCCTTCCACCCGCTTGGGCGATGTCGACATTCGGCATCCCATTGGTTCTAGGTTCTGTTTTGGCGGTCCTGCATGGTTGGATTTTCCCGCAGCGCAATCGACGCCAGTTCGCCCTTGCGGACATCCTTCTGGCCGTGGCCGCCGTTGTCGCCACCGCCTACCTGATCTTCTTTGCCCGTCAACTTCAGCTGCGCGCCGGTATGCCTATGGCGCTGCCAGGCGACATGTGGGCGGCCGTGACAGGCGTGATCCTCATCATCGAGCTGACACGACGACTGGCCGGTATGGCTTTGGTTATCATCGCAGGTGTCTTCGTGGCCTATGCCTTCCTTGGCCCGTGGTTGCCCGGCATCTTTGAGCACCGAGGCTATGACGCCAAGCGCTTCTTTTCCTACATCTTCACCGACAATGGGATCTTGGGCGCGCCGATTGCGATTTCGTCGACCTATATTATCCTGTTCGTGATCTTTGCAGCCTTTCTGCAAACCACACGTGTTGGGGAATATTTCGTAAATCTCGCCTTTGCCGCCGCGGGTCACAAGCGTGGCGGTCCCGCCAAAGTGGCAATCTTTGCGTCGGGCCTGATGGGCATGATCAACGGCACATCCGCAGGTAACGTTGTGGCCACTGGCTCGCTGACAATCCCGATGATGAAAAAAGTCGGCTATAAACCGCAAACCGCTGCATCGGTCGAGGCTGCGGCCTCGACAGGTGGGCAAATAATGCCGCCGATCATGGGCGCAGGTGCGTTCATCATGGCTGAAATCACCGGTATTTCGTACATGGCGATTGTTTCCGCCGCGATCATCCCCGCCGCGCTGTATTTCATCTCCGTTTACTTCATGATCGATCTGGCCGCGCAAAAGGCGAACCTGAAAGGCCTGCCGCGCGACCAACTGCCAAAGTTCGGCGTGCTGGTGCGTCAAATCTATCTGCTGACGCCGATCATCGTTCTGATTTCTGCACTCTTTGCGGGCTATTCCGTCATTCGCTGCGGCACACTTGCGATGATGACAGCGGCGGTCGTGTCGTGGCTGACACCGCATAAAATGGGGCCAAAACAGCTTTTCCATGCGCTGGACAATGGTGCGCGGATGGTTCTGCAGCTGGTCGCGGTTTGCGCAACGGCAGGTATCATCGTCGGGGTCATTGCGCTGACAGGGATCGGATCACGGTTCTCGACTGTGCTGCTTACTCTTGCCGATCAAAGCCAGCTTCTGGCGCTGTTCTTTGCGATGGTTGTCTCCATCGTGTTGGGGATGGGGATGCCAACGACAGCCGCCTATGCTGTTGCGGCCAGTGTCATCGCACCGGGTGTGGTAAACCTTGGCGTTGAACCGTTGATCGCGCATCTGTTCATCTTCTACTTCGCTGTTATGTCAGCCATCACACCGCCCGTCGCTTTGGCGGCCTACGCGGGATCTGCTTTGGCAGGGTCAGACCCGGTCAAAACCAGTGTCGAGAGTTTCAAAATCGGCTTAGCAGCCTTCGTAGTGCCCTACATGTTCTTCTACTCACCGGCGATGCTGCTGCAGGGTAGCTGGTACGAGATCATCCACATCGCCATCACTGCGATAATCGGTGTATATCTTTTGTCCAGCGCCGTTCAGGGGTGGCTTGTGGGGCACGCCAGTGCCGCTGTCCGCGTCCTTGTGCTGGTCGCAGGGCTGTTCATGATCGCAGGCGGATGGACGACAGACGCCATTGGCTTGGGCCTCGCAATCCTGCTGGTTGTCTACCAGAAGCGCGGTGCGGCCTTAAACGCGGCAACGTGATGATGAAAGACGACGGAGGCAGCCAGCAGGGCAACTGCGGCTGCCTCTATTTGCCAACGGCCATGGCTCTGGCAACCTTAGGGGGCAAGTCTGGGCGACGAAACCGCCGCGGCCTAACTTGCATCATCGTCTCCATCACCGCGTGATTGAGCTGCCGGTACCGCCACCTTCGGCGGGCAGGCCATAGCAACAGTCCATTCGCCGCGTCGCAGCGAAGGTCCGCTTTCCGCCCTTCATCCCCGAGCCGCCTCCTCCATAAATCTCTCCACCCGTTCTGCTCCTGCTTGATACTCGCCCAAACCAGGCTTTTCGCTTGACGCCGGACCCCGCTCTTCATTGGCCAAAGCATCGATTTCTTCGCGCCGCTTCCCTCCACTTTCAGACCCGTCACCTGAAACCGCTTTCGGCATCTCAAGCGCTCCAATCTTAGCCTCCAGCGCCTTAATCTGTCCTTGGAGGCCGCGCATCTGGTCTCCCGCCGAAGGATATGGAAGATCGCCAGTTTGTTTGTCGAAGATCTGCTTAAAGAACCGATCCTCATAATACTTGATCCGCTTGGCGCGCACAGGCATTTGAGCGTCGACCACCAAAACGATGTCATCAAGATCCATGCGCCGCGCCTCATCCTCGGGCAGCAGCGCGGTTTCTTCAGTCCGTTCAGACATGCTGCGCCCGGAGAAGGGGTTGCGCCCGACCGAGCGCGAGCGGGTCACAACGCGCTTGGTGGTTTTGCCAACCGCTTTGCTGAGCTCTTCGATGGTCTTTTCATCTGATGGGGTCAGATAGAGCTTGATTCCCGCGTTGCCCTGCAGGGCACGTCGGGAATTTTCTCCGTAGATCTCGTCCAAAGCCGGGATCGTCTGTGTGACGATCGCGAGGTTGGCCCGATAGGACCGCAGGGTTTCGATGCTGTCGAGCACGATCGGCATTTTGCCCAGGCGGTTGAACTCATCGAGCATGATCATCACCGGCCAGGGCTCGTCCTTACCGGGTTCATGGTCCTGCAGCGATGCCAGCAAGTCCGAGAAGAACAAGCGGATCAGCGGCGCGAGCGGTTTGACCATCAGCGGTTCGACTACGAGGTAAACCGAAAACGGCGTCTTGCGGATGTCGCGGAAATCGAAATCTGACGTTCCGGTCGCACGGTCGATCGCGGGGTTTGACCATTGTTTGAGGCCCGAGGTCATCAAAAGCGACAGGTAAGACGTCAGCGTGTCGTTGTTGGTTGAGGCCATGCGCATGAAGATCAGCTTGGCAGCTGGATTGACCACTTCGTCGGCGCGGCGACGATACTCCTTCTGCTTGTCCCCGCCCGATGCGGTGATGCGGTAGACTTCGCCGAGGGTCGGCCGCTTTCGCTCGAACGCCAAAAGCCCTGCCGCCACGAACAGATCAATGCCGCCATCAAGAAGCCCTTGAACCCGATCATTATCTGCTTGCAGGAACAGCGAAGCTAGGAGTTGCAGCTCCATCTGCTGACGGTCGACGTTTTCGAGCGCCGATATCCGCAGCAAGGGATTGTAGCGGTGCGAGCGGCCATCCTTCCAGTCCGTGGGCGCAAACCGGAACACCTTGTCGCCCTGCGCGGCCCTGTGGCGCGCCGTCGCACCGAAGTTTTCACCCTTCACGTCCAGCACCACGGCGCTGCCCTGATAGGTCAGAAGGTTTGGGATAACAAAACCCGTCGTCTTGCCGCGGCCGGTCGGGGCGACGATCAGGGCATGGGGGAACACCTTGGACATCACGAAGGGTTTGCGGCTCTTGGGCTTGCCCATTTTACCGAGGACGAAGCCGTGGCCGGGCTTTCCGAAAAAGCCGTTCCGCTTCATCTCGGACATGTGCTGCCAATGGGTTTCACCGAACTTGGTCAGTGCGTCGTTCATCAAGACGGCACTAAGCAGAACACCGAAACCCGTGCTGATCCCCACGATCAAGTGAACGATCTGCATATCGTCGGGATGGATTGTTCGAAGAACCCCGTAGCCACGCGCGAGCATCAAGAAATCTATGTCCGCCCCGACCCCGAACCAGCGGAACGTCAGAAAGGCCGACGACAGAACATAGCCCAACACCGCTCCCAGAAGAGCAAAGCTCATGACGCCGAGTGCGATCCGCGCCTTACCCATGCGTCACGCCCTTTTCGCCGTCGGTAGCAACATGCCGCTCGCGTTGGAGATCTATTTCCTCATTGGCGATCTCGTCGAGGACGTGCTCCATCGCCACGCTGCTCGCCAGAGCGGCATCGCTCTGGAGATATGCCTTGGCCGCATAAAGCCGGTCCAGGCGGTCTTCAATATGTTCCTCCAGCGCGGTCTCATCGCTAATCGCCAAGTCCGGGGTGTTTTCTTCACCGACCAGCTCCTCCAGCTCGGCACGCAAGGTCTCGCGGTCCTCATCGTTTCGGAATGGATCTGCGGTTGGGTCGTCCCTCATACGGCTCAGGATTTCTGAGGTGGTCGGCGGCAACCTGTCGGCTATGGCTTCCTGCCGGTCGGGTTCCCCCGCACCACTGTCTTTGAGAACCTCAGCGTCGGCCAACACACGGCCCAGATCGCTGTGAACTTGATCGAGACGGTCGATCGCCTTCTCCAGTTCATCGGCGCGCGCCAGATCAAAACCCTCCTTCTCGGCAATCGCCTTCAAATCCTGTCCAAGCCATTGCCGCTCCAGCGCGGCATTGCCCGCGCCTATTTCAACGCGACGAGTCACCTCTTGCGCTTCAATGCCGGTGCCTTTCAAAGCCTGCTCAAGACGTTCGGCAAGACCTGTATCCCGCAATGTGTATTGGGAGTCGGCCTGAATGTTTGCAGCTGAATAGATCCCGCTTTTGGACGCATCTTCGAGCAAGGTGTGGGACTGCGTTCCCATTGGGCTCAGATGTGACAAAGAACGATAGATGTCGTTCAGCTCATGCTCCAACGCCGCACGCCGCTCCACCGGGGCGTCAGCTACAATGCGTTGGGCTTGGTTGATTTTGTCGTGAAAGGCATCCACGACCTCATCAAACGAGTGCTGTTCTTCGGCCATGCCATATACCTTTCCATCTGCTTCAATCGGTTTGCCCTGCGCCAAAAGCGTCGCGGCCTTGCCCAAGGCTGCTGCAATGTCATGCTGGTTCTCGCGCGAAGCCTCGGCCGCAAGGCCGCGATAAAGCCGCGCGTTCTGCGCCACGTCAGCCAAGGCACGGTCAAGCTCTGGCCCCACGCGCTCACGCTCGGTCAGCTTTTGGCCCGTGGCTTCTGCGCGACGCTGGTCCATATCGCTTGGACTTTTCGTCGTGACCCCACGTTCGAGCTTTCGGGTCGCCTCAAGGCGCAGCCCATAGCGGTCGGACACCTCCACCATCGCCTCGCGAAAACTGTCGTAGTTGAAATGGTGCCCTTCTTTCAGAAAGAAGAACTCCCCATCCTTGCTGCGCCGGTTCAGGACGATATGGGCATGCGGGTGATCCCGGTCCTCATGCACGGCCGCGATATAGTCAAAATGGCTGCCTTCGCCCTGAAAGAACCGCTCGCAGATCTCGCGCGTGATCTCGGCGACATCCTCGCCGCGCGTGCCAATCGGGAAAGCCATCAAGAGGTGAGAAGTGTGCCCCAGCTTGGGATGAAACCCCTCATTCCACTGCGCAGAAAATCGGCGCGTGACCTGCTCGACCTCTTTGGCTGACAGAACGCTTTGACCGTCATAGGTGCCACGGCTGTCGATTATAATGCTCGACTTGGTGCTCAGGTATTCCAGTTGGTTGCGCAGCTGCGTTTTGTTGTGCGTTCCGCCGTCGCGAATGGCTTTGAAGATCGCGGGGGAATGCCCCATGGCGGCGCGCGCCATCTGCTTGGCACGGGCGCGAGGAACGCTGCCGCGAATGCGGCTCCAGTCGCGATCGAAGAAGGCCTCTTGCGCGGCGGCAACGGCGCTATTCTGGGCCATCGGCAAAGCCCCCCAGAACGCGGGCAACCTCGCCAGACAGCGCGCTGCGGCGGCGCTGCGCCATGTCTTGGACCTGGTCTGCAATGTCGAAGATCAGCCCGGCCAAGGCGCGGACCTGGCTATGGGCAGAATTGCCATAGGGCGGCGTCTTGCCCTGACGTTTTGCCTCGTTCAGGCGCTGCGCAATCTGGTTGATATTGTTGCCGGTGCGGTTGAGCGAAGCCGATAACCCCTGTATCTGGTTGGCCAGCTCATCGTCTGGGACGAAAAGATCGTTCGAAGCATGGATCAGCCGCCGCAGCCCCTCGGCGCGGCTGGTGATATCATGCCGCGTCAGCACCGCATCGAAGCTCGCAAGCTCCTTTGGCGTCAGCCGGACATTCACCAGTTCGGAGCGGACGCGTGCGTCGAGCTTGCGGCTTTGATCGGCCTTTAACGTGTAGAAGATGCTGCGGGGCGTGACGCCGAATTCACGGGCCAGATCCTCGATCGGCACCCCCTCGGCACGCTTGCGCACAATCGCAAAACGCTGGTTTTGCATCAGTCGCTTGTGCTGTGGTGCGCGCGGTCGGACCATGTGAAGTAATCACCCCTATTTCTTGCCAGCATCATACAGGCAGCCCCGTTATGGCACTTCGCCATAATTGATTCAATATTATAATATTGCATCAACTGCCTGTATTCCGTTTGGAGCAGCCATCGGCTGCGATCGCCGGGCAAAGCCCGGCAACATGCGCAAGGCATGGCACCACTAATCGTGGTTCCACGCCTCAGCATCGCCAAGCAATTGCAGCGCTATTGCGCGGGCCGCGCCTTCGGCGCTGGAATAGGTTTGATGGTCGGGCAGCTCGTGCAGATCAAAGGGCTGTTGCGGGTCGTCCGGGGTCTCAACTCGGACATAGATCGCCCAGCCATCAATCAGTGCTGGATCATCACAATACTCCTGCCCGCCATCGGGCAGATTGCAGAACCCATGAAGATGCACGCTGGCGCGGCCCTCTCGGGCCGCCTGCCCGATGTCAGAATACTTCATGGCAATCCTCGGCGCTTTCCTCGATGAAAAATTCGTCATGCTCGCCGTTCAGGAGGGTGCCATCCCGACTGGTCAAGCCGATAGCCGACCCGTTCCGCGTGAATGTGATGAGGTACTGCCCGAGGTCATCACGCGTCACCACATACCCGCTGTTGATCCAGTGAACGCGGTCGCCCGCGTCCACTGCTGTTTTGATCTCTTCCAAGGTCATCGCAACGCCTCCTCAAGAATTGCGAGAGCCCCAAGACAATCGTCGATATAGGGCTGCTCCTCACCCTCCAGATCGTTCAGCTCCAGCCGGTTCAACACCGCGTAAAGCGTGGCGCGTGCTTCACGGGCGGCGCTTCGCAAGCTGACAGTGTCTTCCAGACGTGCGGTCGAAGAATCATCGCTGTGATAGTCCGGGATCATGCTGCCACCTCCTTACTCTGACCTGCTGCTTGCAAAACAAAGTCGGCGGCCTTTTGCGCTTCAGACGCTGCGCGAAA
>JBCBDL010000077.1:0-16868 GCA_038529695.1 Pseudomonadota bacterium | reverse complement strand
GTGCGGTTGGTGCTGCGCCGGTTGGCATTTTCTTTGCGCCAGTGGCCAGTGGATCATCCTGACGCTGCACAGAGCCTTCAAAATGTGCGCCGCTTTCGATTGCGATCGTCTTGTGGATGATGTCACCCTCGACCCGCGCGGTTGAGGTGAGGCGGACTTTCAGCCCGCGCACACGGCCAACGATGCGGCCATTGACAACCACATCATCGGCAACCACTTCGCCTTTGACGGTTGCACCTTCGCCAACGGTCAGCAGATGGGCGCGGATGTCACCCTCAACCTGGCCTTCGACCTGGATGTCACCAGATGTCTTGATGTTGCCGGTGATCAGCAGATCGGAAGACAGCGCAGAGGCTGCAGGTTTGGCTTTGGGCGCGCTGGATTTGTAGTCGCCAGCGGCTTTGCCCGCATCGGCGCCTTTGCCGTTTTCAGTATCGGCCGTTTTGGGGCCAGGTTCATTGATTTTGGATTTAGAAAACATTCTGTCCAGCTCTTATATAGATCATGGGGTTTACAGGAGTGCCGCCGACGCGGACTTCGTAGTGCAGGTGGGGGCCAGTCGATCGACCGGAATTTCCCATAGCACCAATTCTTTCGCCACGCGAGACCCTTTGACCAACTTGCACATCCATTGCGTTCAAGTGTGCGTATCTTGTCTCAATCCCGAAGTCGTGGCGGATCTTGATCAGGCGACCATAGCCCGATGACCAGCCTGCATGGGTCACAACGCCGTCAGCCGTGGCATAGATTGGTGTTCCGATCGGCCCTGCGAAATCGGTGCCGTTGTGCATCCGGCCCCAGCGTGGACCAAAGCCGGATGTGTAGCGGAAATTGGACTTCACAGGGATCGAAAACGGCGCTTTTTCAGCAGCGATACGATAAAGGTTGATGCGGTCCATCGCACTCAGAATGGCATTCGCGCGCAGCGCATCCGGATCAGGTTCACCGCCACGCGTCGAAAATTGCAGCGGTGTCAGCGGGCCACCGGTGCCTGAATAGCCGCGGCGGACCTGATTGATCAGATTGTCGGGGTTCATACCGGCGGCGCGAAACATCTCGTCCAATGGTTCGACTGAGACGAGCATCGCTTCTTCCAACTGACGGAAGATCTGGTCGTTGCGCTCTTGCAAAAGCCGCAGCTCTAGCTCCATTTCCTGCGCATGTTCGATTGCAAACTCCGCATCGGCGGCGATCTGATCGCGTTCAGCGGCTGTCTCAGCCAGAACATCCGCCAATAGATTTACAGTGCCTGCCGCCTCGTCGGTGATTGCGGCCCCGGTATCTTCATCACTCTCGGCCACAAGTGCTGCGACTTGTGCTCTTGCCTCTTCACGGGCGCGAATTGTTTCGCGCAGTGTGGCTTGCACAGCTTCCAGGCCGGTTTCCAATTCGCGGCGTTTCTCCTCGGTTGCGAGAAGCTCGGACTGCATGATCGAGATCTGTTGCAGTGCGGAGTTAAAGCGTTCCTGCGCGGCAATAGCCTCAAGCGCACGCATATCACGCTCTGATGACAATGCGTTCAGGCGCTGTTCGTATGTCAGTTGATCGCGCTGCGCTTGGGCGCGAAAATTGCCGGCGCCAATACTGTCCATCAAAAGGATCGCAGTTGCGATGATGGTCCAGGCCACGACGATGATGCTGCCGGTCCAGGCAACAAGCTGCGTTTCCGGCCTAAGGCGGATAAACCGCGTTTCATTGTCTGAACGAAGAAAGAGACGCCTTTCCGGGAAACGCCGCTCCAGAAAGGCGTGGATGCTCTTTGTCAACCGTGATCTCACGATGAGGTTCCGTCCCGTTATGTATCGTCTACCAGCCCCCACACCGGCGTTGCCGTCCCTGTTAGTCGGACTCGACCAGTGCTGCAAGATTTTTGCGCATTGGCACGCGGATTACGCGCCCTTTCTTTCGTTGTGCGCGGGGAACTGCCGATGCCCCATGCGCGGCTTCTTCCGGGACGTGGCAGTGCCGCGATGCCGCGCCTTGCCAGATAATGGCGCTGTGCATTGCGAAGGCTGCAACTGCTAACGCGTTTTTAATTCTTCGTACGGTAGACAAAGCAAGCTGTAACGAAATGCGCAGGCAAGGGGATGATTTTGGCGGAAGATATCTCAAAGAACATTGTGCTTGATGTTGAGGGCTGGTTGGATTCCCCCCAAGCTGTCATTGACGAGCTTCGGGCAAGTGCATCAGGACAAATAGTGATTGATGCGTCGGCGGCAGGACCGGTCTCTGCCCAAGTGGCCCAGCTTTTGCTGGCTGCGCGTCAATCGGTGTTAGCGCATTCCGGCTCGTTCGAAGTCCATCAACCGTCCGAAGCTGTTCAACGCAGCGTTGAAATGCTTGGTCTGTCCGATGTTCTGCTTGGTGATGCGTCATGACCCAAAAGACTGTTCTTGTTATCGACGATTCTCGCACAATCAGGCGGCTGGTATCGCAGACCTTGACCGATGGTGGCTTCGCGTCCGTCACCGCAGAGGATGGGGCGTTGGGTGTCGCCGCATTTCAGGAAGAACGTTTTGATGCCGTCATAACCGACATCAACATGCCAAATCTTGATGGGTTTGGCGTATTGGAAGCTATCCGAACGGGTCCATCAAATCGGAAGGTGCCAATCCTCGTCCTGACCACTGAAAGCTCTCAGGAGTTCAAGGACAAAGCGCGTGGTCTTGGTGCAACGGGATGGATCGTCAAGCCCTTCGATGACAAGCAACTCATTGAGATTCTGTCTTTGGTCACCGGGGCTGATGCGGCATGACGATGGACAGCCTCAGAGAGACATTCTTCGCAGAATGCGAAGACTTGATCGAATCCCTGACTGAAAACCTAGAACTGGTTGCCAGCCATGAATGGGACAGCGAAACCATCAACGCAATCTTTCGTGCGGTCCATTCGATCAAAGGGGCGGCTGGCGCTTTCGGTTTCAATGATCTGGTCGATTTTGCGCATCACTATGAAACGACGCTCGACCTGATCCGGTCTGATCAACTGGAAATCAGCAGTGATGTGTTGCGTCTCATCATTCGGTCCTCGGACAACCTTGCAGAGCTCGTGGAGGGATCGCGCGTTGAAGGCACGCCTGCACCCGAAGCGACAAAAGGTCTGATCGCGGAACTCATCGAACTATCGGGTGGCTCTGAAGATGAAGCATCCGCCGAGGAAGAGTTTGTATTTACCCCGGTGGCCGCATTGCCGATCGAAATTGCCGTCGACCCGATCGATCATTTTGACATCACGCTCACGCCACGAGCGTCGCTGTATATGAGCGGTCATGATCCGCTACGTCTCATTTCCGCGCTGGCCAAGCTAGGTGATGTGAAATCTGAATGCGACGTTGATGCGTTACCTGCTTTGGAGAACTTCAATTTCGATGAAAGTTACCTGAGTTGGAAATTGTTGCTGCGCGGCACCGAAGACGAAGACGCGGTGCGCGACGTTTTCCAGTTCGTCGAAGGCCATTGCGCAATTGAGATCACCCCCGTTTTTACAGAGACCTTACAAGTCGCGGAAGAGCCAACGGCAGTCGAAGCGGAACCTGTGTCAGAACCGGTTCAGACGGATGTGGCCAAGGCAGCACCGAACGTATCTGGCCCAGCAGCCAAGCCAACCAAATCCTCCGGGGCAACGCAAACCGTCCAATCAACTCTTCGCGTCGACCCCGAACGTGTGGACCGCTTGATCAACAGCGTAGGGGAACTGATCATCAACCACGCTGTTATCGACCGCAACCTGAAAGAAAGCGGTCTCGTCTCAAACTCTGAGATTACGACAGCGCTTGATGACTATGGCACTCTGGCTCGTGAAATCCAGGAAGGCGTAATGGCCATTCGGGCGCAGCCCGTGAAGTCCCTTTTTCAACGTATGGGACGTGTGGTTCGCGAGGCGGGTGAGGCGACGGGCAAAAAGGTGACATTCGTCACAGAAGGCGAAACGACCGAGATCGACAAGACGATGCTGGAACGCCTCGCCGATCCGCTCACACATATGCTAAGAAACGCCGTTGACCACGGTATTGAAGAGCCCGCGCAGCGTGTAAGCGCCGAAAAACAGGAAGAGGGCACGGTGCGGCTATCGGCGGCGCATCGGTCTGGTCACGTTGTGATTGAGATCGCAGATGACGGAGCTGGATTGGACCGCGAACGGCTTTTTGACAAGGCGGTCGAAAAAGGCATTGTCGCGGCAGATGCGAAGCTGACAGAAGCCGAGATTTACGCGCTCTTATTCGCGCCGGGATTTTCCACTGCGCAAAGTGTCACCAACCTGTCCGGCCGCGGCGTGGGCATGGACGTCGTCAAAACAGCCATCACGTCACTGGGTGGCAAAGTGGGCATCGCCAGTAGCCCTGGCAATGGTTCGACCTTCACGATCTCGCTGCCGCTTACACTTGCGGTTCTTGACGGCATGATTGTCGAGGTTGGGGCTGAAACGATGGTGTTACCCTTGTCGAGCATTGTTGAAACCATACGGCCCGATGCCCGCGACATTCAAGAAGTCACGCCCGGTGAGTGGGTGTTGTCGGTCCGAGGGACCTTTGTCCCTGTCGTGAACTTGAATGCGCTTATGGGGCTCAATCAGGGCGATGATACGAACGGTAGCCGGGTTTTCGTGCTGATCGATGCAAATGACGCGACAATTGCGGTCTCTGTCGATGCAATACAGGACCAGCGGCAAGTCGTTATCAAAAGTCTCAAGGGCAACTACGGCGCCATTACTGGTATTGCGGCAGCTACTATCCTTGGCGACGGCAATATTGCGTTGATTGTCGACACGGAGGCCCTCGGCGGCCTCGCCGCCTCGCAGCGCGCAGCACCATCAACCGAGCAACTGGAGCCGCAGCATTGACCGATACAGAAACAACAGACAAAGACAAGGTCACCGAATTTGTGTCTCTTCGCGCCGGGGGCCAAGGGTATTGTGTTGAAATCACCTCCATCCGAGAAATTAGGCGGTGGCGCACTGTCACATCGCTACCCAATGCCGACAGATCCATTCTGGGTGTGATGAACTTGCGTGGCTCGGTCATCCCAATTGTCGATCTCGCGGCGCGCCTTGGCCTGCAAATGACGGAAGTTGGTCCAAGAAGCGTCGTTGTCGTTGTCGCGATCGGCAACCGCGTTGTCGGCTTGCTGGTCGAGGCCGTGTCCGAAATTCTGTCAATCGCGGCGGGAGAGATCCAGCCAAACCCGACCCAGGGACGGGATGGCGATGATGGTCAGGTAGTTGGCCTCGTTTCAGTTGAAGATGAAATGCTCAAAGTGCTCGCTCTAGATACAATTGTCGACAGCGATGCAGAGGAAGCGGCGTGATGGCGTCGGTTATCAGCAGAGGGCCGGTCGAGGATCACGATCTGTCGCCGTCCGACTTTGAGCGCATCGCAAAGGTGGCAAAAACCGGATGGGGGCTGAACCTTGATCAAGCTAAGCGGCCTCTGATTAAGTCTCGTTTGAGTAAACGTTTGCGTATTTTGGGCTTACCTGATTTCACGACCTATTGCGAAATTATTGAGGCTCGGAACCCAGATGAGATCGACCACTTTGTCTCGGCGCTTACCACCAATGTGACAAACTTCTATCGTGAGGTTCATCACTTCGATTACCTTGAGAATTCGGTCATTCCGGACTTGCTTGCCCGCGCCAAGGAAGGCGAAAGAGTGCGCCTGTGGTCAGCTGGATGTTCGTCAGGTCAAGAACCTTATTCTTTGGCAGGCTCGATACTTGCCTGCGACAAAGGCGCAGGCAGCTATGATATAAAGATTCTCGCGACAGATATTGATCCTGTGGTTTTGGAGAGTGCAAGGAGAGGTGCCTATGCGCCTGATGATTGCAGTTTTCCCTCCCCAGCACACCAATCACGCATTCTGGAGCGTAACAGCGACACAGGCCCAACACGCCAAGTGCAGACAGATCTCAAGCAGTTGATCTCATTTCGGCACCTTAACCTTGTCGATCAATGGCCCATCTCCGGTCGGTTTGACGTTATCATGTGTCGCAACGTCGCCATTTATTTCGACAAACCGACCCAATCGCGGTTGTGGTCCCGATTTAAGGAATGCCTGCAGCCGCAAGGTCACCTCTTTATCGGCCATTCGGAACGTATTTCAGATCCAGAAGCACTGGGTTTGGCCGTCGCCGGTACAACGACTTATCGCCTTTGTACATCAGCGAAATCATAGATTCAGATTTGAGGAGAGACGCAGAATGTCGCTGAAACACAAGTTGAGGGTTATGGTGGTGGATGACATGACCGTCAGCCGGGGTTTGCTCGTGCAATCTCTGGAAGATATGGGTCTGGTGCACGTCGATCACCATAAGTCGGGCGACGCGGCCTTGCCATTACTTGCGGCAAACCCGGTACATCTGGTCATCAGCGATTTCAATATGCCGGGAATGAATGGGCTCGATCTTCTTGAAAACTTGCGAATTAATCAGACCACCAAGGGTATTGGCTTCATTCTTGTGACGGGTTCACCAACGCCCGAAATTGTCAATCGGGGGCGAAAACTTGGATTGAACAACATTGTTAAAAAACCATTCACAACGGCAACACTGAAATCCGCGGTAGAGACAGTGGTGGGCCGTTTATGAGGCCCCCGACGCAACAACCAATCGCACCCATGATGGAGATGCTCGCGGATGAGATGGCCTGCGCGCGCGCCATGCTGTTGCGCTATGAAAGCGTCGTGACACCCATGGTGTCGTCGGCCAACCTCCCCCACCAGGAAATACAAGGCTTCGATCTCGCACTGCAGATGCTGAAGGATCTTGAACACCTGTCGAGGATTATCAGTGATCATCTGCCAGAAAATGTCGCGGCGACAAGACCAGTGCAATCGTCAGGTTTGAAGCTTGAACGCAGCCGACATCGGTTGAGCATGTTGGCCGGCATCGAAGTACCAAAGAAGTCGCCGGAACCTAGTGACGCCGTTGACCTGTTCTAAACTCCAGCATGTTAGATCAGCCCTTTTTGAGGAAAAGATGATGTTCCAGCGTTTGTCACAAGCTCCGATCCGATTGCGTTTGCCACTGCTTGTCGTTTGCGCCTTGCTGGCTTGCATAAGCTTGATGAGCTACGTCTATTATTCGGAATACAAGAAATCGCAAATAGCGCGCGCCATGGATTTGAGTGCTACCATGGCTGACAACGCGAAAGATGGTCTGGAAACTTGGCTGTCGGATGTATCACGTCGCGTTGAAGCGTACGCAACCAGCCCAACAACAGAATTGACGCTAACGCGTTTTTCCGGCGCCCTCGTGTCTGAGCGCAACGGCGCACAACTCAGGGATATCCGGAGGAGCTATATCGACGACAATCCCTTTCCCGCCGGGCAGCGGCATCGGTTGACTGCGCAGAATGACAATACGGTTTTTGATAGAATTCATAGCCAGTTCCACGAACATTTCCGCAGCATAGTCGCGCGTAACGGCTATTACGATCTATTTCTAATCCTCCCGAACGGGTTGGTGGCATATAGCGTTGAAAAGGAGGATGATTTCGCGACGAATGTCGAAACCGGTCCTTATGCATCGTCAGGGCTCGGAGACGTGTTTCGTCGGGCAATGAATGCGCGAGACGGAGAAAGCGTGTTTGTGGATTTTGCGCCATACGCTCCGAGCGCGCTCGCTCCTGCATCTTTCCTTGCGCGAAAGGCGATCGGTCAGGATGGGCAGACAATTGGTGTTGTCGCAATTCAGCTCTCGGTCGAAAACATGCAATCTCATCTGGCAAAATCTTCGCGGTTGGGTCCGAAAGATGAGATATATCTTGTAGGACAAGACGGCACCGCGCGCAGTCCTGCCCGGACACCCGGACTATTGTCGGTGCTGCAGCCTTTGGCGGACTTACCCCAAGTTGACGCGGCGCGCGTCGGTGCAAGCAGATTTTTCGACGATGTTTTCGGTATTCGTGGCGATCACGTTAATGCATACGTCACGCCGCTCAGCGTTTTTGATGCTACCTGGTCCATCGTCGTGGAGTTGGACCGCGGAAGCCTTTACCAAGTGCTGGATGCATTTGTCTGGCGCAGCATTGTGATGGTGACAATCGCTGCCCTTGCATCGGTTGCGGTGGGATATCTTGTTGCGGCGTCGATCACGAAGCCACTCAATGCTTTTGCCAGTGCGATGCAGGGGATTAGCGATGAGGACTATGATACCCATATTTCGGGCCTGGATCGGGGTGACGAAATCGGGTCGCTGTCGCGATCATTACAAAATTTTAGAGACAAATTGATTGCTTCGCGCGCGGCATCGACCCTTGTGGCGGAAAACCGTGCGCAACAAGCTGAGGTTGTAACGGCCTTGGGCCAGGGTCTAAAGCGGCTGGCAAGTGGTGATTTGTCAGTGCGCTTGGAGACAGAGTTTCCCGAAGAGTATGAACGTCTGCGCAGCGACTTTAACGCGACCATAACAAACATGAACGAGCTCGTTCACATGATTGTGGAAAACGCGGATGAAATCCATGCACGTGTTGCAGAAATTAGTGCGTCTTCAGACGATCTTTCGCATCGAACGGAAAATCAAGCTGCGACATTGGAACAGACTGCGGCAGCGCTTGATGAGTTGACTTCAAGCGTGCGCGAAGCCGCAGAAAGCGCGTCGGAAGTGGAGCGCGTCGTGACGGGTGCCCGCAAGGATGCGGAAGAAAGTGGCCAAGTTGTCTCAGAGGCCGTTGAGGCAATGTCGATGATCCGTAAATCATCCAACGAGATCTCTCAGATTATCGGTGTGATCGACGACATTGCATTTCAGACGAATCTGTTATCGCTCAATGCGGGTGTGGAAGCTGCGCGCGCAGGTGATGCCGGTCGTGGCTTTGCGGTTGTCGCTTCCGAAGTCAGGGCGCTTGCGCAACGATCCTCTGAAGCGGCAAAACAGATCAAGTCGTTGATTACGAGCAGTTCGGAGCAAGTTGAGACTGGGGTCGGGCTTGTAGGTCGTACAGGTGATGCGCTTGGATCAATCATCCAACGGGTCGGCGACATCGACACACTTGTGACCGGTATTGCGGCAGGTTCTCGCGAGCAATCCGTCGGTCTGGGCGAGATAAACGTTGGTATGTCGCAACTTGATCAGGTGACACAACAAAACGCTGCGATGGTTGAACAGGCCACCGCTGTCGCGACAACGTTAAAACACGAGGCCGCGACGCTGAACCAAACGATGTCACGTTTCAAGCTGGAAGACGTTGAGCGAGGCATCAGTCAAACACCGGAAGTCATTCAGTTTCGCTCTGCAAGCACCAAATCAAGCCACGATGTTGCACCCAAGACTGAGGAGGTGGCGGATTTTGGCAAACTTGACCCGGCCGTCGGTGGCGAGAGCTGGAAGGACTTTTAGAGTTGGAGTACTGCTCTTTTTGGGGTGCCAGATAAGATGCGTGTCCTGATCGCAGATCCAGACGATCGCAGGCGAGAGCAGGCGACAACGCGACTTGGTCGCCTACCTGGCGTGCAGCTCAGCGCGGCATGCGCAGATTTGTCGGCGACCTTTGATATTGTCGAACATCGACCACCGCATGTCGTCCTTTATGCACAATCGTTCACGCAGCAACCCGAATTTGAAACAATGGAAACGTTGTGCCGACATCTTTCTGTGCGCTGGATGACGTTTAGTATCGGAACATGTCGAACACCGCACAATTTGATCAATGTTGATCTCGCGGCAGATGAGGCTGCAATCCTTTCGACGTTGCAGGCAAAAATGAACCAGAAAGCTGCAGCGGCGCGAGGCCCCCAAATTGGGTTGTTTCATAGCACATTCCCTTCGCGTTCCAGCAATATCGTATTAATTGGCTCATCAACCGGCGGCGTGGATGCTTTACTACAGGTACTGGGCACGTTTCCGGCAGATTGTCCACCGACGCTTGTTGTCCAGCATACGGGCGCTTCTTTCAGCGCGGGGTTAGCAAGGTTGCTGAACGCACGAGTGGAGCCGAAGGTTATTGAAGCCTACGAAGGTGCGATGCTTGCGTCGGGCACTATCATGATCGCACCAGGTGCAGATGCGCATCTTGTCCTCAATGCGCAACATGGTACGCGCTGCCGATTGGAAGTTTCACCGAGGATGAATGGTCACCGTCCGTCCGTTGACGCATTGTTTAAGTCGGCAGCCAGAGTGGCAGACCGCGTAACGGCGGTCCTTCTGACGGGCATGGGACGTGATGGTGCGGAAGGTCTGCTGGATCTAAAGACGGCCGGCGCGCAAACAATCGCACAGGACAAGGCGACATCGCTTGTCTATGGAATGCCGGGCGCTGCCGCCGATCTGGGCGCGGTTAACCAAAAACTGCCATTGTCAGCGATTGGTCCCGCCATTCTGAAATCTTCACAACAACGTGGTTGCTAATGGCACATGTTCAGAACTGGCCAAAGGGCTACAAGACCAGCACCGTGTCCGTCATTCAGGGCGAATTTCAGGTGTCGTCGGATCCTGGGATTGTTCTTTCGACGGTTTTGGGGTCCTGCATTTCGGTTTGCCTCTATGACCGTATGGTCGGTGTCGGCGGCATGAACCATTATCTTTTGGCCGAGAGCGCGAAAACCGATACGTACAGCTTAAAATACGGCGCTCACGCTATGGAATTGTTGGTAAATGCTTTACTCAAAGCTGGCGCGTCGCGCCGAGACCTTGAAGCAAAGGTGTTTGGTGGCAGCTTGATGAGTGGGCGATTTGACTACATTGGCCCGCGCAATGCGGAGTTTGCGCTGAATTATCTGGCGGATGAGAAGCTGGCCGTTGTTGCAAATGACACTGGCGGCGCGGCTGCGCGTCGCGTGAACTTTCACCCGGCAACTGGTCAGGCGCGTGTCATTCGTACTCAGGCGCAGGTCACGACCGAGGCACAGAATGTAACGCCGCGGCCTGCCAATTCCGCAAACTCGGATCGCGCAGTATTGTTTTGATGGTCGCATAATATCGCTGTTTTTCTGTTGCGGGCAGACCTGTTGTTATTCGCCATCATTGTGAGGGCGATGACCGCGTTTCAATGGCGTGCTGGAAACCCCCGCTGGCCTGCGGCAGCTGGGACCACGGCCAGAGCGGATTCGTTTGGTTTTTGATCGCATTGGGTCCCACGAGCAGCCCGTTGTCTGGTCTACTTTCCTAAGGTGGTGGGTCTTGGGCAAACATCATTTCAGACCTTCGGGTCTGGATTTGTGCTTGCGGCGCTGAAGGCGCCTCGGCCTGGTCTGCAGGCGGGTTCGCGGGCTGGGCGCTGCAACGGCGATGTGCTTTGGCGTGGAGCATCGTGCCAAGCGCGCGGCGGTTTCCCAGCCACAAGGTCCCCTATCTGGGCAGTTCGACAAGCATACGCCTTTTCGGGATTTTCTACTAAACTTCGTGCAGGTCAAACCGAACACCATGCTCTCGGTATTTGCTGTAGCTCGCACAAGGCCATATGGGGTGAAGGTGCAGATATCCTCGCGTCGGTACGCCCGCCAACACGTTGCACTGCCCCGTAAAGCGCTGACTTATTGCGGCTGAACGACATCGACTGGCTTTGCGCGCGGCTTTGCCCCCTGGTCAAAGGCCGTTTTGATTTGGAATTCGGCCCTGCTTTTTCTCGCGATTGGGTTGTGGTCAAGGCTTGCGGAGCAGTGTCCTTGTGTCGGCCAAGCAAAGCAGGCCGAGCGACGTCTTCGAGATTGGCGTAGACGGCTGGAGCCAACCTACCAACCGATGCATGTCATGCAGTTGATCTTGCATTTTTCGACGATCTTTCGAGCTTCAGTGACACTCCTGATGATGTGTTCGTCCAGGCATGCGACGTGTAGTCAGCCCTTCATTGCCTTAATCAATGCTTTCCGCGTAGGTTTCCAGGCGCGATTGATGACCATTCGGGCCACCGTCTTGGCACAATTTTACGACAGCATACGATGTCAATGTCTTGCCATTGAACGAGACGATCAAGTCAATCTGACCGCGCCGACAGGTCGGCCCATACGTGTTAAGAACCACCGGTGCAGCCGACATTGCGCGATCCAAATGGTTGCCAGTGCCTCGCCTGTGCAACTATGCAAGATTCACACTTTCGGAGCCGCCGACCATTTTTCAGGGCGTCGCATACGAAGTCCAACGACCAACGCTGATTGGCCCGATCCCTGATGAGAACGGACCCGCACGTGCTATGCCAGCGTCGATCGCCTGTTAGGGTTTAAAAAAGAGATTACGCCGTCGACAGGTCCGCCGGGATCGCCCCAAATTCTCTGATCCAGCCACAATACATCGGGGTCGCGTGCAGTATCCACAGGGCGCTTTCACCCTTTATCTAAAGACCGTCTTCGCGTTGTTTTCCACGCAACAACAGTCGACTTCTAGCACCTAGGATAATCAGCTTGAGGTTGAATGCGGCTGTTCGCTCAGCTGCAAATTGATCTTTGCTGAGCGGATGCGCGCATATGACCGCACCAAATGTATTCGCCTTGGTGATAGGATCCGGCGTGCCCTCACCGTTTTTCGGATGTCGCGGATGGACGTTAACTCGCCTTCACCGCTTCTAGCACCGCGTCCACATGTCCAGGAACTTTGACCTTGCGCCAGACTTCGGCGATTTTGCCGTCTGCACCAATCAAATATGTCGCGCGCTCAACGCCCATATAGGTCTTGCCGTACATTTTCTTTTCAACCCATGTGCCGTATCGTTCGCACACGTCACCGTCTTCATCCGACAAGAGCGCGATCTTAAGGTCATGTTTGGCAACGAATTTGTCATGCTTTTTGACGCTGTCCTTGGAAACGCCCAAAACGACGGTATCAAGGTCGGCAAAAGCATCAACAGCGTCTGTAAAGCCGATTGCCTCTTTGGTGCAGCCAGGCGTATCGTCCTTGGGGTAAAAGTACAAAACGACCTTTTTGCCTGCGAAGTCTGACAGTTTGATCATCTCACCCCCATCACGCGGTAGGTTGAAATCGGGGGCGACGTCACCAGTGGCCGGCTGTGTCATGTTGGCTCCTTTCGAGATGTTGCGCATGTTAGACAAGGTTCTAGCCCGGCAATTTGAGAGTTAAAGACCCATGGCGGCGTGTTTGTGAAAGAGACTGAAAAGACAACAACACAGCAAGAAAGTCGAGCGACCGATGTCCGTCCAACCAGACATCGGTTGCGCCGGTGGTTATTCGCGTTGCGGACGATTTACATTGTTTGCCTCACGCCGCTCATCTTTGCCGCAGCCGTCGCTGTGATGATTGTTGAGCGCGATATTTCGGTGCCTTCATGGATTATGGAGCGGATTGAGGCACGCGCCACCGAGGCGTTGGATGGAGGTGCTTTGCAATTCGGCGCAGTGTCACTTCGCATTGGGCGCGATCTGCATCCTACCTTGCGGTTGCGTAATACCGTGCTGACGGATGCAAGCGGCCTGGTGATCACACGCGTTCCCGTTGTAGAAGGGCTGATTTCGCCGCGTGGTTTGTTGTTTCAACAAGACGTATTGGTGCAAGACATCCGGCTGATCGGTGCGCAGGTCAATTTGCGTCGTGCGGCCAATGGAACCGTGGCGGTCGCGCTGGCAGCAGGAGCCGGTGATGTGGGGCAGGCTGCCTCGGCCCCGGAACTGCTTGACCAGCTAGATCAGGTGTTTGAACGGCCCGCCCTTGAGGCGCTTGAAACAGTCCGGGCCGAAGGCCTTATCATCAACTTCGATGATGCAAGGGCGGGACGGGCCTGGGTCGTGGATAACGGCACGGTCGGCTTGGATTTGCGCGATGCGCAAACCGTACTGCGCGGTGACTTCGCGCTTCTGTCTGGACGCGCAGAGGTGACTGAGGTCCAATTGTCCTATCAAAGCCTGCGCGGCAGCCGGGCTGCTGAATTGGCACTATCGATCACCAACGCGGTGGCCAGCGATATTGCGTCTCAATCACCGGCACTGACATGGATGCGCGATGTTGAGGCGCCAATTTCCGCCTCTTTGCGCACAAGTCTTGATGCCGACGGCCAGCTGGGGCTACTGAACGCCGCGCTGCAGATTGGTGCGGGCGTCTTGCAGCCAAACCCAGCGACAGTGCCCGTCGCATTTGAACGGGCCAGCGCCTATTTCAGCTACGATCCAGTGCGCGATAGTATCGCCTTTCGCCAAGTGGACGTGCAGACTGAATGGGGGGCGTTTCGCGCCGATGGCACGGCCTATTTGCGCGAATTTCAGCGGGGGTTGCCACGTGCCTTGTTGGCGCAGTTGCACTTTGAAGATGTCGTGATCAACCCGCCTGGCTTTTACGCAACGCCACCTTCAGTGCCGCAAGCGATTGCCGATTTACGCGTCCGGTTCGATCCATTTTCGGTGGAAATCGGTCAGATGGTCGTCAATGACGGACCGACACGCATGATTACGAAGGGTCGGCTCTCGGCGACCCAAAAGGGCTGGCGGGTCGCGTTGGATACAAAAATCAGCGAAACGACACCCGACCGCGTTTTGGCGTTCTGGCCGATGACGATGAAACCGGGGACGCGCGCATGGGTGGCGCGCAATGTTCTGTCGGGTGAGCTTTTCAATGCGCATGCCGCCTTGCGGATCGCACCAGATCAACCCGCCGATATTGCCACGCATTTTGAGTTTGCTGATACAAGTGTGCGTTTTCTGCGCCATATGCCGCCGGTAGGGCGCGCAAGCGGTGTTGTTACGATCGCAGATCATAGCTTTGTCGTGGCTGTTGATGAGGGCGTGCTTGATGCGCCGCTGGGTGGACCGGTGCAACTGGGCGGGTCTGTATTTGAGATTGCAGATTTGCGGATCAAGCCCGTCCTTCCCGCGCATCTGGATCTCAGCACCCAAAGCTCCGTGACGGCGGTGTTGTCAGTATTAAACCAGCGGCCATTTGAATTTATGGACCGGGCAAATCTTCCCGTAACGCTGGCTGACGGGCGGGCACGTTTGACTGGAACACTGGACTGGCCATTGAAGCCACGCGCGCGACCCGACGAAGTGGCCTTTGATATGGTGGCTGATGTGGAGCGTGTCCGCAGTGATCTGATCCCCAATCGAAGTCTTGTCGCGCCACGTTTGCGTGTCGTGGCCAACCCGGCGGGTTTGCGACTGACGGGTCCGGTGAATGTCAACGGCGCGACGGCGAATGCGATTTGGGAAAGGCCGTTTCGCGGCCCGGATAATGGGACCAGTCGGGTTCAGGCGGATGTCACATTGTCGCCTGATTTTCTGGATGCCTTTGATATCCAACTGCCTCCGGGAACAATTGCGGGGCAGGGCGCGGGGCAGTTGACGATCGATTTGCAGGAAGGCGCCCCGCCCACATTCCAATTGGAGTCCGATTTGCGCGGCTTGCAGATCGCGATTCCAGCCCTCGGATGGTCAAAACCGGCGGCCGCAGAAGGTGCGCTACTGATTGAAGGCACGCTGGGTGCGGCACCGGAGATTTCAAACATCGAAATCAGTGCAGGCGGGCTCAGCGCGGAAGGACGCATTGCCTTTGCTGACGGTGGCGGACTTGATAGCGCCGCATTCAGCCGCGTGCGTATCGATGATTGGCTGGACGCACCCGTGATCTTGCGCGGCCGCGGAGCGGGCGAGGCGTTGGCGGTTGAATTGGCCGGCGGCACGCTTGATCTGCGCCGGGCGCGGTTTGGTGGTGGTCAGGGTGGGCAAAGCGGACCCGTTGAAATCGCCCTTGACCGTTTGCAGGTGACCGAAGGCATCGCCCTGACCGATTTTCGCGGTGATTTTCGTGGGAATAGTGGTTTTGTCGGCCAGTTTCAGGGGCGCGTGAACGGCGAGACGCCCGTTCGCGGGACAGTCGCGCCGCGCAATGGCCGCGCTGCTGTGCGCCTGCAAAGTGATGATGCGGGCGGCGTTCTGCGCGCGGCGGGCTTCATGCGAAATGCCAGCGACGGTGTGTTGGATCTGACATTGCTGCCAACAGGCGATCCCGGTCAATTTGACGGCACGTTGCGGGTGCGCGGCGTGCGTGTGCAGGACGCCCCCACCATTGCCGCACTTTTGGACGCGATCAGTGTGGTTGGTCTTTTGCAGCAATTGGACGGGCAGGGCCTGGCCTTTGATGAGGTCGATGCGTCATTCCGGCTTACCCCTGCGCAGGTCATCGTGTCGCAGGCCAGCGCGGTTGGTCCGGGGCTTGGCATTTCGGTCGATGGGACCTACACGCTGGCCAGCAGGCAGTTGGACCTGCAAGGTGTTGTTTCGCCATTCTATCTGGTCAACAGCATCGGCAGTTTTCTGACCCGGAAAGGCGAAGGTTTGATCGGTTTCAATTTCAACATTGGTGGCACGGTGTCTGCACCTCAGGTGCTGGTCAACCCGCTCTCGGCGCTGACACCGGGGATGTTCCGCGAGATCTTTCGACGTCCAGCGCCGGAGCTTAGTCAGTGAAGCTAAGCGACTTTGATTTTGATCTGCCGGAGCGGTTGATCGCCACACGTCCGGCGCGCCCGCGATCTTCTGCGCGGCTTTTGCTTGCGGATGGTGATGCAATTTCGGACCGCATTGTGAATGAGTTGCCAGATATCCTGCAGCCGGGTGATCGTCTGATCCTGAACGATACCAAGGTGATCCCTGCGCGCCTGTCGGGTGAACGCCACCGGTCCGGCGAAGCGGGCGAAACCGTCGCCCGGATTGAGGTGACTTTGCTGGAGCCGCAGGCGGATGGGACATGGTCGGCGCTCGTCAAGCCTCTGAAAAAGGTGCGTGATGGGGAAGAGATTGTTTTCTCGGATGCACTATCAGCCGTTGTTGCAGCACGTGCCGATGGGCAGGCGCATTTGCGCTTCAATCTGACGGGTGACGATTTTGACAAGGCTTTGGCGGATGTGGGCGCGATGCCCTTGCCGCCCTACATCGCTGCCAAGCGCCCGGCAGATGAGGCCGACAAAGAGGATTATCAGACCTATTGGGCGCGCCATGCGGG
>JBCBDL010000076.1:0-16962 GCA_038529695.1 Pseudomonadota bacterium | reverse complement strand
AGCACGCTTCATCGCCTCTTCGGTACCTTCGCCCATCTCGCTTTCGCCGAGGCCGGTGACCACGATCGGCAGTTCATGCGGCGGCAAGCCGTCGGTATAGTGTAGCACCGAAGTGACCGGCAGGTTTTCACAGCCAACCGGGCCGTCGATGACCACCTGCAAACCTTTCACGGCGCAGAAGGCGTAAACTGCACCCCAATAGCCACCAGCACGATCATGATCCGTTACGAGCATGACGCACCTCCTGTCGGCGCAGAAAAATCTTCGTAACGAAGATTTTTGCCGACTGAAGAATTTTGGAAAAAATTCTTCATATCATCCGCTCCGCCTTCGCGACGCGTGCCATCTTGTCGAGCTTCTTTTGATGTTGGGCACGGAAATCCGGCCGCACATTGGGATCACCCTCCCAGACACCTGCGGTGTCTTCATTCCCCACGCCCTCAAAGAATGCGCGCATCGTGTCCATCTTCTCTTTTCCGGCAATCGCGGCATTCACCACCTGAGCCAGCGAGCCAGCACCCGCTGGCCCCATGAGTGGCCGGGCCGAAATCAGATTGGTGAAATAGAGCGCCGGAATGCCGTGTTCTTTGGCATGCTGCACAACGGGTGTGGTGCCAATCGCGAGATCGGGTTTGATCGCGTCAACCGCCGCCAAATCACTCTCTAGCGACGCACGGTAAACGACCTTCACACCGCGCGAGGCCAACCACTCCGCATCATCCTGCGACCATTTCGTTTTGGGGCAGGCGGTGCCGACATAGGGCACATCCGCCCCGCTTTCTATCAACAACCGCGCAACAAGCAGTTCTGACCCTTCATACCCCGACAAGGTCACCGTCCCGTTGATCTGCGCGCATTTGAGCGCTTCACTTATCGCGGGTAGAAACGCGTTTTGTGCAGCTGCAACCTGTGCGGCAGGAATATTGAACGCCTCACCAATATTCATCAGCCACGCCGCCGTGCCGTTGTAACCGACAGGAGCAGAGCCAATGATTGGACGCCCAGCCGCTTCAAATTCGCGGATTGATGCCGTGTAGAACGGATGGATCGCAGCGACGGCACCGCAATCCAATGCGGCATAAAGCTCGCGCCATTCGCGGGTGGGGACAACCGGACCTGCCGCCAGACCCAAAGGTGCCAGCATCGCACCGATCATCATCGGATCGGCGGGAAACATCTCACCAAGCAAGGCAACGGTCGGACGGTCCGACTTGCCGCCAACGGGCGCTTGCACGGGACCAGCAGCGACCTCTTCGCGGGCATAGTTCAGCATTGCGCCTGCCAAGACATCCTTCGCCTCTGCATGGGTTGGGATACCAAAACCCGGCACGTCGATACCGACAATCCGCACGCCGTTGATTTCCTTCGGTAGCAGCCGCAGCGGCACGCCAGAGGCCGTCGGTACACACAGGTTCGTCACCACAATCGCGTCGTAGCGATCCGGGTCAGCCATGTCGTGAACGCTTTCGCGGATGTCTTCGAACAGCTTACCCGTGACCAGCGTCTCGGAATTGAACGGCACATAGCCAACCGACCGACGCGCGCCATAGAAATGCGACACGAAGGTCAGCCCATAAACGCAGCAGGCAGAGCCGGACAGCACAGTTGCCACGCGCTTCATGCGCAGGCCTACGCGCAAAGACCCGAAAGCCGGGCACATTGACTGCGGCTGGTCATGAGGTCCTTGCGGATAGTCCTTTGCGTATTGGTCAAGAATGTCGGATTTGCCCACCGCCCGCGCGGCGGCCTCCATCGTGTCAGACCCAGCCGTGCAGCCACCCTCAAGGGCGGTTTGCTGTGCGTTTTCGGGCAAATCACCCGGCACCTTGTCACGCGCGACACCTTCGATGATTTGGACCTTGCCCGCCTCATCATAGCCCACTTCATAGCCTTTGGTGCCGGGTTCATGCGTCATAACGCGTGGCCTCCTTCACCGGCAGCCGCGCAATATCATCTAGCAGACGCTTGATCTGTTCCGGACGGGCACGTGCCATCATCTGGCGTACGTCTTCTGGGATGTTCTTGGCCTGTTCAGGCATCGTCATAGATGACCTCCAGGCTTTCTTTCGGCTTGGCATTCTTGCCGCGCATATCGACATCCGTGGCCGGGATCAGTTCGTAATCTGCGCCCGTATCCTTGCTGTCGAACAGACCAAGCAGACCATCCTGATCCAGCGGTGTCGGGCGCACCGGAGGGGCCATGCCCACAGCCGAAGCCAGCCCTTCAAACATCTCACCCCATTGGCTTTCACGGGTACCAACGATCTGATAATTCGCGGATTTCTTTCTCAGGTCGTCATCTTGCGGGATTGCAGCAAGGACAGGAATGTCAACTGCCTTGGCGAAAGCCTGGGCCTCGCCGGTTCCGTCATCCTTGTTGATGACAAGTCCGGCGACCCCAACATTACCACCAAGTTTGCGGAAATATTCGACTGCCGAGCAGACATTGTTAGCAACATAAAGCGATTGGAGATCATTTGAGCCTACCAGAATAACTTTCTGCGCCATATCGCGCGCAATCGGCAGGCCGAAGCCGCCGCAGACGACGTCACCCAGGAAATCCAGCAGGACATAGTCAAAGTCCCAATCGTGGAAACCCAGCTTTTCAAGCAATTCGAACCCATGGATGATACCGCGGCCACCGCAGCCACGGCCCACCTCTGGGCCCCCAAGCTCCATCGCGAACACGCCGCCACGTTTGAAGCAGACATCACCGATCTGTACCTCTTCACCGGCGATCTTCTTTTTCGCCGAGGTTTCGATGATCGTGGGGCAGGCCTTCCCGCCGAAAAGCAGGCTGGTTGTGTCCGATTTCGGGTCACAGCCGATCAGCAGCACCCGTTTGCCCATCTCGGCCATCATGTGGCTGAGGTTTGCCAGGGTGAATGACTTGCCAATCCCGCCCTTGCCATAGATCGCGATGATCTGGGTTTTCGACGTGGGTTCGCCCTGCGGCACTTCAAGCGTGGGCTCCACTGCCGCCTCATCCCGCAGACGCTGATCGAAATCCTTCAGGTTTGGAATGTCCCGCCCACCGGCAGGCTTTCCATCAACGGAATCTTTCATGCGGTTCCCCAGTTCAAAATCATTTTCAGGCAGGCCGGATCGGTAAACGCGGTCTCGTAAGCCTCTGGCGCAGCAGTGGCCGAGCGTTGATGTGTGATCAGGTCGGCGAGTTCGAGCGTCCCCGCCTCGACCAGCGCCTTGGTCGCGACCATGTCGTCAGCGGACCATTCCGCGCTGATGCGGAAGCGCGCCTCTTTCATAAAGGCGGGCGGGAAGGCGAATTGCAGCGGATCAGTGTAGAAGCCCGCAAGGACAATCTCACCACCCTTGGCAATACGGCCGACCAGGTCGTTCAAAAGATCGCCCCGACCCGACGCATCATAGATGGATTTGTAGTTGCGCCTGTCATCAGTATCAGGCGAAACGACGTCGTAACCTTCCGCACCCGACATCCGGACCGGATCAATTTCCCAAACCGTTGGCGCAGGCGCACCAGCGGCGATGGTCAGACGCGCCATTAAGCGCCCTAGAACTCCATGCCCGACAATCAGATCAGGCACGGCCTTGCCGGGCCCGGCCATTGCGTGGCGTGCGGTGGCGGCAAGTGCCAGCAATGCACCAGCGGCCCCCAAACCACGATCAATCCGTGTAACGCGCGATGCTTTGGTAACAACCGTCTCGGCGGCACCGCCAAACAGGCCATGTGCGCCCTCATAACAGCTCGCACCGGGGACAAAGACATGCTCGCCCACGCGGTATCCGCTGTCGGGACCGGCTTCGACCACCTCACCTGCGGCCTCATAGCCGGGGATCAGCGGGTAGCCCATACCGGGGAATGGGGGCATCTCCCCGGTCCAGAACAGTTTTTCGGTGCCCGTTGAAATCCCGGAATGCCGGATTGCAACGACAAGATCATCAGCTTCAGGCGCTGTGATTCCCACCGTGTCCAGCGCCAACGCACCGGGGGCATTCAGGATAACGGCCTTGGTTTCCAACGTCTTCTCCTCAGCGCTGCAGGGGTCGGGAGACTCAAACTGCGGCACTCTGTCCTAGTGTCAGTTTAGCTTTACGTGACCCAGTGTCAATTAGTTTGGACACATAAAGTGTCAACTTTGCTTTACACCTGTCACAACAGAGGTGATGAAGGGTCGCCGTGACTTGGGTTTTTCCAAATCGGCAAAGCCTGCCTCGGCCAAAAGCGCCGCAATCTGATCGGCAGACCGCGCCTTGCCGGTCCGCATCGCCATACAATACAGCGCAAAATAGGCATCTCCCGCACGCTGCGGATGATCGCCCCCCGTCATCGGCTCTGACACCAAAACAGACCCGCCATCCGGCAGTGCATCATAAACCGCGCGCAAAAGGGCGATGACCGTTTCATCGCTGTGATCATACAAAACACGGATCAGGCTGATCAGGTCTGCGCCTTGCGGCAAGTCATCGTCGCGAAAAGAACCCGGCACGATGTTCAACCGACCCGCCATGCCGTTGTCATCAAATCGCGCCTTGGCGCTTGGCACGACGGCAGGTAAATCAAACAAAGTCATGGACAGATCGGGATATGCAGAGCCAACGGCCTGCAAAAAAGTACCGCTGCCGCCACCTACATCCATAATGCGGTTCACGCCGCTCAGCGACACAGCCGCGAGCGTGTCCTCGGCTACCAAAACTTGGCTGTCAGCCATCAGCTTCGAATAGGTTGCTGTGACATCCGGGTCGGTCTCGCCACCCGCGCCAAAAACGTAAGGCCAGAATTCCGCCAACTCTGTCTCAACCTCACCACGGAAAAACGCCACTGGATCAGCGAGGTCCAAGTACAGGACATCGTGATGCGAAATCATGCCGGCAAGTCCCGGTACGCCGGCTAGCGCGGCACCGCGTGTGGTCAGCGCATAACGCCCTGACTTGCGCCGTTTGAGCAGACCAATTGCCACAGCGCCAGATAGTAGAACATGCATCCGGTCAAGTGGGGCATCTGCCTCGTCCGCTATCGCATCAAGGGTCAATTCATATTGCAGCAGCATTTGCGGAATCCGAAATTCCACGAATGCGCGCAAAATCTGACTGTGACAGAACCCTGCCACCAGATCGAACATGGCCTCACCTTCGGACCGCACAATGCGACGGGTCAGTGGAAACCGGGCAGCCCAGCGTTGAAATCCACGCGATGCGATCAGTTTTGTCAGGCGGGATGCAGCGCGCGGGCGGCGCGACTTTGGTGCAACCTGCGCACCGGACATGTCGATATTGGCCACTATTCGCCCGGAACGGTGGGCCTGCGGCGTGCGCCATCAGGCACCAGTTTATCGGCATATGCTCGGACCATTTGGGCCAAGGCCGCCTCACCCGGGCAGGCGGGGATCGACGAAATCGCACCGCTCAATATATCGTCAAAGCGCTGGATCGCCCCCTGAACACCAAATGAGGCTACCGCATTTGGACGACCATGCAGATCGTCCTGCCCAGCGGGTTTGCCAAGCGTTTCTTCGTCGCAAAGCGCATCGCGCAAATCGTCAGCGACCTGAAATGCTTCGCCAATCCGCGCGCCCAGCTCTTCCCACGGTTCTGCGTCCTGACCGGCGGCAACTGCCCCCATCTGGGTCGCGGCAATGAACAAGGCGCCGGTTTTCGCCTGATGATAGGCCGACAGATCAATCTGATCCTCGCTCTCCCATCCTTGCCCGGCACAGATGCCAAAGGGCATACCCGTGCGGGTACCCAGAATATCAATCAGGGCCAGCGCCCGATCTGCCGGGGCCGCCCGCGCCAAAAGCTGAAACGCCATGATGATCAGGCTGTCACCTGCCAGCACCGCAAGTGGCTCAGAATATGCCAGATGCAGCGCGGGTTTGCCCCGGCGCATATCCGCATCATCAAAACAGGGCAGATCGTCATGAACCAGACTGGCGCAATGAATGACCTCCAGCGCGACAGCAGCAGTATTCGTCAGTGCGGGCCGATCATCGCCACAGGCCATTGCAACCGAGGTCAGGATCGTTGGTCTGATCCGCGCACCGCCGGGTGTCACCGCATATTCCAACGCCGCGGCCAGCTTCGATGGAGCAATTCCACCCTGACCAGCCCGGATCGCCGCAGCCATCGTGGTTTCGATCCGCTCTGCTATCTTCATGCGCGTATCCCCTTTGCGCTTCATACTGTCCATTTTAGTTTACATGTGTCAATGTAAATCAAATTTAACACGCGAGTCAGACAACCGGATGAACCAGGCAAGCCCCAAAGTCGTGATCATTGGCGCCGGCATCGGCGGGCTGGCCGCAGCGTTGCGATTGGCGCATCACGGCTGTGACGTGACAGTGCTCGACATGCATCCCGCACCCGGTGGCAAGATGCGGGTGGTCCCGTCTGCGGCGGGTCCCGTTGATGCAGGCCCCACCGTCCTGACCATGCGCCCGGTTTTTGAGACGCTTTTTGCCGATGTGGGTGAGGCGCTAAGCGATCACCTGACGCTGACCCCCCTGAAAACACTGGCCCGCCATTACTGGGATGACGGCGCAACGCTTGACCTGATGGCAGACCCGGAACAAAGCCTTGCCAATGTGACAGCGGCCTTCGGCGCCAAAGCCGGACGCGAATTCGCGGCATTCTCTGCCCGCGCGAAGCGCCTATTCGCGGCGTTTGATCAACCCATGATGCAAACAGCAGAGCCGGACCAGATGGCCGTCACGAAAGTTGTGCTGAAACAGCCCCGCCTGATCGGCGATATGGCCCCACATAAGACATTGGCCGGGCTGCTAGGATCATCCTTTCGCGACCCGCGCCTGGCGCAATTATTCGGGCGCTACGCCACCTATGTGGGTGGATCACCCTATGCATCGCCTGCGATTCTCTCGCTGATCTGGCAGGCAGAGGCGCGGGGGGTCTGGTCTGTCACAGGCGGCATGCACAAGCTTGCGAAAACGATCGAGACGCTCGCAAAGGCACGCGGCGCGACGTTCATATACAACACGCAGGCGATCGGCATCAGCCAGTCAGGCGACAAAGCAACAGGCGTTGAAACAGCGGATCGTCACTTCCCCGCCGACATCGTGCTTTTCAACGGCGATCCGCGCGCGCTGCATACTGTGCTGCTCGGCGCTGCTCCGCAAAAGGCGATCAACCGCAACCACGTCACGCCGCGCAGCCTGTCGGCCTATGTCCATGCCTTTGCCGCTGCACCGAAGGGCGTCGATCTGGCGCATCATACGGTGTTCTTCGGTCATGACCCTGAGGCCGAGTTCGCGGCGCTCGCCAGAGGCCAAATGCCCACCGACGCGACACTTTACTTATGCGCCCAGGATCACCGTGCCGTCGCCCCCGACGCTACGCAGCGCTTTGAAATCATTATGAACGGCCCGCCTATCCCGCGCGACCCAGACAAGGAAGTAGCCCCATGTCAGACACAGATTTTCAACCGGCTGGGCCAATTCGGTCTGACCTTCAACCCAACACCCGGACCGCAGGCACTGACAACGCCACACGACTTCGACGCGCTGTTTCCGGCGAGCCAAGGTTCCCTTTACGGGCGCAGCCCGCATGGGCTGATGGCGGCGTTCAAGCGCCCGACAGCGCGAACAAAGATACCGGGTCTCTATCTGTGCGGGGGCGGGGCGCACCCAGGGGCGGGGGTGCCAATGGCGACGCTCTCAGGCCAGCACGCGGCCGCGGCGATCATGACGGACCTTGCTTCCACCTCGATGTCCCGCCAAACGGCTATGCTTGGTGGTATGTCGACGGGATCAGCGACTGTGGCACCAAAGCGGTCTCTGTCATAGGGTTCATCGGGTCGGTATTTTCACCATGGTATGCATGGTCGGGGCGGCGCGACCCGGCCAATCACTGCTGCATCAACGTCGCAACCTACGGCCCTGGCGGACGCTTCACGATGACTGATCGCGGACGCACTGCGCTGCACACCACACCGGACACCTTTCAGGTTGGGCCGTCTTCCATGCATTGGACAGGCAAAGACCTTGTCATCGACATAGACGAAATCAGCAGCCCACCCCTGATCAGCCGGGTGCGCGGGCAGATTACCGTAAACCCGCACGCGATGACCAATGTCGAACTACCGCTTACGCCTGATGGAACCCATATTTGGCGGCCTTTCGCGCCATCCTCTGACATCACGGTCGAGCTAGAGGCGAAGGGCTGGCAATGGTCCGGTCATGGCTATTTCGACGCCAATTTCGGCACCCGCGCATTGGAACAGGATTTCAGTTTCTGGACATGGGGCCGCTATCCGACCAAATCAGGGGCCACATGTATCTATGATGCAGTGCGGCGGGACGGCACGACGCTGGACACCGCGCTCGCATTTGACGGTAACGGCAATGCAAAGATCGTTGCCGCACCACCGCGCACCCGATTCAAACGCTCGCTTTGGCAGGTCAAACGCGAGACGCGCGCTGATCGGGGGGTCATGCCGACACAGGTACTCAACATGCTGGATGCGCCATTCTATTCCCGCTCTGCTGTGCAAACCCAACTGGACGGCGAGGTTGTGACCGGCGTGCACGAAGCACTCGACCTCAACCGGTTCAGGTCACCCCTGCTCAAACCAATGCTCGCCGTGCGCGTGCCACGCAGGCCGGGTTGGCGTTTCTAGCATTCATTTCCGCAAGACATCTGGCCAATGTGGCAAAGCGTATTAATTTTGAATCATTGTCAACATGCCATTGCCATAGGACGACCAACATGCGTGTTTCGCTTTTGACCGCTCTGAAGACCCTCATCATCATTCTGACGCCAACAACCCTTTTTGCCCAGGAACCCACAGCGATCCAACCCTTTGCGGGCAGTGAAATCTCGGCACAATATGCCGTCGAATTCGACCAGATCACCATGCTGGTTGACGACGACACGTCGGGCGAGACTTTTGCCCATTTTTCTGCCGAGGGCATCACGCGGGTGACGCTGGTGAACGGGCCGCGGGAAAAGTCAGTATTGGAGATTTCGCGCAGCTTTGAAAACGCGCTGGAAGAGGCTGGATTTGAACTTCTGTTCGCCCGCGCGCTTCAGGCCACGCCTTATCCTGACGCTGGATCAGGATCCCGCTTTTGGGTCCGTGATTTAAAAGATGTCAACGGCAACCGCACATTTGCACCTATCGGCGATGCAAATAATGCCGGAACGATCCTGAATTACCTGCAAAGCGCATCCGGCTACTACCTGTCAGCCCGGCGCGAAACGCCGACGGAAGAGACGTATTTCGCCCTGACAATCTCTGCCGACCGAAACTACTACCGTATGGAAGAGGTCACCCGCGCCATCATGGCCGATGACACCGTCACGATCAGCGAACTGGGTGTGACGTCCGGGATGGATGCTGAAGGCAAGGCGATCCTGTATGGTGTCCAATTCGATGTGGGCAGTTCGGTTCTTCGCCCGTCATCCACCCCATCGATCGAGATTATTGCCAATGTCCTGCGTGACCGCCCCGGCAATTTCTACGTAGTTGGCCATACAAGCGACACCGGATCATTCGCACTGAACATGCAACTGTCGCAGGATAGGGCTGCGGCCATTATCGATGCTCTTGGGCGTGACTATGAGATTGATATCACACGTCTGCAACCCATCGGCGTTGGACCTGCGGCACCTTTGGCCTCGAACAAGAACGAGGCCGGTCGCCAGCTTAATCGCCGGGTCGAACTGGTCGAGCGCCTGGAATAGCGCCTAAAGCGCGAGCGCGGACAATGGGGGCGCAGCGTTGCCCGCTATGGTATCTGCCAGGACATAACGCGCACGACCCGCTGCTTTGGCCTGATATACCGCATCATCAGCGCACTTGAATGCCTGCGAACGTGTCTGGGCGTCAGCCGATACGCCCACAGATGCCGTCACCCGTATGGTCTTTGCATCACCTGCATCAAAATCAAACCCATTGCTGATGCGCGCTGCAATACTCTGAATGCAGCTGCGGTCGGCGTCGTTCAGCAGGACGGCAAATTCTTCACCGCCAATTCGGGCACAAAGATCGGACTTTCTGATAGTCGCGCGAAGATGCGCAGCAGCGGCGGCAAGACATCGGTCACCAACCGCGTGACCATAGGTATCGTTGATCAGCTTAAACCTGTCGATATCCAGGATGAGCAGCGTCTGGCCAGCCTGCATCTGCTCTGGCGTGTTCTCCATAAACCAACGGCGGTTGTGTAGCCCCGTCAATTGATCCTGTGTTGCCTGCCGATAAAGCCGCTTTTGCAAGGCATTCTGATGACCCATCAGCAGCAAGGCAAAGGTACACATCGGCAGGGCCGTAAAGCCGGCTTCGAAGAAATTTGACAGAAATGTCCCATGCGCCCCAAGACCATATTTCAGCATATCGCGGATATGGTTGAATGCGCCGCAGATCAGCATCAGCACGCCCAACTTTATCACGAAATCAAGCCTTCCGTCGGGGGCTGTTATCCTGACAAAACGCTCCAATTGAATGCTCCACTCCCGCACCGCAGAGCGTTGGCTGATAGACCTTAATACTTTGCTAATTCTGATCCGAAAAACATCAGGTCTGCTGACCGAGCATGATAATTTTCCCGCCTGCTGCGCGGGCATCTTCAGCGTCATGTGTTACCATCAGCACCGGCAGTTCACGCGCACGAGCCCGATCAAAGACCATATTGCGCACCTGCGCACGCAAGGCCGCATCGAGGCGCGAGAACGGCTCGTCAAGTAACAGCCCGCAGGGTTCAGACAAAAGCATCCGCATCAATGCAACCCGCGCCTTCTGCCCACCGGATAAGGTGGCAGGGTCACGGTCAGCAAAGCCGCTCAGCCCGACCTCTTCTAACGCCTCATCGATCTTTGCCGTGCGCATTGCCGCCGTACCGCCCGGCTGCAAACCAAAGGCTAGATTGGATCCGACAGATAGATGCGGGAACAGCAGATCATCTTGAAACAGGATACCCACCCGGCGTTGGTGCGGGGCGGCATGCGTGACGTTATGGCCGTCCAGCCAGACTTCGCCCTCTGCTGCGAAATTCGAAGAGAGCGTGCCGGTGATATAAGCCAAGAGCGTCGATTTGCCCACACCGGACGGGCCCATGATGGTCAACACCTCACCTGGACCGACATCATGATGAACCGACAAGAGCAGCACGCCATCCTTGGAAATCGATACATTGCGCAAGGACAGCCCTTTATCCATGGCGTAAACCCCTTCTATTGCGCCACACAAGCGCAGGCACCAGCAAAGCAAGCGCGAATGGCACCAGTGCAGCACCCGTCTGCATCAGGCCGTACACCCCAATGGCACGACGATCACCGCCAGAGGCAAGCGCCACCGCTTCCGTCGTGAGCGTCGCGACACGCCCGCCGCCGATCAGCAATGTGGGCAGGTATTGCCCCACGGATACGGCCAAACCTACCGCCAACGCGGTCAGGATCGGGCGCAACAACATCGGCAAACGGACCCGCCACAGCACACCATTTGGGCTGGCCCGCAGCGCTGCAGCTATCGTACCCATGCGCGTGTCCCAGGCCCGATACGGATCCGCGAGCGACAAAAAGACATACGGCAACACAAACACCAGATGCGCCAGCATGACCGGAAACCGCCCTTCATCCGCGCCAATATTCAGCATCAGTGTCTGCAAGCCCGGCAGAAATGCGGTTTGCGGCACCAGAAGCGGCAGGTAAAGCAACCACACCGCCCGTGCGCTGAAGGACAAGCCATAGCGATACTCTGCCTCAAGGCAGCCGATTGTCAGGGCCAACGCGACCGACGCAACAGTGATGGCAATCAACGCGGTTTCGCCCAGCGCCTCTAACGTGCCAGGGCCGAACCGCATCCAGTTGCGCAATGTCAACTGATCGGGCAACGCATCAGGAAACCCCCAGAAACCTGCAAAGGACCAGATCGTCAGAACCACAAGGCCAAGCAATACGGCAAGCGCGGACGCAGCCCCCGCCAAAAGCGCCAGCTCTGCGACCAGCGGGTCAAGCCGCCCTCGCGCGCCTGATGCGATCCAACGGCGGCCAAGCCCCGCAACCGCAACTTCGCCTAGTCGCCAGAACAGCAATGCGCCAATAACCAGCCCCAGTTGAACCAGCGCGCCTGCCGCACCTTCCAGCCGCATGGCAAGGTCGGGATCAGACATCCATTTGACGATCTGCACAGACAGCGATGGCGGCGTATTCGGGCCCAGGATCACGGCCACATCCACAACGGACATGGAATAGGCCAGAACCACGTAGATGGGCGGCCTGATCTGCGCGTAGACGCGTGGAAAAACCGTCTTCAACCACCCCGTGACCCGGCCATAGCCCAAGGCCTGCGAAATGGTGACGCTGCGATGTGCGTCCGCCTGACCCAGTGCGGCCAAGGTGATCAGCAACAGGAATGGCACCTCTTTCACGACCAACCCGGCCGTCATCGTCAGGCCCCAGGTATCCTGCACGATCAGCAGGTCCGGTGGCCGCTCCCACCCGGTCACCGCAGGGGAAAACAGGCGGGCGAGCCAACCCGATGGGGCGATCAGAAATGCCAGGCCAAAGGCGGCGGCGGCATGTGGGACGGACAAAAGCGGCGATAACAGCCGTTCCAGCATGCGAAATGGACGTGTGCCGGACCATCCTGCCGTCACCAGCATCACGATCAGAAGCGAAATTGAGGTCGCTAGCAGCCCGGTTGAAATCGACAGCAGCATTGCGCGGGGCAGCCCTGCCCAGTCGAATAAATCACGAAACGGATCAAGTGTCGGACCAGTCAGACCGGCAGCAGGCAAATGCCCAAACGCAGGCAAAAACGTCCCCCAGAGCCCTGCGGCAACAGGCCCCAACATCGCAAGCAGTGTCAGCGCGGGCAATAGCGGTAAGAACCGGCGGGATTTCGTCGCCGGGGCCGTCCCGGACATCGCCCGGGACATCACAGGATCATCTGCACCGCGCCCTATTGTGCGACACCGTAGCGGGTCATCCAATCATCCGCGATGCGTGTCATCCAACTGGGATGGGGTTCGGCTTGAACCGTCCCCAACTCAGCCGGCGTCAGCGTCGCCACACCCAGATCAAGCGCGTCGAACAAGGCCCGGTCTTCGGATGTCAGTGCATCCATATCCAATACGGTGCCATAGCCTAAGATGTTGGGATCTTGCGCGCGGGCCTGCGCTTCGGGCGACATCAGGAAGTTCGCGACAACCATCGCCCCCGCCTTTGAGCCGGAATTGTAAGGGATCGCCACAAAGGACGCATTGCCGATAGTGCCTTTATCCAAAACGAACGTGCGCACAGATGGCGGCAGTTCGTTGTTGGCAATCGCTGTCGAGGCTGCGCCAGGGCTGAACGAGATTGACAGATCAAGCTCTCCATCCGCGATCAGCGGGAACATCGCGGTTCCCGTCGCCGGATATGCCTTACCCTCGCGCCACAGATTGGGCGTAAGCGCGTCAAGATAGGCCCAGAGGGATGCTGTGACCACATCGTAATTCTCATCCGTCGCAGGTACGGCCAGCACGGATGGATCGGGCAGAATATCGACCAAAACCTGCTTCAGAAAGGTTGTACCCAGAAAATCTGGTGGCTGGGGATAGCTGAAGCGACCGGGGTTCGCCTGCGTCCATTCCAATAGGGCCTGCATCGAACCCAAACCTTCAGGCATGTCCGCTGTATCGTGAACGAAGACGACCTGCGCCATGGCCCACGGACTTTCGAAACCCTCTGTTGGAACGGTAAAGTCCGTCTGAACCGACTTGCCCTCGGTATCAACAATCGCCCAGTTTGGCAGTTGTTCGGCATAGGGCCCAAATAGCAGGTCCGCTTCCTTCATCGCGGCGAAATTTGCCCCGTTGATCCAGATCATATCGATAGCGCCGTCGTCATTCTCGCCCGCTTGTTTTTCAGACAGCACACGGGTGACGGCATCTGCGGTATCGGTCAGCTTCACATGCTCCAGGGTGACGCCATAATCCTCGGCAACACGGTCACCAACCCATGCGATGAAGTCATTGGTGGTTGTCGACCCACCCCAGGCATTCCAGAACACGGTCTGACCTTCGGCTTCGGCTGTCACGGCATCCCAGTTTGACGGGTCGATATCGGCAAGAGCGGGCACCGGGGCCATAAGTGCGGCCAAAACGGCAAGTTGTTTCATGTGAGTGGTCCTTTACGTCGTGTAGATTTGTTTGGCGGCGTAGATCCGCAATGTGGCGGTTGCAAAGCACAAGGTGCCAAACACCCAGGCCAGCGGTGAAAAGTATTGCGGCAGCAGGCACAGGATCACGAAGAACACAATCGTCTCGGTCCCTTCAAGGATGCCGTTGGAGTAATACAGCGACTTTTGCCCCTGCGCGTCGGTCTTGTGCCCATGCTTTTCCGCAAGGATCGCGTACCCCAGAAAGCTGGTTCCGTTAAAGTAAAACGACGCGAGCAGAAATGCCCCTGCAGCACCATTGGCAACGGGATCATGCAACACAAATGCCATTGGGATGGCGCCATAGAACAAAAAATCGACCGCGATATCGAGGTATCCCCCAAAATCCGTCTTTTTCGTCGCACGCGCCACCGCACCGTCAAGACCATCGGCCAATCGGCTGGCAAGCAGCGGGATCAATGCCAAACCCGGTGCGCCAAGCCCGATCAGCAATGCCGCAAAAAGCCCTAGTGCAAGCCCGATCAGCGTCACGCCATCTGCCGTAAACCCGCGTGCCGCAAGGCCCTGTCCGATCTGGTTCAGAGGCGGGTCGATGATCTGACGTGCGCGCCGGTCAAGCATTCATAGGTGTCCCAAACTTCGCAAACCTTGTGGAGCAACCAATCCGTTCAAGCAATCAGCCTGACAAGAAAGTGAGAAACAGCCACTGGATTGACACAATCAGGCGACTGCAATGCGCGGCCTGCCACTGGCCACGACGCGCAAAGTTGCCTCGATGAACATCATTTGCCCCTCAACATCGATCTCTTTGATATCGCAGCTGGTCTGCAAGCTTATCTCTTCCACGCCTGCGGCGCGGACTTTGCCCGCAGCCTCATCGGACAAAGCGATCTCTAGCGCGGCAAGCGCTGTATCCCGGTCAGTGAACTTTTGCAGACCATGTGGCATGTGCACGGCGTAAGTTCCGGCGCCCGCACCGGTCACGCTGCCGGTTGCCTGGATCTGCACCTGACCCACAACCGCACCAATCGCATTTGCAACATCGGCATGCTTCGGCAGCACCATGCGCGTGCCCAGACGCGCGCCGACAGGTTTGTAATAGGCATGCGCCGAGGCACCCAGACCAATCACAGGAACACCCAATGACAGATGCGTTTTGACGATCCCCGCATGGCGATCCAAACCAGCGGTGGCGAGCGGATGTCGGGCCAAGGCGACCGGATCGGACCAATCGCGATCATCCTCGGCAAAGGCCGTCTGCAACAGGCAATCCACCGTCTGCGCAGTCAGTTGGTCGATGATCAAACGCGCCATCTCTTGCGCATCAGTTGCAAAGCGCCGCCCATCACCGCTACGGCGTCTGGCAAACAGCGTCAGCGCCTTTTGCGCAGCATCTGCATCCCATGTCTGCAACATACCTGATACATGCGCAGCATCCGACGGCGTCACGCCTGCCATCATAATAAGCCCACGCGCAACGAGGCGGCTCAATGCGGGTTGTTCCATCCGTGTCTGAACCGCCTCACCCATCCGCAACGGACCCTGTTCCAACCGCGCCACGATGCTTGCTTCGCGCGGATCAAGACCGCCGGGGCTGTCGCGCCATAATGGTAGCACAAACTGACCACCATCTGGCGCAGGCATATCCTGCGCCAGTGCCCGGTCCAGGGCCGGATGAACGATCTGAGGAAAATGCTGCGCAGCCAGCGCAATCGGCATCATACGGCGCGGGCCAAGAAACAGACCTGCTGTCAGACCTTCTTTGACATGTACTTCGCTGTCACCACCCAGCCCGGTCGTCCGCATGGCCACAGCCTCCACCATCGTGCGGAACGGGCCGACGCGTGCGCCTTGCGGATCAATCATCGGGCGGCCTTCGCGCAGCAGACAGACATCCGTTGTTGTCCCCCCAATATCGCTGACAAGCGCATCAGCTTCGCCCGTCAGCCACTGCGCACCCGCGACAGATGCCGCCGGACCGCTCAGGATCGTCTCTATCGGCTTTTCGCGGGCAAGCGCCGCTGACACCAACGCCCCATCGCCGCGAACCACCATGAGACGTGCACCAATCCCACGTGCTGCCAAATGTGACTCACATGCTGTGATCAGCCCGTCGATCAGGCCGATCAGCCGCGCATTCAGCACCGCAGTCAGCGCGCGTTTGGGGCCGCCCAATGCGGCCGAAAGCTCGTGCGAACACGTCACGGGTTTGCCGGTCTGGTGACGGATCAGATCACGCACGGCAATTTCGTGCGCAGGATTGCGCGTCGCAAAGCGGGCGGCAACCGCAAAGGCGGTGACGCCATCATCCAATGTGGTCAAACCGGTGCGCAAGCCATCCTGATCAAGTTCCGCCACCTCATGTCCGGCATGATCGTGACCGCCGGCAAGATGGATAACGGGATCTCCGCGCAACGCCTCTGTCAGGCCGGCACGGGCCAGCTCTGGCGCGTCAAACCCGATAAACACAAGGGCGATACGCCCACCCTGCCCTTCGACAAGCGCATTGGTCGCAAGGGTCGTCGACAAAGACACCAGACCAATCTGATCCGGCATCAAATCCGTATCGGCCAGTGCCAGATCAATGGCAGCACCGACGCCACCGGCGAGATCAGGCCGCGTTGTCAGCGCCTTCGCTGTCGCCACGACTGCATCTGCGGTTTCATCGATGATGACGGCATCGGTATACGTCCCGCCTGTATCCACGCCCAAAAGAAAAGCCATTGCGTTCACCGATTACTGTGCCGTCACGCAGATAAGCGGCCAAGCCGCGAAAAATGCAACGAGAATTCACCACTTTTCGGTCAAAAACCAGGCGCAATGGGCTGTCACCCTTTACCTTAATCTTTGTCTATCCCAATGTCTGGATG
>JBCBDL010000075.1:0-17203 GCA_038529695.1 Pseudomonadota bacterium | reverse complement strand
CGACCATGCTGTTGGACAAGCCCGCGCAGCGTTGGCTGGCTTTGATGGCGATGCGCTGGTCCTTTATGGCGACACGCCTTTCATCCGTCCCGAAACGCTCGCGGCAATGACCGCCGCGCGACTGACCCACGATATCGTGGTTCTGGGCTTTGAAGCGGCTGATCCGGGGCGTTATGGCCGTTTGATCATGCAGGACGACCAACTCGACCGGATCGTCGAGTTCAAGGATGCCGATGAGGCTGAACGCGCGGTGCGGCTTTGTAACAGCGGCGTGGTGGCCGCTAAGGCCGAAACGTTGTTTGCATTGATCGACGCCGTGGATAACGACAATGCGGCTGGTGAATACTACCTGACGGATGTTATCGGGCTGGGGCGCGCAAGGGGCCTTACAGCAACGGTTGTGAGATGTGACGAGGCCGAGACGCTGGGGGTAGATTCGCGTGCTGGCTTATCGATAGCCGAGACCCTGTATCAAAAACAGGCACGCCACAATGCGATGACCGTTGGTGTGACCCTGACCGCGCCGGAAACCATCTTTTTCTCTCATGACACTGTCATTGGGCGCGACACCGTCATTGAACCGCACGTCGTCTTTGGCCCCGGCGTAACAGTGGAAAGCGGGGCGACAATCCGCGCCTTTTCGCACCTTGAGGGCTGTCATGTGTCGCGTGGCGCAATCGTGGGCCCTTATGCCAGGCTGCGCCCCGGTGCGGAACTGGCCGAGGACGTCAAGGTCGGCAATTTCGTCGAGATCAAGAATGCGCAAGTGGCCGAAGGCGCCAAGGTCAATCATCTGTCTTATATCGGTGACGCGGAAGTTGGCGAACGCAGCAATATCGGCGCTGGCACAATCACCTGCAACTATGATGGTGTCTTCAAGCACAAAACGATCATCGGCGCAGATGCCTTTATCGGATCGAATACGATGCTGGTCGCCCCCGTGACCGTGGGCAATCAGGCGATGACCGGCAGCGGCTCGGTCATCACCCGCGATGTCCCGGATGGCGATCTGGCCGTGGCACGCGCCCGGCAGGACAACAAGGCTGGCTTTGCCGTCCGCCTCCTCGAAAAACTCAAAGCGCGCAAAGCGAAGGGAGAATAACCCATGTGTGGCATCGTCGGAGTCCTTGGTGATCATGAAGCGGCCCCTATCCTGGTCGAGGCCCTGAAACGATTGGAATATCGCGGCTATGACAGCGCCGGTATCGCCACCATCAACGATCTGCGCCTTGACCGGCGGCGGGCCGTTGGCAAGCTGGTGAACCTCAGCGATCTTCTCGTTCACGACCCCTTACCCGGCAAGGCAGGGATCGGCCATACGCGATGGGCAACACACGGCGCACCAACCACCAGTAACGCGCATCCACATCGTGCTGGCAAGGTTGCCGTGGTGCATAATGGGATTATCGAAAATTTCCGCGAATTGCGCGCGTTTCTTGCTGAAAAAGGGATTGGCTTTGAAACGGATACCGATACAGAAACCGTCGCACTTGTCGCGCAGTATTACATCGATCAAGGCCTGAGCCCGCGTGACGCTGCCGAGCAGACCATCGCGCGGTTGAACGGCGCATTTGCATTGTGCTTTCTGTTCGACGGCCAAGATGACCTCTTGATCGCCGCACGGATGGGTCCACCTCTTGCCATCGGTCATGGTGATGGCGAAATGTTTGTCGGCTCCGATGCGATCGCCTTGGCAGGCATGACGGATCAGATCACCTATCTCGAAGATGGCGACTGGGCGGTCGTCACCCGCGACAGTGTCGAAATCCGCGATCATGACGGCAATATCGCCAATCGCGCGGTCAAGATGATCCAGATCGATACCGCGCAGGTCGACAAGGCGGGCTACAAACACTTCATGGCCAAGGAGATCGCGGAACAGCCCACCGTGTTGCAAGGCGCACTGGCCCATTACATCAACGCGGACGCAACGGCGGTGACACTCCCACATCCCGGACTGGACTTTACCAAAGTGGAACGCCTAAGCATGGTCGCCTGCGGCACCGCCTATCTGGCTTGCATGGTTGCGAAATACTGGTTCGAGCAGATTGCAGCGCTACCGGTAGAGGTCGATGTCGCCTCAGAATTCCGCTATCGTGAACCGCCCGTCACGCCAGGTACGGTGGCCTTGTTCGTCAGCCAATCGGGCGAGACCGCAGATACGCTCGCCGCCCTGCGCTATATGGACGGCAAGGCCGACAAGATCGTGTCGGTGATCAATGTTCCCGAAAGCTCTATCGCGCGGGAAAGCGACCTGCCCTTACCGATCCTTGCGGGGACGGAGATTGGCGTGGCCTCCACCAAGGCATTTACCTGTCAGTTGACGGTTCTCGCGACCCTCGCGCTGCAGGCCGCCCATGTACGCGGTCGGATAACCGACGCCGACCTCGCCACCAAACTTCAAGCGTTGCGCGGCCTGCCGGGCCTTTTGAACCTCGCCCTCGGCATCGAGGAAAAGACGACCCGGATTTCACGCAAACTCGCCGAGGCGCGCGATATCCTGTTTCTGGGCCGGGGTGCGATGTATCCGCTGGCGCATGAAGGCGCGTTGAAACTAAAGGAAATCAGCTATATACACGCCGAAGCTTATGCGTCAGGCGAGTTGAAACACGGGCCCATCGCGCTGGTCGACAAACACGTCCCCGTCATCGTCATGGCTCCGCGCGATCCGCTCTTCGACAAGACCATCAGCAATATGCAAGAGGTCATGGCGCGTGGCGGAAAGGTCCTGCTGATCACCGATGCGACAGGCGCGAAAGAAGCCGGTGATGGCGTCTGGGACACGATCCTGATGCCGGATATTGACCCATTCCTTGCTCCCATCCTGTACGCGATCCCGGCGCAGCTCTTGGCCTATCACACGGCCATCGCCAAAGGCACAGATGTGGACCAGCCGCGCAACCTCGCAAAATCGGTGACGGTGGAGTGACACCAAAAGCGGCCATTGCGGCGCTACGGGCGGCAGGGGACGCGCAAAAGGCGTCCGAGATGCACCGCTATCACAAAGTGGACCGCCCCTATCTGGGTGTGGCCAATCCGGTGATTGATGGGCTGGTCAAAGACTGGCGCGCCGCGCTTGATCTGGACGCACGGCTGAGGCTGGCCGCGGGGCTTTGGAAAAGCAACATTCACGAAGGGCGGGTGGCTGCGGCCAAGCTGCTGACGCAGGCGCGCATTCGACCTGGTGACCAGGCGGCTTGGGACCTGATTGTGTCATGGGTGCCTGATTTTGACGCTTGGGCCGTGGCCGATCACGCCAGCATCGCAGGGCAAAAGCGGCTTGTCGCTGATCCGACACGGCTGGATGAGGTCGAAACATGGACAACGTCCGACCACATGTGGACCCGCCGCGCCGCACTTGTCATGACCTTGCCCTGGACAAAGCAGAACAACCCAAAGCCCGATGAACTTGCCGCACGCGACCGTGTCCTGGGCTGGGCCGTGGGTTACGTGAACGACCACGACTGGTTCATCCAAAAGGCAATCGCGTGGTGGCTGCGCGAATTGTCAAAGCACGATCCGGACAGAACGCGAGCATTTCTGGACCGGCACGCGGATCGGATGAAACCCTTCGCAGTGAAAGAGGCGTCAAGAAAGCTCAAAGATGGGTGAAATAACCCAAAATACTGACTAATCTGGCGCTACAAAATCAGATTGGTTCACGGTTTCATTTATTGGAGGATCGGCATTGGCGCTCAATCTTCTCAAGAAAAAGCGTTTCAGCGAGATGTCCAATCTGGGTCTGGCAGTGGCGGCTGCACCGGGCTTCGCGATGCTCCTGATCGGCATAGTAATCAGCCTTCGTTTCCTAATCGCTTACAGTCAAAATGCTATTATGACGAGCATCATACTCATAATTTTTTTCGTAGCCATCGCGGAAAGTGCATATGCCGGTTGGCTTTTGGTAAAGCGCTATGTCGGCGCAGACGCTAAAAAATGACTTCTACGGTCCGACGCTAAACCCAATCTACCGCCGAGACACCGTAATCTCTGGCAGCCCCGTCAATGGGGCCTCGATCAGGCGCATGGCCGCAAGGCTGATCTGACTGCCTGAACCGGCTGCCCCACCGGATGGGCGCAATTCGACGTTGATGGACTTGCCCTGATAGGTAATCCGCCCCTCGGTCAGTTCGGTCACCAAGGGTGTTTTCAGCCAGATCCCTGGCTCAGTCGGTGGACCCAGAGAGGCAATCGTTGTCCCCAGCTCTTGCGTCTCGGCACTCGCATCCACGGTGGTTGCCGCTGCCCGGTCCTCTTCAGTCGTGGTGTCGAACTGATCAACCGTGGTCGCATTTGTTGGCGGCGGGGGTGGCGGTGTCGGGTCCAGCGTCGGGGCGGGTGCGGCGACGGGCGCGGTAGTTTCAGTGCCAAAGATGCCCTGCAAAGAGGGTGATGTGCAGCCAGCCAGTGCGACAAGCGGGAGGGTCATAATCAGTCTCATGTACCAGAGAGTATGTCGCAGAGCCGTGACTGACAACGCCTCGCTTCGATCTTGCGCAGCCGAACGCCGGTGCCTAGTGTAGCGTTCATGAGCCAGCCATTGATCGATCCTTTCGCCCGCGCCATCGAATATCTGCGCGTTTCGGTCACCGACCGCTGCGATTTCCGCTGTGTTTACTGCATGTCCGAGAACATGACGTTCCTGCCCAAGAAAGAGCTTCTGACGCTGGAAGAACTGGACCGGATGTGTTCGGCATTCATCCGGCTGGGCGTCAAAAAGCTCCGGATCACGGGGGGCGAACCACTGGTGCGTCGCGACATCATGACATTCTTTAGCGGCATGGCACGGCATCTGGACAGCGGGGCGTTGTCGGAACTGACACTTACCTCGAATGGCAGTCAGCTGGAACGGTTCGCTGATGATCTTTATGCAGCGGGCGTGCGGCGTATCAATATCTCTCTTGATACGTTGAATGAGGCGAAATTCGCCCAGATCACGCGCTGGGGCCGCCTGCCCCAGGTCTTGCGCGGGATCGACGCCGCACAACAGGCAGGCCTGCGGGTCAAGATCAACACCGTCGCGCTGAAAGATTTCAACGAGGACGAACTTTTTGCGCTAACCGATTGGTGCGCGTCGCGCGATATGGACCTGACATTCATTGAGGTCATGCCCATGGGCGATCTGGGCAACGAGGACCGGTTGGGCCAATATTGGTCACTTAAAAATCTGCGCGCGCGGCTTGCCGAACGCGCGGCCCTGACCGACCTACCCGAACGTACCGGCGGGCCAGCGCGCTATGTCCGCGTGGAAAGCACAGGCCAGAAAATCGGCTTTATCACCCCACTCAGCCATAATTTCTGTGAAAGCTGTAACCGGGTGCGCATCACCTGCACAGGCGAGATTTACACCTGCCTTGGTCAGGAAGGGCATTCCGATCTGCGCGCACCTTTGCGCGCTTCCGAAGCGGATGTCGATCTGGAAAACGCCATACGCGCGGCGATTGCACTAAAGCCCAAGGGCCACGATTTCGACTATTCCCGCCAGCAGGTTGATGGCCAGGTCAGTCGGCACATGTCGCATACAGGCGGGTGAGGCACTTGGGTGCACGCACCCATGGCGTAAACTGCGCGTCTTAGGCGGCAGGCATTCGCTGCTCCACAATCTCCGCCCACCACGAACATCCCGCAGGGATCGCATCGTCATTGAAGTTATACTCCGGATGATGGACCGATGCGGTGTCGCCATTGCCGACCAGAATATAGGCGCCGGGCCGCTCTTCGAGCATGAAGGCAAAATCCTCACCGCCCATGACAAGAGATGCCGGCGCGCAATCGCCCGAAACAGATTTCGCAACTTCGGCGGCGAATTCTGTCTGGGTCTCGCTATTCACCATGATCGGATAGCCGCGGATATACTCAACCTTGGCAGTGGCCCCGAAAGTCGCTGCCGTGCCTTCAACAATCTCGATCAGGCGTCGTTCAGCGAGGTCACGGTTTTCAGCGCTGAGGGTGCGGACGGTGCCGCGCAGATGCACGCGCTGCGGGATGACGTTATGCGCTTTTGACGATGTCTCGAAACTGGTCACCGACACGACGACCTGATCAACGGGATTGGCATTGCGTGAGGCGATGGTTTGCAAGGCCAGTACCACGTGGCTGGCCACCACAGTTGTATCAATCGTCTCTTGCGGTTTGGCGGCATGCCCGCCCTTGCCTTCCAGCTCAATCTCGAACTGATCGGCAGCTGCGAAAAAAGCGCCTGATCTGATCGCAAATTGCCCTGCAGGCATGCCGGGCCAGTTATGCATGCCGTAGACCTCTTGGATGTTCCAGCGGTCCATCATGCCATCGTCGCACATTTCCTTACCGCCACCGCCGCCTTCTTCAGCCGGTTGAAAGATGACGACGACCTTGCCATCGAAATTGCGCGTCTCGGCCAGATATTTGGCCGCCCCCAGCAACATCGCCGTATGACCATCATGCCCACAGGCATGCATTGCACCAGCAGTCTTGGATTTATATGGGACATCGGTCTGTTCGTGGATCGGCAAAGCATCCATGTCGGCACGTAGTCCAATCACTTTTCCGGACGTGTCGGTCTTGCCGTTGATGACGCCCACGACACCAGTGCGCCCGATACCGGTCACGATCTCGTCGCAGCCGAATTCTTTAAGCTTTTCAGTCACAACCGCAGCGGTGCGGTGCGTGTCGAACAGAAGTTCAGGGTTTTCGTGTAAATCACGTCGCCATGCCGTGATTTCCGGCAAGAGCTCCGCAAAGCGGTTTTTAACGGGCATTTTTGTCTCCGAAAAATGATCTGTCGCGCTAATACAACCGTGAGTGTGGTCCGGCGCGATGTCGGTTTAAAGATTTGGTCCTGGGATCAGTTTTGATCCATCTGTGAACCGTGACAAGCGAAAACGGTCAATATTGTGGCAAGTGCCTTCGCCGACGGCAAGCTGCGCAGCAATCCGCCCAAAGGCCGGACCAATACCGAAACCATGGCCACACATGCCTGTTGCGATCGTCAGACCCGGTAGATCGGGAACGGTATCAACAACGGGTACCACGTCCGGCATTGTGTCGATCATGCCTGCCCAGGCAGTTGTTATCTTCACCTCTCCCATCTCAGGGAACATCTCTCCGAAAGTTTTGGCAAGACCAGCGACCTTGCGTTTGTTGGGCGCGGGGTTCAGCACCCGCATGCGTTCAAATGGGCTGATCTCATCCCCCGACCAGTGTCGTTTTGTCGCCCATGCATCGGGGTAGTCGCGCGGCGCTTTGGGCAAAAGACGTGTGCCAAGCGGATCGGCAAGCAGGTGCCGCGTGAAACGGGCAAAGGCCCGAAACGCATCAGGCCCGACAAAAAGTTCGTGAAACCCCGATGGGGCGAGCGTATAGCCACCATCCTGCCTGCGGCGAAAGGCAAGCCGGTTGTCCACGGCGCCCCCTTCGAAGATTTGCGGCAGCGGGCCTGTGGCCGCAGCCGTTGACCGGACTGAGAGCTGTGGAATGCGCACCCCATGCCTGCGCAGCAGAAGCGACGACCACGCACCGCCCGCCACAACAACGGCAGAGGTCTTGATCTGGCCCGCTTCAGTGACAACACCCGCAATCCGACCGGCCGCAACATCCAGCAGCCGTGCCGCACAGCCTTCGATAATCGTCAGACCATCGCGGACAGCCGCACGCGCCAGCGCAGGCACGGCCACCCAAGGCTCCGCCCGCATGTCCGTGGCTGTCCATAATGCACCCGCCCATTCGGTCGTTGCACCGGGAAGCAGATTTTGCGTTTCGGCGCGTGTCAGGATCTTGCTGTCGACACCAACTGCATTGGCATGCGGCAGCCATGCTTCGTAGCGCGCGACGTCTTCCGATTTATGCGCCAAATAGGCCACCCCGGATTGTCGCAAGCCGATGTCTTCGCCGACGTCCCGGGCCATCTGCCGCCACATTGATGCCGCCTCAACCATGATCGGCAGCTCTGCCGGGTCACGCCCTTGGGCACGGATCCAGCCCCAGTTACGCGACGATTGCTCGGCCGCGATGCGCCCTTTCTCAAGCAGCACTGTCCGCTGCCCCTTCTTGGCCAGTTCCCAGGCCGTCATCACCCCGATAATTCCACCGCCGATCACGACGACATCTGCGCTGTCCGGCAACGGGCCGGCAAATGTGATCGGGTCAGTCGCGGAAAGCGGGAAAGGCTTCATGCGGCCAGCGTATCAACCAATCGGGCGATAAACGCCTCGCCCTTTTGAAACTGGTCGACGCTGATGAATTCGTTAGGCTGATGGGCCTGCGCGATGTCACCCGGCCCGCAGATCACCGCAGAATAACCACGTTCCTGAAACTGCCCGGCTTCGGTGCCGTAGCTGACAACACCGCTGGCATTGTCACCGGTGATCTGGCGGATCAGTTGTTCCGCGATGCCGTTTTCCTCAGGCCGCAGCCCCGGCACGCTAAAATACTGCTCGGCATTGATCCCCGCCTCGGGGCGAACCGCTTTCATCTCGGCCGCGATCTCGGCCAGTTTGGCATGGAACCGGTCCTGCCATGCGCGAATGTCTTCGCCCGGCACGATACGGAAATCGAACCCGAAGTGGCAATCTTTGGCCGTGATGTTATGCGCGGTCCCGCCGCTGATCTGGCCCACATGCAACGTGGTGTAGGGCGGGTCGAATTCCGCAGCCAGCGGTCCCGGCTCTTTCGCCGCGTTTTCGGCATTCACCTCATTGGCCCAGTTGATCAGCTTGGCCGCCATCATGATCGCACTGACCCCTTGCGGGGCGAGCGATGAATGCACCTCAAACCCGCGAAAATGCATTTTGTAACCAATGCCGCCCTTATGGCCGGTCACAATCTTCATCATCGAAGGTTCCCCCACCAGCACCGTATCGGCACGGGGCATGCCCATCGACACCATGTGATCGATCATTGGTGGTGCACCGGTACACCCGACCTCCTCATCATAGCTGAGCGCTAACTGAAGCGGGCGTTTGATCCCGCGTTCCAGCGCCAGCGGAACAGCCGACAAGGCCAGTGCATCAAACCCTTTCATGTCACATGTGCCGCGCCCGTAAAGCTTGCCCTGACGTTCCGTCACCACGAACGGGTCGGTGTCCCATTCCTGCCCATCCACTGGAACAACATCCGTATGACCGGACAACACAACCCCACCGTCTATGTCGGGCCCGATATGGGCATAGAGGGCGGCTTTGGTTCCATCCGCATTCGGGACGCGCGTGGATGAAATGCCAAAGTCGTCAAGGTATTCCGCAACAAAATCAATCAGATCAAGGTTGCTATCCCGACTGATTGTGGGAAATCCGACAAGCCGATCCAGCAAGTCACGCGCGCTCAACGTCATGGGTCATCCTTCATTTTTCGCCGTAAATCGCACCACCTTATTTCGCCGATGCACAAAGCGGATGCACCCCCACTGTCGCGCGTCCGACCTCTGCTCGCAAACAGGAATCGGCTTGCGGGATCGAAATTTGATGATACCGTTTGTGCAAATGCCGCATTTCTGCTCAGTCTGGCGGCAAATAACAAGAATATCTGAACCACTTGGGAGGTTCGTCTATGCCCGATGGGGCGCTGCCTGTCCTGGATGTCCAGGACCTCAAAACTGTGTTCAGAACGCGGGCCGGAGAGGTCCATGCTGTCAACGATGTGAGCTTCTCGCTGAAACCGGGCGAGTTGTTGGGTGTTGTCGGCGAAAGTGGGTCCGGCAAATCAGTGACGATGATGTCCTTGCTGGGCCTTCTGCCATCGCCCCCGGCAGACGTGCGCAACGGATCAGTAACGTTCGATGGGCAGGACCTGCTGAAAATCAATCAGGAAAAGTTGCGGTCTGTCCGCGGCGGCAAGATCGGTTTTGTTTTTCAGGACCCGATGACATCGTTGAACCCGGTCTTTACGGTTGGCGTGCAAATTGCCGAACCTTTGCGCAAGCATATGGGGATGAATAAGCGGCAGGCGACCCAGCGCGCGCAGGAGTTGCTGGAACTGGTGGGTATTCCAGACGCAAGGCGCCGATTGGATGATTATCCGCATCAGTTTTCCGGCGGGATGCGTCAACGGGTCATGATCGCCATCGCACTGGCCTGCGATCCCAAAGTGCTGATCGCCGATGAACCAACCACCGCTTTGGACGTGACGATCCAGGCACAAATCCTTGAATTGATGAAGGAATTGCGTGAAAAGCTGGGTATGGCCGTGATCTGGATCACCCATGATCTTGGCGTCATTGCCGGGATCGCGGATCGTGTGATGGTGATGTATGGCGGGCAGGTTGTTGAACATGCGCCCGTGCAGGAGCTTTTCGGCAATCCGCAGCATCCCTATACCCGCGCATTGCTAAAAACGATCCCGACAATCCATGGCGAGCGTGCCGCACGACTGACCGTGATCGAAGGCCAACCGCCCTTGATGGTGGGGCCACCTACCGCTTGTCCGTTCCGCGCGCGCTGTGACGTGGCGTTTGACCGCTGCGCGCGCGAAAATCCGCCCCGCTATGATGTTGGCCATGGTCACGATGCGGCCTGTTTCTTTGACGCACGCACGGGGGCACCGCGCGATGCTTGATCAGACATCAAAACCCCTTGTCAGCGTGCGCGACCTCAAGATGCACTTTCCCATCTTCGCCGGTCTTTTTCGCCGCCGCGTGGGCGAGGTCAAAGCAGTCGATGGCGTCAGCTTTGACGTGATGGAGGGTGAAACGCTGGGTCTGGTCGGTGAGTCCGGCTGCGGCAAATCGACCTGCGGCCGGGCCGTCTTGCGGCTTTATGACATCACCTCTGGTCAGATAGAAATTGACGGACGCGAGATTGGATCAATCCCGCAGCCTGACTTGCGCGAGATGCGCCCGACCATGCAGATGGTTTTTCAGGACCCGCAGGCGTCGCTGAACCCGCGCATGACGGTGGAAGACATCATAAAGGAACCGCTGGACGAACACACCACGCTCACCGACCGTGAAAAGCGCGAAAAAGTCGCCGAACTCATGGATGCGGTGGGGCTCAACCGCAAATTCGCCAAACGCTATCCGCATGCGTTTTCGGGTGGCCAGCGTCAGCGGATCGGGATCGCGCGGGCGCTGGCGTTGAACCCGAAATTCATCGTCTGCGACGAACCGATTGCCGCCTTGGACGTGTCCATTCAGGCGCAAGTCGTGAATCTGCTGGAGGACCTGCAAGAGCAATTCGGCCTGACATATCTCTTTATCAGCCACGACCTATCCATGGTGCGCCATATCGCGACGCGCGTGGCGGTAATGTATCTTGGCAAGGTGGTCGAACTTGCCCCGCGCGAGGCGCTTTATGCCGATCCGCTGCACCCCTATACGCAAGCGCTGCTATCTGCCGTGCCCGAACCCGACCCCAGCCTTGCGCGCACGACGGAACGCATCATTCTAACGGGGGATGTCCCCTCCCCCGCCAACCCGCCGCAGGGCTGCAATTTCTGCACCCGCTGCCCGCAGGTCATGGATATCTGCAAGACGGTTGAACCTGATTATCGCGAGGTTCGCCCAGGCCGGTTCACCGCCTGCCATCTTTATAACGACGCTGCCGATGCAACGGCAGGTTCCGAGGCAAACAAGAGCAAAACCAACAAGGAGAAGACAACATGAAACTCAAGACAGCCCTGATGGGCGCTGTCGCAACGGTCGCGATCGCACCAATGGCATTTGCCGATGCGCATGAAGGCGAACGGGGTCGCGATGGCGAGGTTAAAATCATTTATTGGCAAGCGCCCTCGATTCTGAACCCGTTCCTGTCGGGCGGGACAAAGGACGTCGAATCCGCATCGCTGATCGTCGAACCACTGGCACGCTATGATCCCCAGGGGGAACTTGTGCCATGGTTGGTCGACGAGGTGCCCACAGTGGGCAATGGCGGCGTGTCCGAGGACCTGATGTCCATCACATGGAAGATCACCGAAGGCATCCTGTGGTCCGATGGGACACCTTTCACCTCGGCGGACGTCAAATTCACATACGAATACTGCACCGATCCTGAATCGGGCTGTGCGCAGGTGACCAAGTTCGAAGGCGTGTCCTCAGTCGAGACACCTGATGACCTGACGGTCGTGGTGAATTTCGAGAACCCGACGCCCTTCCCCTATGGTCCCTTTGTTGGTGGTGAAAGCCCGATCCTGCAGGCCGCCCAGTTCGCCAATTGCATGGGTGCCCGCGCACCTGAATGCACGGATGAAAACTTTGGCCCCATCGGGACCGGTCCATTTGTTGTGACCGAATTCCGCACCAACGACGTGATCCAGCTGGTCGCCAACGAAAACTATCGCGACCCGAACAAACCGGCTTTCGCATCTGTGACGTTCAAAGGTGGTGGCGACGCCACAGCCGCCGGTCGTGCGGTGATGGAAACGGGTGAGTTTGACTATGCCTGGAACCTGCAGCTTGCACCTGACGTGATCGCTAGCATGCAAGAGGGTGGTCTTGGCACACCGGTCGCAGGCTTTGGCCCACTGGTTGAGCGCATCATGCTCAACAACACCAACCCTGATCCGGCACTTGGCCCGGATGAGCGCGCGGTCATCCGTCCGCACCCGTTCCTGGGTGAACCCGCCGTTTATCAGGCGATGTCGATGGCCATCGACCGACCGTTGTTGGTGGAAATCGGCTATGGCCAAGCGGGTAAAGTGACCTGCAACTGGGTCCCTGCGCCCGAAGCTGTGAACTCTGACACCTTCTCTTGCGACACGCAGGATATCGCCGGTGCAAACGCAATGCTGGATGAAGCCGGTTTCGTTGACAGTGATGGCGACGGCATCCGCGAGGCCAACGGCGTACCGATGCGCGTGCTCTACCAGACCTCAACCAACGCTGTCCGTCAGGACTTCCAGGCGCTGATCAAGGAATGGTGGTCGGAGATTGGCATCGAGGCCGAGTTGCGCAACATCGACGCATCCGTGTTCTTCGGCGGTGACCCAGGTTCGCCTGACACGTTCCAGAAGTTCTACGCCGATGTGGAAATGTACGCCAACACGTTCAACGGCACCGATCCGCAATCCTATCTGGGCAACGGCCTGTGCGACAAGGCGCCAAGCCCTGCCACCCAGTGGCAAGGCGAAAATGTCAGCCGCTTCTGCGATGAAGAATATGACGCGTTGCATGCGCAACTGACCCAGACCGCTGATGCGGCAGAGCGCGCAGCGTTGGCGCGTCAGCTTAACGACATCATGGTCAGCCGTGGCGGGATGATCCCGCTGGTGCACCGTGGTCGTCTGTCGGCCCATGCCAACAGCCTGGGCGGCATCGACCTGAACGTTTGGGATAGTGAGCTGTGGAACATCGCTGACTGGTACCGGACCGGCGACAACCGCTAAGACCTTTCGCGATAGGGCGGCCTGTTCGCCCTATCGCCCCCTTTTCGCAAAAGTCATCAACCAAGGCGCCGCCTCATGTTCAACTACACGGTTCGTAGATTTGTCCTGTCGATCCCGACGCTTTTGTTTATCGCTTTGGTGATTTTCCTGCTTTTGGAACTCGCCCCCGGCGATCCGATGGGCCAGATGCCCCTGACGATCCCTGATGACGTCAAACAGCGCATGCGCGAAGCGCTGGGTCTGGGAGAGCCGTGGTACACACGTTTCTACCTCTGGCTCTACCAGTTCTTTATCGTAGAGCCGCAATACTGGATCGACGGCGCCTTCGGCACCAACTTTGCCAATGATGCCCAACGCATCATCAGCTTCCAATCTCGCAGCCCGGTCTTTGACACAATCGCCGAACGTCTGCCGCAAACGCTATGGGTGGTCGGCATGTCATATGTGGTAGGCGTCGCAATCGCATTGCCCATCGGGATCATCAGCGCTTACAAACAATACTCCGTCTTCGATCAGGCGGGCACATTCATCAGCATGATCGGTTTTTCCGTCCCGCCGTTCTTTTCCGGCGTGCTGGTCATCGTGATCTTCTCTGTGCAGCTGGGTTGGCTGCCCTCAATCTACGACACGACCCATCAGGTCGTTGATTGGGAGACGTTCAAGTTCCAACTGCAACAGATGATCATGCCCGTGATGGTGCTGGCCCTTCAGACAACAGCACAGGTCAGCCGCTATATGCGTGCCTCCATGCTCGACAATCTGGGCCAGGATTACGTGCGCACCGCCCGCGCCAAGGGTCTGTCAGAAAGCGTTGTGGTCATGAAACATGTGCTGCGCAACTCCATGATCCCGGTCATCACCGTGATCGCCCTTGGCATCCCCAGCATCTTCGGCGGGGCGATCATCACCGAACAGGTTTTCAAGGTGAACGGTCTTGGTCAGTTGCTGATTATCGCCTTGCAGGGCAATGACATTCCGATGGTGATGACAATCACGTTCCTTCTTGCCGTCTTGATCGTGTTCATGAACCTGATCGCTGATATCCTTTACGGCGTGCTTGACCCGAGGATCCGCTATGACTGATGCCACCCTCGCCAAGCCCGTCGAAAAGGATGAAAAAGCCCGCAATCAATGGTGGGATGTCTGGGATCAGTTCCGTAGCCACAAGGGCGCGATGGCCGGGCTGTTTTTCCTGATCTTCATCACGGCGTTCTGTGCTTTGGGCCCGCTGGCGTGGGATGTCGACCCCGGCAAGCTGGACATCCGCAACAAGGACCTGCGCCCGATCTATACCGCGATCTGGGACGGCGACGCCAAAGTGTCTTGGGCACGGCCCATGGGCACCGACCATCTGGGCCGCGACATCATGGCCAATATCATGCAAGGCGGACGGATCAGCCTTGCCGTTGGCTGGACGGCGATGGTCCTTGCGATTCTGATCGGCACGCTTGTGGGCGTACTGGCAGGGTATTTCAAGCGCCTGGACTGGCCACTGATGCGCTTCACCGATCTGGTCCTGTCGCTGCCACTCTTGCCGCTCCTCCTAGTGATGATGCTGTTGTTCCGCGACCCGCTGCGCGCGGCCTTTGGCCCCGAAAACGGAATTTTCCTGCTGATTGTCATCGGCATTGGCATCACCTCCTGGATGCAAACAGCGCGTATCGTGCGCGGCGATGTGATGGCACTGAAAGAACGTGAATTTGTGCTGGCCGCCAAATCCATCGGCACCCCCCCGCGCCGCATGATTACACGGCATATCGTGCCGAATGTGCTGTCCCCCATCATGGTCTCGGCCACGCTGGGCCTTGCGACCGCGATTATCACTGAAAGCGCGCTGTCCTTCTTAGGCCTTGGCTTCCCGTCCGACTTCCCCACCTGGGGCAAAATCCTGTTTGACAGCGTCGACCGGATGACAGCCTTCCCCGAACGGGTGATCTGGCCCGGCATGGCGATTTCGCTGACCGTTCTGGCAGTGAACTATATCGGCGACGGCCTGCGCGACGCGCTCGACCCGCGCATTCGCGGTCACTAAGGCAAAGAGATGGGTTCGGTCCGGGGTCGCGATATTGCGGTCGATCTCAGTGCTGGCATCAAGCGAAGGCCGAGCCTGAACAGTCCGCGTCAGTTGTGGCGGCAAAACTATCAGCTGTGGATGAACCTTGCGCGCGCATGCGCCCGTCCGGCTTCAAAACATAGTTTCATCAAAAGCTGTTATCGCCTACGTCCCCAAGCCTGCCTGCCGCTGTTCTGCAATGCTGGCCGCGGGCATACACCTATGGTGCGTATTTTATTAGGGTATTATCAATCACCGATAATTCCGAGAGCGCGAGAGCGGTAAAGTCGATCCGTATTTTCGTTTTGATCATCGGTTCAAAGAATTCTTTGATATCATTAGAGATGCGGAAATGAAAAAAGGCGCGTCAAAGCGCCTCTTTTTGTACGTTGCCATTACGCTGTAACGTTCTTTTAGCCGCGCGGTCGCGCCGCGTAGTCAGATCTGAAGATGTCGTTCAGTCGCACTTCTTGCGACACTCCGTTCTTATCAACGACGACCTTCTCAGTGAACCCAGCCGTGTCACCAATGAGCTGAGCCATCCGCTCAAACGAGAGGTCATCGCGATTGTCTTCAAAGATTCGTTGATAATCTGCTGCACCGGCACCGGGGATTGGAATCTTCTTCCCGCCCTCCAATTCGGAATTGACGATTAACCGGTTCAGTATGCTCGCGCCGACTTTCGCCGCGCGATAACGCAAGTAAGAGTTTTCATCAGTTCCAGAAGGCTCCTGCGGCATCAACGCAGCGCCCATCGCCCCCGCCAATTCACCAACAGTTTTTGCGCGATCATTCTGCATTCCCACGCCGATATAGATTGCTTTGTCACCAAGCTCAGCTTGGTGTGCATGATCTCTGGAGTGGCTAAGCTCAATCTGCCATCCCGCCTTTGCAAGCGTGCTCATCTGTGACTTTAAGGTGGGAAGGCCAGTTAAGGTGAAGGCTATGGGATCGTGGAGACTGTCAGCATTTTTGAACAATGCAGCAATCGGGTTTGCATCTGCCTTCACAAAACGAAGATGTTGATCTGCCGGCATGACCGTTCCGTCTTTGAGAACAACCTCCCTCTTCAACACGGTTAGGGTTATTCCCTCGCTCTTGTTACTAAAGAAGTGCGCAACCGCATCTATCATTTTTCGTATTGGCGACGGTGGCCGCACCGTATCTCCTGCCTGAAACCTATTTGCGTTGTTGTCGGCCTGCCTCGCTTCATTGGCGGGTGGCCCATAATTTACGTTTTGGGGAATGTGATTACTTCCGCCCGCGGTTACACCACCGTTGCCTGGCATGATATCTCGTCCTCTTTTTCAACTATGAACAGCGTAGATGCCCGAAGCAGGCTGCCTGTATCATCTGGTACTATTTGACGAAAAAATTCACATGCCCGTCCGAATGTCACGATCCATCGGGTTTGAGTATGCATATGTTGGATGCTTTTATAGCGCAGGAATGCGCCAATGAGTTTGTCGCCAGTTCCAACGCGTCTGAAGTGAATAACCCCGGCCGTCGGCCGGGGTTTTTCAGATTGTCTTCATCGCATTTCGACTGATCTAGTCGATCTTGGGCAACAGGCTATCCAGCGACGCCTTCGCGTCTCCATAAAACATCCGCGTATTTTCCTTGAAGAAAAGCGGGTTTTCGATGCCTGAATAGCCCGTGCCCTGCCCGCGCTTGGACACGAAGACCTGTTTCGCCTTCCAGCATTCCAGCACTGGCATCCCCGCGATGGGGCTGTTCGGATCATCCTGGGCCGCAGGGTTCACGATGTCATTGGAACCGATGACGATGGCCACATCCGTATCGGGGAAGTCATCATTGATCTCGTCCATCTCCATCACGATGTCATAGGGCACTTTCGCC
>JBCBDL010000074.1:0-17223 GCA_038529695.1 Pseudomonadota bacterium | reverse complement strand
GAAGAAATCGGTTTTGAAGTCATGATTGAACTTGGCGGCAATATCGCGGGTGAGTTCAACATGCTGTTTCTGGTCATCGCCCACAGGGACGTGTGTGGCGTGATAAAGCAGGATATCCGCAGCCATCAACGCAGGATAGGCGTAGAGGCCCAGCGAGACCTGCTCGGTATTCGCGCCCGCCTTATCCTTGAACTGGGTCATGCGGTTCATCCAGCCGACCCGTGCAACGCAATTGAAGATCCAGGCAAGTTCGGCATGGGCGGCGACCTGGCTTTGGTTGAACAAGACCGACTTTGTCGGGTCGAGGCCAGAGGCAAGGTAGCCCGCTGCAACTTCACGGGTCATATTGGCAAGTTCGGCAGGGTCCTGCCACACGGTGATCGCGTGCAGATCGACCACGCAATAGATCGTCTCCATCTGCCCTTGCACGCCCACGAAACGTTTGATCGCGCCCAGATAATTGCCCAGCGTCAGGCCGCCCGACGGCTTGATGCCAGAGAAGACGCGCGGTGTGAAAGTGGTGTCTGTCATTCGTTCGATGTCCGGGCTGGATTTCGGGGCAGGGGTCGCATACCCATGCCAGACAGACCCGTCAACTTCAACCGCGTCAGAGGTTCCCGATGAAGCCCGAAAGCCCCATTAATGCATTGCCGCCTGTGGTGATTGGGCTGACCCTGTTGATCGTCGGGATCGAAGCGGTGTTTCAATTGGCGAATGCCGGAATTGTCGGCGGACCCCGCGGCGTGGGCTGGCGGTTTGACGCGATTGATCAGTTCGGGTTCTCTACGGCAATTCTGGACCGCGTGCTGGTCAATAATGATTATTCATTCAATATGTTGCGGCGGTTTGTGACCTATCCTTTCATCAATGTGGACCTGACCCAAGTGGCGTTCTGTGCCGCGTTGACACTGGCCTTGGGCAAGTTCACGGCCGAGTATTATGGCGGTTTGAAGGTATTGGTCGTCTATCTGCTGACCGCGATTGTCGGGGCGATCATGTTCGGCTTTCTCGCGAATACCGAATTTCCGCTGCTCGGCGGCTATACCCCCGTTTACGGGTTGATTGGTGCCTACACCTATGCGCTGTGGCTGCGTTTGGGCGAGGCCGGTGATAACCAGATCCTCGCCTTTCGCCTGATCGGTTTTCTGCTCGTGATCCAGTTGATTTTCGGCATCGTGGCGAGTTTGCTTTACGACACCCCGCCGCCGCCAACATGGATTTCTGAGTTGTCGGGGTTTATCGCCGGGTTTGGTCTGGCGATCCTGCTTGCGCCAGGTGGCTGGGCGTCATTTGTTGCGCGGATGCGTCAGCGTTCCTGACGGCGCAGATTGCGCCGGAACTCTGACAGTTTGAACGCACCGATCAACTGGCCGATGGCAAAATAGCTAGCGATCCCAACCAGAATAAGGCAAAGCAGCGCGATATAGCGCATGGTCGCGACGCCAAAGAACGGTTTCATGATTGTCGCGACGGTTGCCAGTATAAGCCCCATCCCGATTGCGGCGAGGATGATGCGCCAAAGACGCGTTTTGAAACGGGCGTCGAACTGCGCTGCGTTGCCCATTGTGCGCGACCCGCGCCAGAGTAACGCAACCATTGCCCAGCCAGTCAAAGATGTTCCAATCGCGGCCGCGATGAAACCGATGACTGGCGATAACCCGATGGCAAGCGCCGCGTTCAGAACCATCGCGATCAGCGCGTAATAAAACGGGCGTTTCGTATCTTCGCGGGCAAAGAAAAGTGGCTGCAATGTCTTTTGCATCACAAAGGCGGGCAAGCCCAAACCATATACAGCGACAGCCAGCGCCGTTGCTGCCGTGTCGTCGCTGGTGAACGCACCGCGTTCGAACAAGACACTGACCAGCGGCAGCGGGATCACCATCAGCGCTACGGCGGCGGGGATTGTCAGGGCAAGGCTGATTTCACTTGCCCGGTTGAACGCGTCCCGGCCGCCTGCCTCGTCTTCCGCTCTAAGCCGCCGTGAAAGGTCAGGCAACAAAACCACGCCGATTGCAATGCCGACAACGCCAAGCGGCAACTGATAAAGCCGGTCTGCATAGCTGAGCCACGCGACAGCGCCGTCAAAGAAACTGGCCACTTGACGCCCGACAAGCAGATTGATCTGCACAACCCCGCCTGCCAGCGCTGCGGGCGCTGCGATAATGGCCAAGCGTTTGAGCTCAGGTGTCAGTTTTGGCCATCCGATCGATAGTCCGAACCCGGCGCGTTTTGCAGCAACCCAGACCAGTGCGAGTTGCGCGACACCTGCGATGGGCACAGCAACGGCCAATGCCTTGCCCATCACTGTTGTCTCGGTACCGCCTGTGCTAAATGCGGTGATCAAAAGTGCGGCCACAAAGATGACGTTCAGCAGCACCGGCGCTGCCGCGGCTGCGGTGAAGCGACCGGTTGCGTTCAAGACACCCGATAGTAGCGCAGAAAGCGATATGAATAGGATGTACGGGAAAGCAATGCGCCCATAATAGACGGCCAGATCAAAGCGCTCAGTTCCGCGAAATCCGCTTGCCATCATTGTGACCAGTGCGGGCATAAAGATGACACCAATCACGGTAAAGGCAGTCAGGATACCCCCAAGGCCCACAAAGGCATCCTGCGCAAAGCGCCGAGGGTCTTCGCCTGCCTCCAGCTTTTTGGAGAACATCGGCACAAAGGCCATGTTGAACGCGCCTTCTGCAAAGAAGCGGCGAAAGAGGTTCGGCAGGGAGAAGGCGACAAGGAATGCCTCTGCGACTGGACCGGTGCCCAGATAGGCCGCGATCATGATATCGCGGACAAAGCCGAAGACGCGGCTAAGCATGGTCCAGATGCCGACTGTAAAGAAGCCTGCCATCAGCCGAATGGGCTTCATGCGAGGTACCCCGGCGACGTGTTAACCAGACCTTTGATCAAGATATTGCCCGCTCGGCGCCCTGGGTGATGGCCTCACGCAGTTTGCGCTCCAAGGTTGCGCGCTTGGCTTCAGAGTGGAATTTCAAACCCACCAGATCTTTGACATAGAATGTATCCACAACCTGCTCGCCATATGTGGCGATGACGGCTGAGGCGATATAGACGTTATTATTGGCAAAAGTTCGTGTGAGATCGAACAGAAGTCCGGGGCGGTCGCGGGTATCGACCTCGATGATGGTGTAGATGTCCGACCCGTCGTTGTCGAAACTGATATTGGTTGGTACGCGGAAAGCGCGTTCGCGTTTCTTGATCTTGTCTTTGTCTTTCAGAGCCTCGCGTGGAACGACCTCACCTCTCAGGGTTCTTGCGATCATCTGGCGCAGACGCGGCAGGCGCTCTTTTTCATATGGATTGCCATCATTGTCCTGTACCCAGAACACAGCCGTCGCATAGCCGTCTTTAGAAGTGTAGGTCCGTGCATCGACGATATTCGCGCCAACAAGGGCCAGTGCCCCGGTCATCCGGCTGAAGAGGCCGGGATGGTCCACCATCGCGAAACAGGCGCGAGTGGCATCGCGGTCTTCGTCCAGCATCAGATCTATGCGGATTTCATCGTCCGGGATATTGCGCAAGAGATCTGCAAAGACGATCTGCGCTGACAGCGGCACACCTTGCCAGTAAGGCCCATAATGCCGTCCGATTTCGGTTTTCACAGATTTCGGTTCCCAATCAGCCAGAGCTGCGCGCAAGCCACGCTTGGCCTCGGTTTCAAGACTTTCGCGGTTGAGGTCTTCCAGACCAGTTTGCAACACTTCTTTCGTCGCTCTGTAAAGGTTGCGGATGAGAACGGCCTTCCAGTTGTTCCATGTGCCGGGACCTACGCCCCGAATGTCGCAGACTGTCAGCACGGTCAAAAGGTCCAGCCGCTCAACCGATTTTACGGCCTTGGCAAATCCGCTGATTGTTTGTGGTTCAGCGATGTCGCGTTTTTGGGCCACGTCTGACAACAAAAGATGATAGCGGATGAGCCATTCAACCGTTTCACAGTCTTTCTTGTTCAGTCCCAGGCGCGGGGCCACCTTGCGGGCAATCTGTGCACCAAGGATTGAATGATCCTCGTCGCGCCCTTTGCCGATATCATGCAAAAGCAGGGCGACATAAAGCACTTTGCGGTTCACGCCACGTTCGAGGATACCCGATGCCACAGGCAGCTCTTCGATCAGCTTCTTGCGTTCTATCTGGGCGAGATTGCTGATGCATTGGATCGTATGTTCGTCCACCGTGTAGTGGTGGTACATGTTGAACTGCATCATCGCCACGATGGGTGCGAACTCTGGAATGAATGTGCCAAGCACGCCCAATTCATTCATGCGCCGCAATGCGCGTTCGGGGTTGCCGTGTTTCAGCAGCAAATCAACGAAGATGCGCCGCGCCTCTTTATCCTTGCGCATATCGTCATCAATCAGGGCCAGATTGGCCGAAATCAGGCGCATTGCGTCGGGATGCAAAAGCGTCCCGGTGCGCAACGCCTCTTCAAAAATGCGCAGCATGTTCAGCTTGTCAGCAAAGAATGCGGTCTCATCCACCACGGTCAGGCGGTTTTGTTTGATCGCATAGGGTGCTTTCGCCTTTTTGCGGCGCTTGAAAAGGCGGACCAGCATCGGCTGCTGTTTGGTGTGATTTGCCTCCAGCGCGGTCAGGAAGATACGGGTCAGTTCGCCGACCCGCGTGGCCTGACGGAAATAGGCTTGCATAAAGTGTTCAACAGCGCGGCGCCCACCATGGTCGCGATAGCCCATCGCTTGGGCAACCTCGACCTGCATGTCAAAGGTCAACTGGTCCATGGCGCGCCCGGCAAGCAGGTGCAGATGGCAGCGGACCGCCCACAGAAAATCCTCGGCCGTAACGAAGGTTTCGAACTCTTCAGTCGTGAACACGCCAAGCCCCACCAGATCAGCTGCGTCTTTGACGTCATTCACGTATTTGCTGATCCAGAAGAGCGACTGCAAATCACGCAACCCGCCCTTGCCCTCCTTGACGTTAGGTTCGACCACATAGCGCTGGCCGCCCTGCTTGCGATGGCGTTCGTCGCGTTCGGCGAGCTTTGCGTCAATGAAATCGCTGGCACTGGATTGAAACAGCTCACTCCACAGTCTTTGCCCCAGTTCCTGGGCCAGTGCAGGATCGCCAGCGAGAAAGCGATACTCCACCAACGATGTCCGAATTGTGTAGTCATCACGGGCCAAACGAATGCAGTCTTTGACGGTGCGGCTGGCATGCCCGATTTTCAGCTTGAGGTCCCAGAGCATATACAGCATCGATTCGATCACGCTTTCCGCCCACGGCGTGATCTTGTAGGGGGTCAGAAACAGCAGGTCGACATCAGAGTATGGCGCCATTTCACCGCGGCCAGATCCGCCGACGGCGATTAGTGTCAGCCGCTCACTCTCGGTCGGGTTGGATAGTGGGTGCAGCCGTTCTGTCGCAACCCTCAGCACCGTGCAGACAACCTGGTCCGCCAGCCAGCTATAGGCCCGTGTCGTCGGTCTGGCGGCAAAAGGTTGCGCGCGAAAGGCGTCGGCGATAACGGCCATACCGGCATTGCGGGCGCGTCGCAGGACATCAACACTGATCGCGCGCACGTCTTTCTCGGTAGTCGCACCTTCCGATTGCGCCAAGATTTCAGCCATCACCGCATTGGCGTCAAAAATGGATGTCGCCGGACAGATCAAACTGTCCGGCGTATTGTCTGTGGTTGTCAGCAGCGGGTCAGAACCCTGCGCCACCAAAGCTGCGTTGGGCTTGTTCAAGGATGACCACCTGATTGTCTTGAATGGTTGCAACGGCCAAGGCGCGTTCGTTCAGCCCGTTAGGCAGTAGACGGAAGACCCCGGATGTGCCCCGGAAACCTTGCGATGTCGTCAGCGCCGACTTGGTCAGCGCCTGATCGTTCCCCGATGCCACCAAGGCGCCGATCGCGGCAATCCCGTCATAGGCCAAGCCCGCCAACGGATGCGGTTGTGCGCCATATGTTGCGGCATAGCGGTTTTCGAACAATGTTGCGGTGGACTGGTCGGGCAGTGCGAACAATCCCCCCTCCAGCCCCGGCAGAGCGAGCATTTGCGGCACTGTATCCCAACGTGTCAGACCAATGAACCTGCTTGTGGTTGTATCCATACCAGCGTCAGGCAAAGCGGTGGCGACAATCGGCAGATCAGCGGCGGCATTGGCTGTTGTGAACACAGCCTGGGCGCCAGAATTTCGCACCGTCGATACAATGCGGTTCGTCGCGCCGAAAATGCCCTGCTGTGACAATGCATAGCTTTCGGTCGCCACGACCTGACCGCCATTTGACTGGACGGCGCGAATAATTGCATCGCGCCCGACTTGTCCGCCGACATCGTTGCCATGCAGCACGACATAGCGATTAATGCCCTGCCTGTTTGCATAACGGACCAACCGATTTGCGGTGTTGTCGAAAGTCGCGCCGAGAACAAAGACATTGCCGCCAGCGATTGTTGGATTGTTTGAGAAGGCCAAGACATTGACGTTATCACCCGCCACGGTGACCCCGGCCGCATTTGCCGCCTCAGCAAAAAGCGGACCGAGTATGATCTGCGCCCCATCGTTGACCGCCGCGCGTGCGGCTGCTGCTGCATTTGTCGGGTTCCCGCCTGTGTTGTAGACACGCAATTCAACCTGGGGGCCATTCAGATCGGCGATCGCAAGCCGTGCTGCATTCTCAAAGTTTTCGGCGAGAAATGCATCACTTCTTTCGCCAGACCCGCCAGGCACCAGCAATGCGACCTGAACAGGATCGTCAGGGTCAATCTGAGGCCCCACATTGGCATCCGGGCTGAGCGGCAGATCACATGCGGCAAGCCAAACCAACGACAGAAAAACGAAAACGCGCCCGGCTGCCTTGCGGGCATTGCGGAAACAAGCAAACATGGCTGATATCCCCTTCTGGATCATGCGCCGGTTTCTTGTCCGCCGCGAATTGGGGGCATCATAAAGCAGGGGGCAGGCGGGTCCAGAGATGAATTTTATCACCAAGCCACTGTCCGCCGGACTTTATTTTGTGGCGACGCCAATTGGTGCGGCGCGCGACATCACTCTGCGGGCACTTGACATACTGGCCTCTGCAGACCTGATTGCAGCCGAAGACACAAGAACCGCCCGTAAGCTGATGGAAATTCACGGTGTTCCATTGAACGGGCGGAAGATGGTCGCGTTTCACGATCATAGCGGTGAGAGCGCAATCAATCGGCTTGTCGCCGAAATCGCGGCGGGCAGATCGCTTGTCTATGTCTCAGAGGCCGGCACGCCGCTTGTTGCGGATCCCGGATACGAGCTGGTGCGCGCGGTCATTGCGGCTGGTTTGCCCGTCACCTCCGCGCCTGGACCATCGGCGGTTCTTGCCGCGCTGACAACGTCAGGATTGGCGACGGACCGCTTTGCTTTTGTGGGCTTTTTACCATCAGGCAAGACCCAACGCGAAACCGAGATCGCAGCGCTGCGGGATGTTCCTTTTACTTTGGTGTTTTATGAAAGCCCGAAACGCGTTGGCGAAATGTTAGGTAATTTGCGCGATGTTTTGGGGGCAGAACGAGAGGCGGTTGTTTGCAGGGAGTTGACGAAAAAGTTTGAGGAAATCGTGCGTGGCACGCTTGGCGAACTGGCGCTGGGTTTCGCTGAACGCAATGTGAAAGGTGAATTGGTTGTTTTGGTCGGGCGGCAGGGTGCGACGGACATCGCCGAGATGGATGTGACCATGGCCCTGCAAGACGCGATGAAGACAATGCGCGTCAAGGATGCTGCAACACTAGTCGCGGGCGCAATGGGGCTGCCGCGCCGACAGGTCTATCAGATCGCGTTAAATTTGAAGGATGAAGAATGACGGGATCAGTTGGGTATCATGCTGGTTTGGCGGCAGAGGCAATCGTTGCCCAGGATTATCGGCGCCGGCAGCATGAAATCGCGGCGCAGCGATGGCGCGGCAAAAGCGGCGAGATTGATTTGATCATACGCGACGGCGACAGCGTCATCTTTGTTGAAGTTAAGAAAAGCAGGACATTCGCAAAAGCTGCAACCCGTCTGGGGCGCAGGCAGATGGATCGACTTTGCGCGTCAGCGACCGAATTCTTGGCGACAGAACCGCGCGGACAATTAACTGATGTGCGCTTTGATTTGGCGATGGTCGATGGGTCGGGTACCGTCAAAGTGATCGAAAACGCATTTATGGAGGCGTGGTAACCCCATTGCACCCCATGCGCGGCTGCGCCATTAGCAAAGCTACACTGCTTTGAACGAGGTTGCGCCATGTCGCTCAAGATTGCCTTTCAGATGGACCCGATCGGTCCGATTAACATTGATGCAGACAGTACATTCCGCATCGCAGAAGAAGCGCAGGCGCGCGGACATTCGCTGTTTTACTATACGCCGGACAAGCTCGCCTATGATCAGGGAAGGGTTACAGCGAAAGGCTGGCCGCTGACGGTGCAAAGGGTGCAAGGGGATCACTTTCGCCTCGGCGAGGAAGAAATTGTCGATCTCGCCGATTTTGATGTGGTTTGGCTGCGCCAAGATCCCCCGTTTGATATGGGTTACATCACAACGACGCACCTGCTTGATATGGTGCATCCGGCAACACGGGTGGTCAATGATCCGTTTTGGGTGCGCAACTATCCGGAAAAACTGTTGGTTTTGCAATTTCCTGACCTGACGCCGCCGACAATGATTGCACGCGATCTTGATGCGCTGAAAACCTTTCGCGCGACCCATGGCGACGTGATCCTGAAACCGCTTTATGGCAATGGCGGCGCGGGTGTTTTCAAGCTCAACCAGGGTGACAGCAATCTTGCGTCGCTGCATGAGCTTTTTGCCGGGATCAATCGCGAACCGTTGATTATGCAGAAATTTTTGCCCGCCGTCGCACAGGGTGACAAGCGGGTTATTCTGGTTGATGGAGAGCCGGTTGGCGCGATCAACCGCGTGCCTGCCGCCGGTGAAACCAGATCGAACATGCATGTTGGTGGGCGCCCGGAGAAGATTGATTTGACAGAACGCGACCGCGAGATTTGTGCCCGGATCGGGCCATTGCTCAAAGAAAAGGGCCAGATTTTTGTTGGTATCGACGTGATTGGTGATTGGCTGACCGAAATTAATGTCACGTCGCCAACGGGTATTCAGGAACTGGAGCGGTTCGATGGCGTCAACATTGCTGAAAAGATTTGGCAGGCGATCGAGGCGCAGCGCTAAACCTCATTTGTCATCGCCAGCCGGTAGCTCACAGCCTCGGCAACATGTGGCTTGAGGACCTGATCCGACCCTTCAAGATCGGCAATCGTGCGCGCGACCCGCAGAACGCGGTGATAGCCGCGCGCGGAAAGACCGAACCGTTCGGCCACTTTGACCAGTAGGTCGCGACCTTCTTGATCCGGGGTTGCGATGTCATCAAGCAGGTGACCTTCTGCATCTGCATTGACGCGCGCCGTCTGATGCCCGGCAAAGCGGTTTGCCTGGACGGCGCGCGCATTCGCGACGCGTGCAGCGATTGCCTCGGATTTCTCGCCCGTTTCGGGCAGGTCAAGGTCGGTAAAGGCAACGGGCGGGACTTCGATCCGCAGATCAAACCGGTCCATCAGCGGCCCGGAAATGCGCCCCATGTAGTCTTCACCGCAGACAGGCACGCGGGCGCAGGCCCGGGCCGGATCGGCGAGGTAACCACATTTGCAGGGGTTGGCAGCAGCGACCAGCATGAAGCGGCAGGGATAGCGCACATGCGCGTTGGCGCGCGCGACAACCACGTCGCCTGTCTCAATCGGCTGTCTGAGGGTTTCCAAAACAGTGCGCGGAAACTCCGGAAATTCATCCATGAAAAGCACGCCGTTATGGGCCAGGCTGATCTCACCAGGTTTGGCACCGCGCCCTCCACCGACGATTGCCGCCATGGACGCGGTATGATGCGGTTCCCGGAACGGGCGTTCGCGATTGATCCCGCCTTCATCTAGCAGACCAGAGAGCGAATGGATCATCGATGTCTCCAAGGCCTCTGCCGGAGTAAGGGGCGGCAAGATACCTGGAATGCGCGCCGCCAGCATGGATTTGCCCGATCCGGGGGAGCCCACGAGTAATAGATGGTGCCGCCCTGCCGCTGCAATTTCCAATGCGCGTTTGGCCCGCTCCTGGCCCTTGACCTCTGACAGATCGCGTCCTGCGGCACCATTTTGCACCTCGCCAGGTGCGGATGCCGCAATAACGGACTGGCCCGTGTAATGGCGCACGACATCGCCAAGACTGCGCGGCGCAATCACATTTGCTGCGCCAACCCATGCGGCCTCTGCCCCGCAGGCATGCGGGCAAAGAAGCGTGCGTTCCTCGTGCGCCGCCGTCATCGCCGCCGGTAATGCGCCGACCACGGATACAAGCGTTCCGTCCAGTGACAATTCACCTAACGCAACGGTTTGTTCGGCGTCGTCGCGCGGGATGATTTCGAGTGCAGCCAAGAGCGCAAGCGCGATCGGCAGATCAAAGTGCGAGCCTTCCTTTGGCAAATCCGCTGGCGACAGGTTCACCGTAATCCGCTTCGATGGCAGCGCGATGGCCATGGCCGAAAGTGCTGCGCGCACGCGTTCGCGCGCTTCTGACACCGCTTTGTCCGGCAGGCCGACGATGGCAAATGCGGGGATTCCGGGTGTGACGGCGCATTGCACCTCGACCATCCGCGCCTCGATCCCTTCGAACGCCACCGTGTAGGTCAATGCGACCATGTCCAACTCCCCGTAACATGGTTAACGGGTAATTGCCGCTGGTTTAGGAAAGGTTAACCTGCATCGCCGGGCCATGGACGCCTGCCAAGATTCATTGGATAAGGCCATGGATCATAGGTTTCGGTTAGCGCATCGGCTCGCCATGCGAGGAATGCAGGGTCGTTCAGGTGACAATCGACATAGTCCTGCGATGCAGGTGAAATCGGCAGGTCATAGGCCGTGATCCGCAACGCAACTGGCGCATAAAATGCGTCTGCGATTGTATATTCACCAAAGAGCCAAGGCCCGTTCTGCCCATGCCGCGCCTTGGCGAGCGCCCAAAGCTCTTCAATGCGCGCAATGTCGGCGCGCACAGCATCAGAGGGCACGAACCCTTCCCACACATGGGTGATCATGTTGGGGCAATCGTTGCGCAACGCCATGAAACTGGCATGCATTTCGGCTGTGATAGATCTGGCAAGCGCGCGGGAAGTCGGGTCGCTGGGATAAAGGGCGATATCCGGGTGTCTTTCAACTAAGGTTTCGGCCATCGCTAAGCTGTCGGTCAGCACGGCACCGTCGGGCGCTTTTAGCGCAGGAACTGTGCGTGCCGGTGCAAGATGGGCCAGTTCATCCCGATACGTTCCCGCGTAAAGGCCAACGAGATGTGTATTGTAAGGCAGGCCAAACTTTTCCAGCAAAAGCCAGCCGCGCAACGACCAACTGCTGAATGTGCGGTCGCCGATGTAAAGATCATAGGTCATGGTCCCTGATTAGCCTGTCTTGCGTCCAGGCACGAACGACCATTCGTGACCAGGCGGATCACGAAATGTGATTGATACGCCCGATGTCCCACGATCCACCTGACAGTGTCATATCCGTGACGGATAAATTGTCGATTTGGTGACCCATTGCCTCATAGGCGTTGCCGCCTGTGGCGCGCTGGATTTGAGTCATGATGACGCCGATATGCGCGACAAGGATCAGATGGCGCGGGCGATGCTGGGCGATCAGCGCATCAACCGTCCCGTTGACCCGCGCGGCCACGGCGTTCCAGCTTTCGCCCTTCGGCGGTGCCAAATCGCCCGGTTCCTCCCAGAAACGGCGGCTGAGATCAGGGTCACGCGCGGCAACATCGCCAAAATGCATACCGTCCCAGACGCCGAAATTGAACTCGCGCAAATTGGCGTCATCCGGCAAACGCGGGCGGCCTTGGGCGATGGCGTCTGCCGTGGCAGTGGCGCGGATCAGATCGGAGGAAATCACTGGCGCGTCGGCGGGGAGATATGCGGCTACCCGATCAATCAACGCCGTGTCAGACAGGTCAGCCGGGACATCGCGCCAGCCGACAAAGGCCCTTTCATGGGTTGGCCCGTGGCGGACCCACCAAAGATGGGTCATGGTATCGTTCCCTTCAGCGTCAGGGGGAGCCCCGCCATGACCGCAACAACGAATTCGGCCTGCGCAGCGATCTGCTGGTTCAATGTGCCTTGTGCGTTGCGAAACCGGCGCGACAGCGCGTTGTCGGGCACAATGCCCTGCCCAACCTCGTTCGACACAACCACGACCGGTGCCTTGCTCGATTTCAATGCCACCAGCAGGTCATCTATGTGCTGGGCCAAATCCATCTCACCCAGAATGATATTGGTCAGCCAAAGTGTTGCGCAATCAAGCAGGATAGCTTGGTCCGCGCGGGCCGCATTGATGGCTGCGGGCACCGCAACGGGTGCCTCGATCGTGTGCCAATCATCGCCGCGTGTCTGTTTATGGCGCTGTACTTTCGCAGCCATCTCATCGTCAAAGACATGCGCTGTTGCGATATAAACAGGTGCTAAGCCCGTGTTCAGGATCATGTTTTCCGCATAGGCCGATTTGCCCGAAGAGGCACCGCCCAGCACAAGTGATAACGTGGGTAACATTTCGTAAATACTTTATGTGATCCAGTCGCTGTGACCCTGCGTAATAACGTCAGACAAAAAAGTTAATGCCTCGCACGGCGAATTGGGAGAATAAACATGGGTGTTACCGGTTTTTCTGATCAGACTTTGTCGCGGACGGCGATGAAAGCCGAACTTCTGGATGCAGAAACAGAGCTTGCTTTGGCTTATGCGTGGCGCGACGACCGTGATGAAGAAGCGTTGCACCGCCTGATCACGGCTTACATGCGTCTTGCAATTTCGATGGCCTCAAAATTCAAGCGCTATGGCGCCCCTATGAATGATTTGATCCAAGAGGCGTCGGTAGGTCTGATGAAGGCCGCGGACAAGTTTGACCCTGATCGTGGGGTGCGTTTTTCGACCTATGCTGTGTGGTGGATCAAGGCATCGATCCAGGATTATGTGATGCGCAACTGGTCCATGGTGCGGACTGGTTCCACGTCATCCCAGAAATCGCTGTTCTTCAACATGCGCCGCGTGCAGGCGAGATTGGAACGTGAGGCCGCCGCCGAGGGCCGCGAGTTGGACCGTCAGGAAATGCGCGAACTGATCGCGATCGAAGTTGGCGTGCCTTTGCATGATGTCGAAATGATGGAAGGGCGGCTGTCCGGTTCTGATTTTTCGCTGAACGCCACTCAGTCGAGCGATGATGAAGGGCGCGAGTGGATTGACGCGTTGGAGGACGATGGTCCCCAGGCGGCTGAGACAGTTGAAAACAGCCATGATAACGAGACTTTGCGCCAATGGCTGATGACGGCTTTGTCATCGCTCAATGATCGGGAACAGTTCATTGTGCGGGAACGGAAGCTGCGCGATGATCCACGCACGCTGGAAAGCCTAGGCACGGAACTAGGCCTTTCAAAAGAACGTGTGCGCCAGCTTGAGGCCGCGGCATTCGGCAAGATGCGGAAAAGTCTTGAGGCGCAAAGCTCCGAGGTACATGCCTTTTTTGCATGAGCAGTGACATTGTCTTTCCGGTCTGATCTGACCTAGTGTCAGCCCGACTGTAGACCGGAGAGCCATATGTTGGCTGACAAACACATTTTGTTGATCGTGGGTGGCGGCATTGCTGCATTTAAGGCTTTGGACCTTGTACGCCGACTGCGCGAGCAAGCGGCTCGCGTGACGCCAGTTCTGACACGCGCCGGGTCGGAATTTGTCACACCACTCAGCCTGTCGGCTTTGTCCGCCTCCAAAATCTATCAAGATTTGTTCGACCTGACGGATGAAGCCGAAATGGGTCATATCGAACTGTCGCGCGCGGCTGATCTGATCGTCGTGGCGCCAGCTACGGCGGATTTGATGGCCAAGATGGCGGGTGGCAATGCGGATGATCTGGCCTCAACCCTGTTATTGGCAACGGACAAACGCGTGCTGATTGCCCCATCAATGAATGTGCGCATGTGGGATCACCCTGCGACGCAGCGCAATCTGGCAACGCTGCAGGGCGATGGTGTGCTCGTTGTTGGCCCAAATGAAGGGGACATGGCCTGTGGCGAATATGGTCCGGGTCGCATGGCCGAAGTACCCGAAATCATTGCTGCAATTGATGCGGCGCTGTCTGACGGTCCACTGAAGGGAAAGCATGTGCTTGTGACCTCTGGCCCGACACATGAGCCTATTGATCCGGTCAGATACATTGCCAACCGCTCCTCCGGCGCGCAAGGAACAGCAATTGCGAAGGCATTGGTTGCGCTGGGCGCTGACGTGACGTTCGTGACCGGTCCGGCGGACGTGCCGCCACCAGATGGCACAATGGTGATTGCTGTCCAGACGGCACAACAGATGTTGGAGGCCGTGCAGACAGCGAAACCTGCAGATGCTGCGATCTTCGCAGCTGCAGTGGCCGACTGGCATGTCGCCAATGCCGGTGACAGCAAGATCAAGAAAGACGGCAGCGGCCTGCCAGACCTGCACTTTGCCGAAAACCCCGATATCCTCGCGACGGTGTCGCAGATGACCATGGGACGCCCAAAATTGGTTGTTGGTTTCGCGGCGGAGACTGATGATGTGATCGTCCATGCCACAGCCAAGCGCGCGCGCAAGGGCTGCGACTGGATCATCGCAAACGATGTCTCACCTGAGACCGGCATCATGGGTGGCAGCGAGAATGCAGTGAGCCTGATTAGCGAAAACGGTGCCGAGACCTGGCCGCGGATGAGCAAAGATGCCGTCGCCACCAAACTGGCCAAACGTATCGCTGAGGTTATCGCGTGACCGTTGGCCTGCCACTGCAATGGGAAGACGGTGCTGATCAAAGCCTTGGCTTGCCTGCTTATGAGACGGCCGGTGCTGCTGGTGCTGATCTGCGGGCCAATTTGCCGGACCAGAGGCCTGTCACACTGCAGCCCGGTGAGCGGGCATTGATCCCGACAGGCCTTCGGATGGCGATCCCAGATGGGTACGAAGTGCAGATCAGGCCGCGATCCGGCCTCGCGCTGAAACATGGTGTCTCGATGGTCAATGCGCCTGGCACGATTGACAGCGATTATCGCGGGCCTGTTGGTGTGATCCTGATCAATCTGGGGCAAGACGATTTCACAATCACCCACGGCATGCGCGTCGCACAGATGGTCCTTGCCCCAGTGACACGGGCCGCGTTCACGGCTGTCGCAGCACTGGACACGACTGCACGTGGCGCGGGCGGGTTCGGGTCCACCGGCCTATGATCATGGTCGGGGCCATGGCGGCGACCCTGTGGGGGATCGGCATCGCGATGAAAGTGCCCTATGCCGTGCGCTGGAATATGATGGGTATCCTGTTGGTGGGCGTGATGATGATCCATGTCATTCTGCCAAACGGACACCCTTTGCGTCTGGCCACCGGTGGCGATGCACGGCTTTGGGGCATTCTGATCGCGTTCGGTTTCATGGTCTGGGGCTATCGCAAGTTTCTGGGAAACTTGCGCGCGCGCGTTGTCGCGAAGGAGCAGAGTGTGGAAGTACCGAAGTCCGGGAGCTTCTCGGACACGGAACTCGACCGCTATGCCCGACACATCATCCTGCGCGAGGTTGGTGGCCCGGGACAAAAGGCACTGCGCGACGCGCGGGTGCTGGTCGTGGGCGCCGGGGGGCTGGGCGCGCCCGCCCTGCAATATCTCGCGGCGGCGGGGGTCGGCACGATTGGCGTGATTGACGATGACGTCGTCGAAAACGCAAATTTGCAGCGTCAGGTTATTCATCTCGACCGAAATATTGGCATGCCAAAGGTGTTTTCTGCCGCCGAAGCGATGAGCGCGCAGAACCCTTTTGTTACGGTGTGGCCGTATCAACGGCGTCTGACGGCGGACATCGCTGCCGATCTTTTTGACGATTACGATCTGATCCTCGACGGCACCGACAACTTCGACACCCGGTATCTTGTGAACAAGACCGCTGTGGAGAAAAGCAAACCACTGATCGCTGCTGCCCTGACCCAATGGGAAGGGCAGATCAGCCTTTATGACCCCGCCCAAGGCACGCCATGTTATGAATGCATTTTCCCGACCGCACCCGATCCGGGCCTTGTGCCATCCTGTGCAGAGGCGGGCGTGATCGGCCCACTGCCAGGCGTGATTGGCGCGATGATGGCGGTTGAGGCGATTAAGGCGATCACCGGCGCCGGTGCGGGCCTTGGCGGCAAGCTGCTGATTTATGACGCACTTTATGCCGAAACCCGGACGATCAGCATCAAACCGCGTCCCGACTGTCCCGCCTGCGGTGGCAAGGGCTTGCGCGCAAGCGATTGAGGTTCATAGTACGGGCCTAAGTTTACATCTGGGGAGATTGACATGCGTATTCTGACAAGCCTGATCGCGACCTTTTTTGCCACTGCTGCCGTGGCCGACGGGCATTTGCCCGATCTAGACGGGCGCGAAATTGTTGTCGTGACGGAAAACGCCTATCCACCGCTGCAATTCATCGACAGCAATGGCGATGCCGTTGGGTGGGAATATGACGCCATGGCCGAGATCGCCACGCGGCTGAACGCGACAATTGTTTACGAAAACATCAGCTGGGACGCGATGATACCCGCTGTGTCCGAAGGGCAGTTTGATTTGGGCATGACCGGCATCACCATTCGCGAAGACCGGGCAGAGGTTGTTGATTTCTCTGACAAATACATGACGTCTGAAATGGTCATGATGGTGCGTGGCGATGAGGATCGGTTCACCGATGCCGCCAGCTTTGCCGCAGATGAGGATCTGCTGATGGCCGCCCAGCCTGGCACAACTCCGTTTTATGTCGGCGTTTACGATGTGCTGAACGGGGACGAGGCGAACCCGCGCATCAAGCTGATGGAAACCTTTGGTGCAACTGTACAGGCCCTGCGCGCGGGTGATGTTGATCTGGTGCTGACCGATGGCACGGCGGGCAACGGCTATGTTGAGGCCTCTGATGGCGGCCTGAAGATCATTGGTGAGAAACTGGGGACCGAGGATTTTGGGTTCATCTATCCCAAAGGCTCTGACCTGGTCGAACCCATCAACGCGGCTATCGCTGACATGTGGGCCGATGGCACGATTGAAGCGCTGAACACGAAGTGGTTCCTTGACTATAAGCTGGGTGAATAAAGTGTAGGTCCCGGGTCAGGCCCGGGACACCCCCGCATGTTGCCGACATCCCCGAACGATGATGACTTTCCCT
>JBCBDL010000073.1:0-17328 GCA_038529695.1 Pseudomonadota bacterium | reverse complement strand
GTTCGCGAAACGCTTGGGTCCAGCGTTGTGCGGGCACGACCTGAAAGATGTCGCCCGCGCGGATATACTCCTTGGCCCTCTCAACCGCGTCGAGATAGCCCTGATGCGTGAAATTCGACACAGGCGGCGCGATCGGGGCGGGGTCCGCCAAAGCACGGGTTTCGCTGGGCATGGGGCGTTCAAGTGCGCGCTGTGCATCCATCACCCGTTCGGCGGCCTGAGCATAAGCCGCGCGCGCGGTCATCCCGGATTTGATGTAAGCGGGCGCCACCAGAATGACATCGCCCTTCACGCCGTCGAGCACGGCCACAACCGAAGGCCGGATCATCAGCGCATCCGGCAGATCAAGCGGGTCGGGGTTTACGTCTGGCAGATGCTCGACCAGCCGGATCATGTCATAGCCCAGATAGCCAAAAAGCCCGGCAGAGGCCGCGGGCAGGTCGGGCGGCAACGCAATCCGCGACTCAGCCAGAAGGGCGCGCAAGGCCGTCAGCGGGTCGTCATCGATCGGCGCAAAGGCATCATCATCAAAACGCGCATCACGGTTGACGCGTGACGTCGTGCCCCGGCATTCCCAGATCAGATCAGGGTTCATGCCAATGATCGAATAGCGCCCCCGCACTTCGCCGCCGGTGACACTTTCCAGCATGAATGCGTTTTTGCCTGCGCCCGAGAGTTTGAGCATCAGTGAAACAGGTGTGTCCAGATCAGCGGCGATGCGAGTATAGACGATCTGGTTTTCGCCTACCTCATAGCCTTTGGCGAAACTGTCATATTCAGGCAATAGCGGCATTCTTGGCCTATCGGAACTGGGCGTTGACCGCGTTGACGGTTGCCTGATTAATATTCAACTCCGTGCGTTCCTGCAGCGATGTCGCATAGGCCTCAAAGATATCCTGCGCGATGCCTTGCGCGGCGTTCTGGGCAAGGGCCTCGCGCTGTGCGATTGTGTCTTCATCTGCCGGGTCGGGCGGTGCGATTCCGTCGAGGCGCAGAATGATTGCCCGATCAACCGCATCGATCACGCGCACCTCACCGACCGTCATTTCAAACAGCTGATCATTGAAGTCGGGCGGTGTGCCTTCGACAAAGCTGCGGCGCGTGAGATCGGTATCGATCTGCGGTGTCAGCTCCAATGTGGTGAAGTCGGTCAATGGCTGGATATTTGCGGCAATGTCTTCGGCGCGGGCGATCACAGCCTCTTGGCGCGCTTGCGCTTGCCAAGCGGTGCGGACGGCATCACGCACCTCATCAATGGGCTGCAAGGTCGGGGGCGTAATCCCGTCAAGCCGGAGCGCGAAGATACCGCCATCCGCCAGATCGTGGAGTTCGGCAAAGGCGCCTTCTTCGATCGCGGCGGCTTCACGCCGGAACGCATCATAGGCGGCGATGCCCTCCGATACATCTGCGGTCCAGTTGATTGTGCCAAGCTGCATATCGGTGCGTTCGGCCAGATCCTCCATCGATGCGCCACCTGCCAGCAGATCGACGATGCCGTTGGCGCTGTCGTTGATGACATCACGCGCTGCTTCGGCGGCGAGTTCTTCGCGCAAGCCCGGTGTTGCCTCTTCAAGGCTGATTTCCTGCGCCTGCAGGACGGCATTCATCCGGAACAGGGCGGGACCAAGGGGTGAATTGAACGGGCCAACGACTTCGCCCGGACCGGCCGCAAAGACGGCCTCACCTGCGCTGCGCAGATCATCCTGGCTGACATCGCCCAGATCAATATCGGCCAGCGACAGGCCGCGTTCTGCGACCAGATCCTCAAACGTGGCGTCACCGGCTTCAACGCGGGCAATCGCCTCTTCCGCGCGGGCCTGATCGAGGTAGACGAGGCGTTCGACCAGGCGACGCTCTGGCTGGACGAATTCGTTGATGCGTGCCTGGTAGAGTGCCTCAATCGATCCTTCAGCCACCTCCATCTGGTCCTGGATCATGGTCGGTGTGAGCCAGACATAGGTGATATCGCGCGTTTCAGGCAGGGTGAATTCGCCTGGGTTGGCGTCGTAATAGGCTTGTTGATCCGCCTCGGTCGCGCCCGGTACGGGGGATGTCAACGCATCGGCGTCAATCGTGGCCCAGGTGATATCCCGGCGCTCGCCAATATACTGTACCAAGGCATCGGCATAGGCATCCATTGAAGGCACTCCGCTGACCACCGCACCCTGCAGCAGCGTGCGCGCAATCTCTTCGCGGATTTCGGTTTCAAATTCCGCCGCTGTCTGACCGGATTGCTGCAGCGACAACCGGTAGGTTTCGCGGTTGAAGCCCCCCGCGCCCTGGAATGACGGGATCGCCTGCAGGCGTTCGAATACCCGTTCGTCGCCAGCAGAGATACCCAATTGAGTGGCCTCATTGTCAAGCACGCGTGTCAGGACGATCTGGGCCAGGGCGGCCTGATCGATGCCGAAGGCTTGTGCCTGCTGGAACGAAATCGCTTGGCCGAACTGGGCCGAAAGCGCGCGAATTTGGTCCTGCATGGCACGTTGATAGGACGCGACGCTGATGTCTTTGTCGCCGACAGTGCCGATATTGCGAATGTTGCCCGACAGCCCGCCTGTGCCAAAGCCTGCAAGGCCGATCAGAATGATACCGACGATGATCCATGCGCCATATCGTTTCTTGCCTTTTTCCGCCATTTTCGTGTCATCCGCCCGTTGAGATTGCGCATGAATACGGCCCTGCCGCACCGGGTGCAAGGGTCAGTAGGGCAGGTCTGACAGCCGTGTGAAAAGGGTCTTGATCCCGCCGCGATCAATGTTGGCGAAAGCGATGCGCACCTGGGACTGACCACCTGGCAGATCGGGCGGCATGAACATCGTCCCCGGCAGCAAAAGCACGCCCGCATCGCGCACCAGCCGCGGCGCGAGATCGGCGGATGACATCGCAAAAGGGTGTGCCGCATAGGCGAAATAGGCGCCATTGCCCAAAAGCTGCCAGCCTTTGGCGGCAAGTGCTGGGAAATAGTCGTCAATGGCTGCGCGTCGGTCAAGAATTTCGGCCCGTTCACCCGCCAGCCAGTCGGTCAGGTTCTGCATGCCCCAAAGTGCTGCATGTTGGCCCAATTGATTGGGGCAGATCGTCACGGTGTCGAGGAACTTTTCAATCTCAGCAAGGCGGGCCCGATTTGCGACAACTGCGCCAACGCGGTGGCCGGTCAGACGGTAGGCTTTGGAAAATGAATACAGATGAATGAGCGTTTCGGCCCAGTCGGGATCGGTGAACAGATCATGGGGCGCACCTGTCCGGCTGTCGAAATCCCGGTAGGTTTCATCCACGATCAATGCGATCTTGTGTCGCCGGGCAAGGGCAAAAAATGCGCGCAAGACCTCTGCCGGGTATTCGACACCGCAGGGGTTATTGGGGCTGACCAGTGCAATCGCCTTTGTTTTGGGCGTGATCAGCGCCTTCGCCTGATCGGCATCGGGGATCATCCCGTCGCCTGCTGGCAGGGGGATTGTGTTCACCCCGGACATGTCCAGCCACATGCGGTGGTTAAAGTAATAGGGGACGGGAATGATCACCTCGTCGCCTTCGGTACACAGCGTGGCGATGGCGGCAGCGAAAGCCTGATTGCAGCCCGATGTAATCGCGACCTGGTCGGGCGTGATGTCGCCGCCATAGGCCGCGCGCCATTGCGATGCGACCTCGGCACGCAAGGCAGGCAGGCCAAGCACGGGACCGTAAAGATGGCTTTCGGGCGTGTTGATGACGATATCCGCCATTGCCTCGCGTAGCTTGAGCGGGGGCGGATCGACCGGCGCGGCCTGGCTGACATTCAAAAGCTGCCTGTCCGCAGGATGGGTGACCCCTTCAAGCCAGCGCCGCGCCTCCATCACCGGTGGGGCAATGGTGCTGGCGGTCCGCGATACCGCGCTAGTCGGTGCCACGATACGGCTCAACATATTGCAGGGCCATGTCCCAAGGGAAGAAGATCCATGTGTCCTGGCTGACTTCGGTGATGTAGGTATCGACTTGGGGCCGGCCTTTGGGCTTTGCGTAAACGGTCGCAAAATGCGCGTTGGGGTAAAGCTCACGCACCAGTTCCAGCGTTTTACCGCTATCAACAAGGTCATCAATAATCAGGATGCCTGTGCCATCACCCATCAGATCGGCATCAGGAGCTTTCAGGACCTTTGCTGATGACTGTTTCTGATGGTCGTAGCTTTTGACGCTGATCGTATCGATTGTGCGAATATCCAGCTCGCGTGCGGCGATCATTGCAGGGGCCATGCCGCCGCGGGTAATGGCGACAATCGCCCGCCACGCCCCACCATCCGGCCCTTGCCCATCCAGCCGCCAGGCCAGCGCACGGCTGTCGCGGTGGATTTGGTCCCAACTGATATGGAAACCTTTTTCATGGGGCAGCTGGGTGTTTGTCATCTTATCAGGTCCTAGTTATAGGCAATCCGCGCGCCAAGTGCTGTAATCATCCCGCCAAACACGCGGTCCAGATGCACTTTTCCGTTTTGATATAGGCGCCGTGGCGATGGGCGGGACAAAAGAATGCTCAGCGTTGCGTACCAGGCAAACTCGATCATAAAGATCACCAAAAGCACCGTAAGTGCCGCGGCGAGTGTTGGGTCAGCGGGCATGATGCCGACAAAGACGGCTGCGAAATATGCAAGCGCCTTGGGATTGGCGAGGTTGGTGATGACGCCCAGACGCACCAGCTGCACCCCTTGTGTCGTGGTGGCCGACCTTGCGTCGAGCAGCGGCTCTTTTGAATGACGAAACATCGCGATGCCGATCCAGATCAGGAAGATACCCCCGGCGATCCGCAATGTCGTTTGCAGGTATGGGGCGACCTCAAATATCACCGATAGTCCGGCGAGCGCTGCACTGGCCCAGATCACAATAGCCAGCGCCAAACCAAAACTGAGCGCGAAGCCCGCCCGAACCCCCTGTGCCGCCGCTGTCTTGATCGTCAGCACGGCGGCTGGGCCGGGGCTGATCGCGATCAGGGCCTGCAATCCCATCAGGGTCAAAAGAGCGCTGAGCGTCATCACGCTAGTCCTTTGTAATATCCGGTGCGTCAACGGCCTTCATGCCCACAACGTGGTAGCCCGCATCGACATGATGCACCTCACCTGTCACGGCACTGCCCAGATCGGACAGAAGGTAGAGCGAGGACTTACCGACCTCCTCTTGCGTGACGGTGCGCCGCAAGGGTGAGTTATATTCGTTCCATCGCATGATTAGGCGAAAATCACCGATGCCAGAAGCCGCCAATGTCTTGATGGTTCCCGCGCTGATGGCATTCACCCGAATTCCTTTCTTGCCCAAATCTTCGGCAAGATATCGTACGGATGCCTCAAGTGCGGCTTTCGCAACACCCATGACGTTATAATGCGGCATCACCTTTTCGGCTCCGTAATAGGTGAGCGTCAGGCAGGATCCGCCATCATTCATCATCTTCTCGGCCCGCTGAACGACGGCGGTGAACGAATAGACCGAGATATCCATCGACATCAGGAAATTGTCACGGCTGGTGTCGACATAGCGACCGCGCAGTTCATTTTTGTCAGAGAACCCAATCGCATGGACGACAAAGTCAAGCTTTCCCCATCGTTCTTCCAATGCGGCAAAAAGCGCGTCAATCGACGCCTCATCACCGACGTCGCAGGGCAGAACAATGTCTGATCCGACGGATTCGGCCAATGGGCCAACACGCTTTTTCAGCGCCTCGCCCTGATAGGAAAATGCGAGTTCCGCACCGGCGTCCGCACAGGCTTTTGCGATGCCCCATGCGATTGATTTGTCATTTGCCAACCCCATGATGAGGCCGCGTTTGCCCTGCATCAGTTGCCCCGTCATCAGCAGTGTTCCTTTTGCTGGTATCATATGGTTTTGAACCGTTTAGGCCATTGTCTAGCCATCAGCAAGAGATTGAGCACGCAGTCAAAAGCGGTTGCCTGTCGGTTGGAATAACCCTAGGTCTTACGTGGGGGCATTGTTGGGGACCGGTCATGTCTGATCGTGGCGGCATTTTCGCGGGCGATGACCCGTTTGCTCTTGCGCGGGATTGGCTGGCCGCAGCGAGCGAAGAAGAGCTGAATGATCCAAACGCAATTGCACTTGCGACGGTTGATGCGGACGGTTTGCCAAATGTACGCATGGTTCTGTTGAAGGATATCGAAGCTGGCGCCTTTGTCTTTTATACAAATTATGAAAGCCGCAAGGCGCAAGAAATTCTGCATGCGGGCAAAGCAGCGTTTGTGATGCATTGGAAATCGCTGGGCCGTCAAATCCGCGTGCGTGGCACCGTTACCAAAGAGGACGGGCCAATCGCGGATGCGTATTACAAGTCCCGCTCTCTCAAAAGTAGATTGGGGGCGTGGGCGTCGCGACAATCGCAGCCTTTGTCTTCGCGTGAGGCATTGATGGCCGACGTCGCAATGGTTACCTTACAAAAAGGGACGGATCCTGAAAGACCACCACACTGGGGTGGTTTTCGGATCATACCTAGCGAGATCGAGTTCTGGTCAGATGGTGCGTTTAGGTTGCATGACCGCTTTCGCTGGTCGCGCGCGACGGCCGAAAGCACGTGGGACATAATGCGGCTATCGCCGTAAATTTCACGCTTCGTGAAATTCAGGTGGTTGAAGTTACTGTTTTTTTCTGTTCGAGATCGTAATGTGGTAAAAATAAGAAAAGGGCATGCCAAGACGTGGTGTCGCTCAGAGGAATGACAATGGATACGCAGGACACCAGCGAAACACGCCGGGTGCAAGGACAAGTAAAGTGGTTCGACCCCTCTAAGGGGTTTGGTTTCGTGATCGCAGATCTCGGTGGGCCAGATATCTTGCTGCACGCGAATGTGCTGCGCAATTTTGGCCAGGGATCTGTTGTTGATGGATCAACAATTGAAATTATCGTGCAGGACACACAGCGCGGTCTGCAGGCGACCGAGGTGCTATCGATTGTTCCACCACAGAGCGACAGCGCAGTTCCGCTACGCGATATGGTCGAGTTCACGCCTGACGATATCGCAAAAAAACCGATTCATCCTGCGCGGGTAAAGTGGTTCGATAAGGCCAAAGGCTTTGGCTTTGCAAATATCTTTGGCAATGATGAAGATGTTTTCGTCCATGTTGAAGTGCTTCGTCGTTCGGGTCTGTCTGATCTACAATCTGGCGAAGCGATCGGTATTCGTCTTGTCGAAGGAGAGCGTGGGCGCATGGCCATCGAAGTTGTCGGATGGGAGATCGCAGCCAAGTGAGGGGTGCGGTGCCCGCGACTTGTCTTGTCTTTGCGGCGCACACCGCTTGGGCTGAATGCGCATCTGACAAGGTAACGATTGTCGGCGATTGGGGGCAGGCCAGCTTCACAGTAGAGATCGCCGATGATTTTCAGGAACGTGCCCGTGGACTGATGTTTGTTGAAGACATGCCAACCTTATCGGGCATGCTGTTCATTTACGACGCACCGCAAGCGGTCAGTTTCTGGATGAAGAACACATTGATTCCGTTGGACATGATCTTCACCGCACCTGACGGTGAAATTTTATCGATCCACGAAAACGCAATCCCCGGCGATCTGACACCGATTCCCGGCGGCGATGGTGTTCAGATGGTGCTGGAAATAAATGGTGGACTGGCATCGCGACTGGGCATTTCAGTCGGTGATGTGATGCAGCATCCCAGCTTTGGTACCGCTTCAATTCTGCCCTGTGATGAAAAGACTGAAGGTTAGGGCTTTTCAAATCAGTTTGGTGGGGCTAAAGACAGCCACGGTCCGGGGCGTAGCGCAGCCTGGTAGCGCATCTGTTTTGGGAACAGAGGGTCGGGAGTTCGAATCTCTCCGCCCCGACCACACTTCTAAGACGAAAGTTGCGGAAGCATTTTCGCCCTTAGTGGGCGCCTGACTTCATCTGTTAATCGTTAAACTCCGGCATTAACCTATCGTTAATACAGGTGAATCCGAACAGGCGTTTCGGCGGTGACCTCACCCAAAATCTCAACCATTCATGCTAAGTCTGCCGAACAAAACACCTTTTGGTGATCGGCCGTGATCGGTGCCTTGTGGACAATTTGGTGGATGAATCATGTGCATCTGTGACGCGCAGTTTTCGGCGCATCCGTCAACACGATTAATCTGCATTTTGTGTTAAAAATCCGTTGACCCACTAGGGCTAGATGCGTCAGGTTGTGCGGGCCGACAGCGACAACACAATATGTAGTATCGGCGCGGGGACGGTTTTAGCAGGCAGGCGTGAGCCAAACGCAACGTCACGACGGTTACCTGGTCTTTGACCAGCACCATCGCGTTGTACCTGACGGAATCGAGAAAATGAGTTTTTGCCGCAGGGGCGGCAGCAGTTGATCAAAGCCGCAACGTCGGCGTTAAGAAAAAAGGGGCAGAAGCGATGAAGATCGAACGCAATTTCACATCAGCCGGGCAGGACGCCTACGCACAGGTCGCATTTAAGACGACGTCGTCGGAGATCCGCAACCCGGACGGTACAGTCGTATTCAAACTTGACCAATGTGAGATTCCCGGCAGTTGGAGCCAGGTCGCGTCCGATGTCATCGCGCAAAAATACTTTCGGAAAGCAGGTGTGCCATCGGCGTTGAAGCGCGTGAAGGAAAAGGGTGTTCCCGAATTTCTGTGGCGGTCTGAGCCTGCCAAGGGTGCGACGTTTGGTGGCGAGACATCAGCGAAGCAGGTGTTTGACCGGCTGGCCGGCGCGTGGACCTATTGGGGCTGGAAGGGCGGTTACTTTTCGTCCGAAGATGATGCGCGCGCCTATTTCGATGAGATGCGCTATATGCTGGCGACCCAACGTGCAGCACCGAACAGTCCGCAATGGTTCAACACAGGTCTACATTGGGCCTATGGCATCGATGGGCCTGCGCAGGGGCATCATTACGTTGATTTTGAAACGGGTGAGTTGACGAAGTCAGCCTCATCTTACGAACACCCGCAGCCCCACGCCTGCTTTATCCAGTCGGTGGATGATGATCTGGTGAACGACGGCGGTATCATGGATCTGTGGGTGCGTGAGGCGCGCTTGTTTAAGTATGGGTCGGGCACTGGTACGAACTTTTCGTCATTGCGCGGTGAGGGCGAGCCCTTGTCAGGTGGCGGCAAATCCTCTGGCCTGATGGGTTTCCTGAAAATCGGTGACCGCGCCGCGGGCGCGATCAAATCAGGCGGGACAACCCGTCGAGCAGCGAAGATGGTGATTGTCGATGCCGATCACCCGGATATCGAGGAATTCATCAACTGGAAGGTCATTGAAGAGCAAAAGGTGGCGAGCATCGTCGCAGGCTCTAAAATGCATGAGCGTTACCTGAACGCGATCTTCCAAGCGATCAAGACATGGGACGGCAGCGAAGACGGTGCGACCGATCCTAAGCAGAACGAGACACTGGCAAGCGCTGTAAAAGACGCGAAGAAATCCGCCATTCCAGAGACTTACATCAAGCGCGTGCTGGATTATGCCAAGCAGGGCTATACCAGCATCGAATTCCCCACCTACGACACGGACTGGGATTCGGAAGCGTATTCTAGCGTGTCTGGCCAGAATTCCAACAACTCGATCCGGGTCACTGATGCCTTTCTGAAAGCCGTCGAGAATGACGAGAACTGGAAGCTGATCAACCGCAAGAACGGCGAGGTCGCCAAAATCATCAAGGCCCGTGATTTGTGGGAGCAGGTGGGCCATGCCGCTTGGGCCTGCGCCGATCCAGGTATCCAATACCACGACACGGTGAACGCCTGGCACACATGTCCCGAAGATGGCGCGATCCGGGGGTCGAACCCCTGTTCGGAGTACATGTTCCTCGATGACACAGCCTGTAACCTGGCGTCGATGAACCTGCTGACCTTCTACACGGACGGCGAGTTCCAGGTCGAAGATTACATGCATGCCACGCGCCTGTGGACCGTGACGCTGGAGATCAGCGTGATGATGGCGCAGTTCCCGTCGAAAGAGATTGCGCAGCGGTCTTATGACTTCCGCACGCTGGGCCTCGGCTATGCCAATATCGGTGGGCTCTTGATGAATATGGGCCTTGGCTATGACAGCGATGAAGGCCGCGCGATGTGTGCTGCCCTGACGGCGATCATGTCGGGCGTATCCTATGCCACATCCGCCGAAATGGCAGGTGAGTTGGGCGCGTTCCCCGGCTACAAGAAAAACAGCAAGCACATGTTGCGCGTGATCAAGAACCACCGTCAGGCGGCTTTGGGCAAGACAACCGGCTACGACAAGCTGGATGTAAAGCCGGTTCCGCTGGACCATGCCAATTGCCCTGATCAGCGGCTGGTCGAACTCGCCGTTTCGGCGTGGGACGAGGCGCTGGCGCTGGGTAAGAAACATGGCTATCGCAATGCGCAAGTGTCCGTGATTGCGCCGACCGGGACAATCGGTCTGGTGATGGATTGCGACACGACAGGGATTGAGCCTGACTTTGCGCTGGTGAAGTTCAAAAAGCTGGCCGGGGGTGGGTATTTCAAGATCATCAACCAATCGGTTCCGGCTGCCTTGGAAAAGCTGGGCTATGGCTCTGCTGAGATTGAAGAGATCATCGCGTACGCTGTGGGTCATGGCTCCATCGGGCAGGCGCCAGCGATTAATCACACATCGCTGATCGGGCATGGCTTTGGGCAGGCGGAACTGGATAAGGTCGAAGGCGCTTTGGCGTCCGCGTTCGATATCCGCTTTGTCTTCAACCAGTGGACGCTGGGCGAAGAGTTCTGCACCAAAACGCTCGGCATCCCGGCTGAAAAGCTGAGCGACCCGACCTTCGATCTGCTGCGCCACCTTGGCTATTCCAAGCAGGATATCGACGCCGCCAACGATCACGTCTGCGGAACCATGACGCTGGAAGGCGCGCCATTCCTGAAGGAAGAGCATTACAATGTCTTCGATTGCGCCAACCCATGCGGCAAAAAAGGCAAGCGTTATCTGAGTGTTGATAGCCATATCTACATGATGGCGGCAGCGCAGTCTTTCATCTCGGGTGCGATCTCCAAGACGATCAACATGCCGAATGACGCAACGATTGAAGATTGCCAGAAAGCCTATGAACTCAGCTGGTCGCTGGGGGTGAAGGCCAATGCGCTTTATCGTGATGGGTCTAAGCTGTCGCAGCCTTTGGCGGCCGCCTTGGTCGAGGATGACGAGGACGCGCAAGAGGTGCTGGAAACCGGCACGCCGCAGGAAAAGGCCGCTGTGCTGGCCGAGAAAGTGGTCGAAAAGATCATCGTGCAGGAAATCCGCAACCGCGAGCGGGAAAAGATGCCGCAGCGGCGCAAGGGGTATACGCAGAAAGCCATCGTCGGTGGGCACAAGGTTTATCTGCGCACGGGCGAGTATGAAGATGGGTCCTTGGGCGAAATCTTTATCGACATGCACAAGGAAGGCGCCGGTTTCCGGGCAATGATGAACAACTTCGCCATCGCGGTGTCCGTTGGCTTGCAATACGGTGTGCCGCTGGAGGAATTCGTGGACGCGTTCACATTCACCAAGTTCGAACCGGCGGGCATGGTGCAGGGCAATGACAGCATCAAGAACGCGACGTCGATCCTGGATTACATCTTCCGCGAACTGGCCGTGTCCTATCTCGACCGCACCGATCTGGCCCATGTGAAGCCCGAAGGGGCCACCTTCGATGATGTAGGCCGCGGCGAGCAGGAAGGTGTGTCGAACATTCAGGCCCCGACCGAGAATGCCGCGACGCGGTCGTTGGAAGTGCTCAAGCAGATTTCCTCGACCGGGTATCTGCGCAAGCGGATGCCGCAGGACCTGGTCGTGTTACAGGGCGGTCAGGCTGGTGCGACGGCACTGGCGACCGGCACGGATCCGTCAGCTGCATTGCAGACGCTGGTGCCCGAAGTGGGCTCTGCAACCGTGGCGACAGGCACCGCAACAATCTCGGCCCGCGATAAGGCCAAGATGCAGGGTTATGAAGGTGATCCCTGCGGTGAATGTGGCAACTACACGCTGGTCCGCAACGGGACCTGCATGAAGTGCAATACATGCGGAGGGACATCGGGTTGTAGCTGAGATTTTTCGTCACGAAAAATCTCACAAGGGAAAGAAACTTCGTCACGAAGTTTCTTTCCAAGAGTTCCAAGGCGGGTGCGCTCGCCTTTGGCGCGGATCGGGCCGCAGGCAAAAAACCGGGCGGTATATAATGAGTGAGCCTGATCAGCGAAACTATGGGGAGCCACTGCGCTCCCCTTTTTTCTTGCGCGACAGCGTATCCGCAGGTGGCGAATACCGCGTTTTCCCCTGCGATTGGTGAAACGCGCGCGCCGTTTTTTCTTCGCAGGACCGCCTTTCCAAACTCCGCAACACCTGCGCATGATTTGACCAAGCAAGGGACACCGCATGACTGATTTTCTACTTCTCGCTTACATTTTTCTGTTGGCCGGTGTGGTCGCGGTGCCAATCGCGACGCGGTTTGGTCTTGGTTCGGTGCTTGGCTACCTGATCGCAGGCATCTTAATCAGCCCCGTCTTGGCCTGGCTGCATGTTGATGTAATCTCAATCCAGCATTTCGCGGAATTCGGCGTTGTGATGATGCTGTTTCTGGTCGGGCTGGAGCTGGAACCAAAGCGGTTGTGGTTAATGCGCAATCAGCTTTTTGGGCTGGGCGGTGGCCAGGTTGGCCTCACGGCACTTGGTGTCATGGCGGCTGGTATTCTCTTTGGCCTGGACTGGACCGTCGCACTGGCGATCGGTCTTGTGCTATCATTAAGTTCGACGGCTATCGTGCTGCAAACATTGAACGAAAAGGGGCTGATGAAAAGCGATGGCGGTCAGTCGAGTTTTTCTGTGCTTCTGGCCCAAGATATTGCCGTCATCCCGATGCTGGCGCTGATGCCGCTTTTGGCGATGCCGGAACTGATGGACGTCACGAGCCACGCGGCGCATGGCGAGAATGGTGATCATGGCGACGGCATGAGCCTTGTTGCCGGATTGAATGGCTGGCAGACCGCCTTGGTCAATGTCTTTGCCATTGCGGCTGTGATAGGGGCGGGCAGCTATCTGACCCGGCCGATGTTTCGCTTCATCGCGGCCGCCAATCTGCGCGAGCTTTTTACGGCGACGGCATTGATGATGGTTGTGGGCATCGCCTTGCTGATGTCGCTGGTTGGTCTGTCACCCGCATTAGGGACATTCCTGGCCGGTGTGGTGCTGGCAAATAGCGAATACCGGCACGAGCTTGAATCGGATATCGACCCGTTCAAGGGGCTGCTTTTGGGGCTGTTTTTCATGACGGTCGGTGCAGCGATCAATTTCGCGCTGCTTTGGGATAACCTTGCGTTGATTATCGGACTGACGATCGGCCTGATGGCGATCAAGGTCATTGTGTTGATCATCCTGAGCTTTGCCTTTGGCGTTTCGGGCGCGGATCGCTGGTTGCTGGGGCTGAGCCTTGCGCAAGCGGGTGAGTTTGGCTTTGTTTTGTTATCATTCACGGTCGCGAACGCGATTTTGCCGCAGGAGTTGGCCGATAAACTGCTGCTTGTTGTTGCGATTTCGATGATGCTGACCCCGCCTTTGTTTATCCTGTATGACCGGGTGATCGCGCCGCGCTATGCAGCACCCGACGATGGCGATGCCGATGATATTGACGAACAGGGAGAGGTCATTATCGCGGGCGCTGGCCGTGTCGGTGGCATCGTCCGGCGTATTCTGTCGGCGGCGGGCTATAATATGACTGTCATCGATTACAATGCTGGCCACCTTGAGAACATGCGCCGCTTCGGTGCGCGCATCTATTATGGTGATGCGACGCGGCCTGACCTCTTGCATGCCGCCGGTCTGCAGAAAGCCAAGATCATCGTTATCGCCATTGATGATAAAGACAAAATTACGGAACTGGTGCGGTATGTGACAGCCAATTTTCCGGATGTGCATGTCATTGCGCGGGCGATTGACCGGCATCATGTCTATGCGCTTTGGGCGGTGGGCTGTCGGGATATTATTCGCGATACTTATGACAGTTCCTTGCGCATGGGCCGGTCCGCGCTTGAGGGGATGGGGATCGCGCGGGATAAGGCCGACATGATGGTTGAAGCGTTTAATCGGACGGATCGTGCATCAATGATTTCGCTCGCGGATGCTTATGATCCAGATATCCCGGTGATGGAGAACGAAACCTATATCGCGCGTGTGCAAGAGATCTTGGGTCCGCGCGAGGCGGAGTTGCATGCGCAGATGATGCATATCTTAGAAACCGGCGAAATGCCGGAGCCCGAAACAACGTCATGATCTCGGACGTGGGATATCAAAGCCCGGTGGCGCAAGCGTAAACCCGTCGAACTGGAAGCCCGGTGAGACTGTGCAGCTGACCAAAGTCCAGTCGCCCGTGGTGCGGGCAGCCTGCCAAAACCCTTTGGGAACAATGATTTGTGGCGCATGACCGTTGCCAAGATCGGCGCCAAGGACTTGGTCCTGTGCAGGTCCGGCTTCGGTTTCTGAAAGCGACAACACCAATGGCGCGCCTGCATGGTAAAGCCAGATTTCGACCGCGTCGACGGTATGCCAATGGCTGGTCTCACCGTTTCTTAACAGAAAGTAGATACACGTTCCGGTCGGTCGGCCATCGTTTTCGGCGATCCATGTTTGGCGGTAATGCCCGCCTTCGGGATGAGGGACGAGGGCCAGTTTGGCGATGATGTCGTCGGCGTTCATGGTGGCCCTTTTCGTCTGATTTCTTAGGTACATAACCCGTACAGATCCTGTACATAAGCTGTATGTACAGATGTGTAGCAAGCCGTATATTTTCAGGTGTGAATGGCAGTTGCGTGGGACAGAACACCAATTCGCTGTGGCCGCACCAATGACCGCTTCTGGCGACGGAAGTCAAAGATTTGGCAATGCGGGTCAAGTCATCCATTTATGCCCGTGCAACATTCCCTCTGTTCTTGAAACCCATCTCAACGAGGAGAGCTGTTATGCACGCTTATCTTATTGCCAATATCACCGTGAAGGACGCCAAAAAAATGGAGGCCTACGCGGCGGCGGCCGGTCCGACACTGGATGCTCACGGTGCCGAATTCATTATGGAAGGTCACCTGGCCGAAAACCTGTCTGGGCGCTGGCCCGTCGAAGGCGTTGCGCTGGTGCGCTTCCCTAGCATCGAAGCCGCGCAAACGTGGTACCATTCAGCGGACTATCAGGCACTTCGGGACCTTCGGTCGTCCGCTGCGGACATGGACATCGCACTTTTCGAAGCAACCTGAGACAGGCACCAAACCCGGTTCGCTGCAAGGTTCTTTGGCGGGCGGCGCTGGACAAACAGCACCGCCCTCTTCCAGAGACCGCGAAAGCCCATACCAAGCCCAAAGAACTTGTACTTGGAAACCAGACATGCGCTGTGCTGCAGGGACTTGTCAGGCATCGGCCCAGCTTTGCCATCGCGCGTAAAGAGATCGGGGCGTGAGTGCCGAATTATGTTCTTCGCTGATGGCCCTTTACACCCGCAAGGATCGAAGCGTCACCGCATCAATCGCACAGCGCAGAGAGATTTCGCGGACCGGGTCAAGCGATTTCACCAGGCCGCGTTCGCGGCGACTGGTCTGAAAGCTGCGCAGGCCCGCCTTTGCCGGTACGTAAACCCAGGGACCGCGGAGCGCATATGCGCCTCCCTGACGGAAATTGCCGGAATTGATTGGCGCAAGGTCGATGTGATCTGGGAAAGCTGCAAGTAGCCGCCGGGTCGAAAGTGTCAGGAAAACGATGGGCGTATCAGCGGCGATGCTGGCTGCGAAATCTGCACCGCGCTTTTCGGGCCAGAAAAAAACGCGTTCGTCCAATTGGCGGATCCAGTCGCGCAGGCTGATCCCGTCAAGGTTCTGACCCGCCTTGGGGCTGCCATGCACGATGGGCTTTTGGTGGTTCAGCATTGCGGTGCCGAAGTCGGTTTGCAGGACCCGGCGGTCTTTGCGTAGCAGGATATCATTCGGCCGCACGTTGGCGCGCCGGGCGAGTGTGGCGGCGGGCAGCAGCCCATGTTTTTCGATCAGGGGCAGATTGCTGGCCGCCGTGACATGGATCACCGTTTCGCCGATATGGGCGATCAGATCATCCATCACAGGGGGTGTTCATAAAATACGATGTCGCCCAGCAGGGTGTCGGGCAGGTCGTAATAGGGTGCCGTGCTTGTGAACCCCAGACCTTCGTAAAGCGCCATCGCTTCGGGCAGGTTGCGCATCGTATCAAGCACCATGCGCGTATAACCGCGATCCCGCGCATCCTGCATCGCGATCTTGCAAAGCTGTTGTGCGGCGCCTTTGCCACGGGCGGCAGGTGCGACGAAAACCCGTTTGATTTCGCAGGTTGCGGCATCAATGCGGTGGGTCATGCCGCAGGCGACGATCTGCCCGTTCATTTCGGCGAGGAAAATCTCACCATCCGGAGCCGTATGCCGCCCCGGCAGATCGTCCATCAGTTTCTGGTAGACGGGTTCGGCATAGAAGAAATCCAGCAGAAGCGGAAAGTCGGTCGTGCGCGCCACAAGCACGTCGCGATAATCCCAGCAGAGTTTGCGCACGGCATCAAGGTCATCTTTGCCGCGCGCGGGGCGGATCGTGATCACTTCAGGATTGACCGCCCGGCATAGATGGCTGTTTCGCCCAACAATTCCTCGATCCGGATCAGCTGGTTGTATTTCGCCAGCCTGTCAGAGCGGGAGAGGGAGCCGGTTTTGATCTGGCCGCAATTCGTGGCGACGGCGAGGTCGGCGATGGTGGCGTCTTCGGTTTCGCCAGAGCGGTGCGACATGACGTTGGTGAATTTCGCCCGGTGCGCCATGTCGACGGCTTGCAGGGTTTCGGTCAGCGAGCCGATCTGGTTGACCTTGACCAGCATGGAATTGGCGGAGCCTTTGGCGATGCCGTCGGCGAGGCGTTTGGGGTTGGTGACGAAGAGGTCGTCGCCCACCAGCTGGACTTTGTCGCCGATCAGGTCGGTAAGGGTTTTCCAGCCGTCCCAATCGTCCTCGCTCATCCCGTCTTCGATGCTGATGATCGGGTAATCGCTGGCGAGTTTGGCGAGATATTCGGCGTTTTCCTGTGATGTCAGCGAGATGCCTTCGCCCACCATCTCATACTTGCCGTCCTTGTAATATTCGGTCGCGGCGCAATCGAGGGCGAGGTAGATGTCTTCACCCGGTTTGTAGCCTGCCTTTTCGATGGAGGTCATGATGAAATCGAAGGCGACCCGCGTGCTTTCGAGGTTGGGGGCAAAGCCGCCTTCATCGCCGATGCCTGTGTTGTGGCCAGCGGCTGAGAGTTCTTTTTTCAGCGTATGGAACACTTCGGAGCCCATGCGCACCGCTTCGCGGATGTTCGCAGCGGACACAG
>JBCBDL010000072.1:0-17480 GCA_038529695.1 Pseudomonadota bacterium | reverse complement strand
CGCATGAAACCTGCTTCGTACGGGTCAGCATTGGCATCAAGCAGGGCTTGGGCACGGTCGCTATCGACCGATTGTTCCCGACGATCAACCGCAAACCCGATAAATCCTGCCTTACCGATCAGACTGTCGGCATTTTCAGAGGTTGCATAGTTGATGAAATCGCGCGTCTGGCTCGATGCGTTGTCTTCACGGGTGTAAAGATACAAGCGCCGTTGCAACGCGTATTCTTCGGTCCGGGCCGAGAACGCATCAGGCGCCATGGCAAGCCCACATTCGTTGATCAGGCTAAGCGCGTTGGCCCCGCGTTGGAATGCATAACCGACATAGCCAATGGCGCCTTCGGTCTCGTTCACGATCTGCGACACGTCACTGTTTGTCAGCGCGTTCAGCTTGCCCGCCGGTTCGACGATCGTTAGATCACCGAAAATGCGCTCTTCAAAGACGGCGCGCGTACCTGAGCCCTCTTGACGACCGACGACAGTGATTGGCAGATCAGGGCCACCTACCTCGGACCAGTTTGTAATCTCGCCCGAATAAATCTGGCGGACTTCATCTGTTGTCAGTGTTTCGATCGGGTTGGCGGGGTTGGTGATCATCACAAGGCTGTCGATTGCGATGATGTGCTCTTGCGCTGGGCTGACCATGTTGCCCGCACCTGCATTGCGCAATGCGCGTGCCTCATCCGGCAAGATCCGTCGACCAGACATCCCGATTTCGATTTCTTGCTCAAGCAGTTTGGTAAATGCGTCGCTTGATCCTGTTGAGTTCACAAGGATCGACGCCAAATCATCGCCAAAACCCTGATCGCCAACCAATTCGGCAACAACTTCATCACCGTTGCCGGTGTTGACCAATGTCGCAGCGGCATCAAGCGATCCAGCATAGCCTTCCAGCAACAATGGCATCAGCCCCAGACCGACAGTATCGGACCCGCCGATTTTGACATCGGCATCGCCACCGCCAAGTTCCGGACACGCCGCACCTTCACATTGAACCCGACTGGCAGAGACACGCAGTTCCCCCAAAGCCGTCGCAATAATATATGCGTTGTCACGAAAATCGACAAAGTCACCCGTCATATTCACCGTGCCGTCGCTGGATGTCAGAGTGACTTCTTGCGCATATGCAAAATTAGACAGCGTCAGGCTGCCCACGAGTGTCAGCATACCCAATGCGGTGCTATTCCACTTATTCGTCATTATCTACTCCTGTCCTGGGCTTTGGAGCGTTGATCCTGGACATCGCAACATCACAGAAAATCCGGCAACCCTGGGTTAAACTATTTACGTAACGTATTTATGGGTAAGCAATTGTGCGCAAATTTGGGCAAATTTTTTCCAATCTGTGGGCAATGGACCAAAAAGTCAGCGTTAGGTTAATGGTTTCATCATGTGGTCTGCCTTTGGGCGTATTCCACACACGTTACTCATCCTGAAGTTGAAATTGCGCACTGCTTACCAACGGATGTGATCATATCATCCGAATGACGTCCTTATCAATCGCCAGAACATAGCCCTTACGCGCGATATTCTTGACCAATAGCTCGCTCATCATCTGATTGCCGAGCGTATCGCGCAATCGCTTGATCCGCGTTGCGCCCGCAGCCTCGTCACAATCCGCGGCATCGCGTCCAGATATCACGCCTTCAATCTCGGCCCCGGTCATGACTTCATCATCCATCCTCGCCTCGGCCAGCACGGACAGTGTTTCAATGGCAGCATCCGTCAGTTTGAACTCAAAATCATTGAGATAGACGGCCTTCTGATCCCGGCTGATGGTAAGGGAATTGACCTCAATCCCCTGCCGCTCAATCCGTCCCATGCGGCGGTTCAAGGCGATTAGCATGACAAGAAACGCAACAGCAGCCACCAGCAAGGCGGTCGCGAAGACCAACAATACGAAAATTACAAATCTATAAGACGCAAGCGTATCCGAAAACGCCGTACCCGACCCCGCAAGGATCTCTAGCAGCTTGATCTCGGCGTTGCTGGTCAAGTTATCGTTTTCGACAAAGAGCCGCTCCACCCGCATGTTGAATGCGTTCGCATCGGGCAGATTGATAAACAGCAGCACCGCCGTGATCGCCAGGATCAAAACAATCGCCGCGATCCCTGCGATGACAATTCGGCTGCCAATTTCACGTGCTTCAGTAGCGGAGGAAGAACTCACCTGCGCTGTCCCTTCTTTGATCCAAACCAGCATCATCAAAGACGCTGACCACATTCAATAGCTGCCATCCATCACGTGACAGTGCCGAACGCAACTGTTGTTCGGCATTGCGGGCCGTACAGTCGCCGCGCACCTCGATCACGCCATAGTGCAGGCGCAACGGGTTGTCCTGTTTTGCCTTGTAATCAGCATAACAGGCTGCGTGAACCATACCGGCGCTGAGCCAAACCATCAAAAAAGAGGACCAAAGTTTTTTCATGAGGTCACCTGACCCAAGCACCGAATGATATTCAATAACGCCTCATGTTATCGCGACTGACATCGCATAACCATCCCCCGTCATGGTTTGTCTATCTACAATCGATCCACATTCCCATCACCGGCGTCGAAACCAGACGGCACCAGGAAAGGAAGACACATGATGAAATCTCTAATCACCGCGACCGTGGCCTTGTCATTGGCTGTCGCCACGCCCGCCAGCGCGCAGGGCATTGATCGCGAAGACCTTGGTAAACTGATTATTGGTCTGGCCGCCGTCGCCGTCATCGGTGCGGCGATTGAAGAAAACCGCGACCGTGATAGCAGCACAAAGGCACATGACAGCCACGATTGGAGCGGCATCAACCGCAACAACGATTGGTCCAGCCTAAACCGCAGCAACCGCCGCGTGTTGCCGCGTGAATGCTTTCGCCGGGTCGAGACCCGCTTTGGTACCCAGCGCATGTTTGGGCAAAGGTGCCTGCAGCGCAATTATCGCCATTACCACAGCTTGCCCGGCCGCTGCGCCGTCCGCGTCTATACCGATAACGGCCCACGCCGTGGCTTTGACCCGCTATGCCTACGCGAACAGGGCTACAGGGCTGACTGACGTATAACCCCGTCAGGCAGATGCGCGGTCACTTGCCCCGGTCACCGCGCGCATCATCGGGCAGCGTGATCTCAGAAAACAAGCCCTAACAAAAGAGATCACAACGCCCGACGGGGCAGAGAGGTTGGACATGGCTCTCTGCCCCCTTTTTTATGTTGTTTTGGTGGCCGCGTTTTCCGCAAAAGGTCACGCGCCAAAGCTGTGGTCAACGCATGGTGTTGCGGATCTGAGGTATCTCCTCTCTGATCTTATATAGGTCTTCGGTATGTTTGCGATCCTCGGCAAAGGACCACTCCTCTTGTCCCAGCGCCTTGCTCGCGTCGAGCATCAATCCAGTGGTAAATTTGTCCAAGAATTGCACTGGGTCTCGAACCATAAGCTCTCGCGGCAGATGGAAGGACTTGTCAAACATCTGGAGCATGCCGGCATCGTCATCTGGCGCTTTTGGCATATTGGCCTCGCGCTGAATATCGATCAGCCACCCTGCTTTTGCGAACGCATCCAGATGCTTCATCAACGTTGGTGACTGCACAATTGCGCTGATCACATCCCCTGAAAAATCGAGCGAATTTACTTGCATCATGTCACGCAACGTATCGATGTTCTTGTTCAACTCTTCCAAGGTGACGCCATTGGCGGGGAATGCTGCGTCAGAGCGCATAGCCGTCATTGGCCCGCCCGCGACCGACACAGGTCCAGCCATAACGGGCGACGCAGGCCGGCGCGGCGGTGCAGCGGTGCCGTCATTGGGTCGGACCCTATCCTGCTTCATGTAGTCACTTTTTGAAGGCGGCTTAAGTTCCTTCAATTCAGCTGCGCGGGCATACATGTTTCGGCCCATTTCTTGAACAAGGTCAGATGTGGCTTTCATGTCTGTCAATTTTTTGGACAAGGCGTCCATCTGGTCCGATGGTGTCGTTCGGCTGAACGGAGAAAAAGACTGCACGAACTTTGAAACTTTCGCTGCAAGTCCGCTGAAAAAGCTTTCAATCCGTGCGAGCATCGACTTGGGCGGTCGCGGGGGCGGGGCGCTGTCGGCAACCTCAAACAAGTTGCTGCCAATCGTCGCCATCGCCTTTGGCGCAGCTGCGGTTGTTTTTGGGTCAACTGTACCCGCAAGTTCTGCGCCTGTGGTTGATCCAATCCCTGACACGGCCATGCTGCTCTCCTGGTGCAATAATCTGCACCAATGCTTAGCGGGGTTGAAACGGTTCGGTTGTGTTAAAAGGTACTCTCCGACCAGGTTGAGTACGGATGTGTGGTGCACTAGCCCCTGCGCAGGTAGGGTCGCAACACGATCGGCCCCACCACGGCGATAAGCAACACGCTCAGCACAACCTTTGACACGGCCTCCATCGTGCCATCAATCAATAGCGCATGGACCACACAGCCTGCCACGATCACAGCTGCCAGCGTCATATGGATCGCGCGCCAAGTCCGAAAACGCAGACGCCTGCGCCAGATGGCCAGCACAGCCGTTGCAAAGACGGCCCACATGGCGATTACCCCCCAAGCTGAAAAAGGTGTCGGTGAGACGAACAGCAATGCATCGATCACGTCCGGCGGGCTGGTAATCCATAATCCACCCACATGCATAACAACTGCGATGACCACAGCACCACCAATCCAGCGATGCACCTGACGGCCGCGCATCGCCGGCAATCCCGGTAGAAGCCCGGCGGCAAGCAAGGGTTGCAATACCAATAGTGCCATCGCCATGACCCCGGCAAACCCCGCGATGATGTAGATCGGCTCGCGCCATGCCAGCTGTGGGCTGACCAGCGCCATGGAAACGGGCCACAGGATCAGTGCAAGCAATACACCCCAGATCAGAGCGGGGCGCATCACTGGTTCAGGCAGGCTGAAGCACGAAATGTGCCGCTAGGGTGGTGTCGTTCGGACTGCTCATCAAAGGGCGCAGGAATACGGTTTCGAATTCATCGCTGTCATAAGCAAGATGGCCATGGGCCTGTCCGAAGGCGGGCACAATCTGCGGCATCTCCAACCGGAATTCGCCATTGGCATCAGTCAGCGTTGCACCATGACTGCGTTCGTCCCGTTCGTGCCCTTCTGTCGTATGCGCCCATATCTGGATCCGTTGGCCCGGTAGCGGCGCACCGTCGCCCGCGCGGCGGACGGTGCCTGTCATCCAGAAACCGCCGCCTCCAATACGCTCTACGATCGGGGCGCCGGGGCGGTAGTTGTTCGATCCACCGCGCATCGAGGGCGTAGGCGCTATGCCTTGGGCCATCGCGGGGCGGATCAGCGTTGTTGCAACGACACCGGCAATCAGTGTGCGGCGGGTCAATGTCGTCAGGGTCATTTGCATTTCTCCTGTCTGGCAAGCGGGACTTATGCAAAATGTAGTGCAAGATCGGCGATGGGCGAAGTGGTCGTGGACCGAAAACAGGCGACCGCGCGAAGAGTTGATCAACAGCCGCTGGCAAGATTGCTCTTGCACCTTTTCACTCGGTCTGCTGACTACCCCCATGTCGCAGCCCGATTTCAGTTTCGAAACGCAAGCCCTGCAACGCGGCCTTACCCTTGTCGCGGGGGTGGACGAGGTCGGTCGCGGTCCGCTTGCTGGCCCGGTGGTCGCAGCGGCTGTCATCCTTGACCCGGCGAACATCCCCGATGGCCTGAACGACAGCAAGAAGCTTAGCGCAAAGCGGCGCGCGACGCTCTACGACCAGATCATGGACAGCGCCTGCGTTAGTGTCGCCGCAGCCGACGTGGCCGAAATCGACACACATAACATCCTGCGCGCCAGCCACATCGCCATGCGCCGCGCCATCGAAGGTCTGGCCCGGACACCAGATCACGTGTTGATCGACGGAAATATGGCTCCTCGGGGCCTCATCATCTCTGCCGAAACGATCGTCAAAGGTGACGCGCGCAGCCAGTCGATTGCCGCCGCGTCTATCGTCGCAAAACTGTGGCGGGACCGACACATGGTGGATTTGGCGCAACAGTTCCCGCACTATGGTTGGGAATCGAACATGGGATACGGGACCGCCCAACATTTTAAGGGGCTCGCGGCCTATGGGGTCACCCCCCACCATAGACGTTCGTTCAAGCCGATACACAATATCTTGTATCAAGAGAAAAACGTAAGTGATTGATTCAATAAAGTTTTTGACAGCGAATCCTCTCTGAATCACATTAGGCCCAAGCAAGAGCGGGCCAACCCGCCGGGGCTTAGAGGCAAGTGATGACGACCAAGACAAAGAGTACGGGTGCGCAAGCGCTCCCGCTGAACACGATTATTGATGGCGATTGCATTGACGTCATGAACAACCTGCCTGCTGGTTCGGTTGACCTGATTTTTGCGGACCCGCCTTATAACTTGCAGTTGAAAGGCGATTTGCATCGTCCCGACAATTCCAAAGTGGACGCTGTCGACGATGCCTGGGATCAGTTCGACAGCTTCAAGGCGTATGATCAGTTCACCAAGGCTTGGCTGAAAGCTGCCCGGCGTCTTCTAAAACCCAATGGGGCGATCTGGGTCATCGGCAGCTACCACAACATCTTTCGCATGGGCGCTGAGCTCCAGAACCAGGGGTTCTGGATCCTGAATGATGTGGTCTGGCGCAAATCGAACCCGATGCCGAATTTCCGCGGGAAACGCCTGACCAATGCGCATGAGACGATGATCTGGGCCTCCAAGGAAGAAGCCAGCAAATACACCTTCAACTACGAAGCGCTCAAAGCGCTGAATGAAGGCGTGCAGATGCGATCCGACTGGGTCCTGCCAATCTGCACCGGACACGAACGCCTGAAAAACGACGCAGGCGAAAAAGCACACCCAACCCAGAAACCACAATCGCTGCTCCACCGTGTTCTGGTGGCCACCACAAATCCGGGCGATGTGGTTCTGGACCCTTTCTTTGGCACTGGCACGACAGGCGCCGTTGCCAAGATGTTGGGCCGCGATTTCATAGGGATCGAGCGGGAAGAGGAATACCGCAAGGTCGCCGAAAAGCGGATCAGGAACACGCGCAAGTTCGACAAGGAGGCGCTTGAGGTCTCCGCCTCCAAACGGGCCGAGCCCCGCGTGGCGTTTGGTGTTCTGGTCGAACGCGGGCTTTTGCGCCCCGGCGAAGAGCTTTGGTCGATGAATGGACGGCACAAGGCCAAAGTGCGCGCCGATGGCACGCTAATTGGCGACGATATCAAGGGATCAATCCATCAGGTCGGCGCCCATCTGGAAGGCGCGCCAAGCTGTAACGGCTGGACCTATTGGCAGTTTAAACGCGACGGGCAGAAGGTGCCCATTGATCTGCTGCGCCAGCAGATCCGCGCAGAGATGGCGAAACACTAACGTTTCACCAAAGTTGATACCGCCGGTGCCTGCGGCAAACCTTTGTCATGGTGGCAAGGTCCGCGAGCACTAACTTTCTCCCCGCCATCGATCTGATGGCGGGGTTTTTTCTGGTCTGAATGCTGATTTGGAACCGAACGTACTGATGTTGCTGGTCATCCTCATGACCCGTCCGCCTGCAGAAGTGTCAGCCGCGCGAGCGCTTTGGCCCGAGCTGTTCTGCAACGAGAAGCCATCGATCCGCCCGCCGGACCAGAACCGTCGTGCCCCGCCCTGATCCCGAAGTTTGCTGCCCTTCAACGACACCGGCCCAGTGGAAGTCAAACATATAAGCGGCGCTTTTTGACGTTTCCAGCAGCCAGTGAACGTTTGCGATGCTGAACTTTTCACTCTTGATCGTGGCGAAGTTGCGTTCATATGCCGCCCGGATCGCATCTTTGCCCGTATGCAAAGAGCCGTCGGAAAAAATCACCCTCGCGTCGTCGCAGATCAATGGCGCGACCGCGGTCCAATCTTGAGTTCCAAGGGCGGTTTCATATTCTTTGATAAAATCCGCCGGCGACATCGCGACATCTCCTTTTGTGTTGCTGAAACTCGCTTCGTCGCAACCCCTGTCCTTGCGAGAATGCCATTCAAGTCATGGACAACCATTCAACGAAGCAAAGCATGTCAGACGCCGGAACTTTTGTCTTTATGTCACAGCGAAGACCCATGCGGGCGCCTAGTTTAACATCATTATGCGAGCACGCCACAACCATAGCGTACATTCAACATTCTGTTTCCCAATAAAGATGTAGATGCGCAAGGGAACCCGTGCCACAATGTATCTCGTGTCCAGTAAACAGAGTTCTTTTCGCGCCCGCGCATGGTGGCCATTGCCGCGCTTAACCTATGGTCGTAGCAGCGCGGCGCAGGATTACTGGCCCGTTGTTGAAACGATGATCGAGGCAGATATCGGCTCAAAAACAGAGCTGGCGCTGCGCCTGGCCGTGGTGGGCTTCGGCGGCCTGTTCATGACCGTTGCCACAAAACAGCCTGAAATCGCGATTTGGCTGGCCGGTTTTCTTTTGGCAAATGGTTATTACAGCTGGCGTTTAAGTCAGATCAGGGCACCCGTTTCGCGATCGACATATTTGTTGCTCAAGTCGCTATTCCTGATGTCGGTGACGATCTATACATCGTGTACGATCTATCTGTTTCTCGTCGGCACAACCGCATTTCTGACGATTGCCATCGCAGCCCTGATCGCGCAAGCCTTGTTCAACATCTCCCGGCATCGGCAAAGCAATACACTTGTCATTTTTGACACTGCGGTTGTGGCACTGACAGGGTTGTTCTTTGGACTGTCCAGCATCTGGAAGATCGATGGTACGTTTTCCGAACAGATGGTGATCATCATCGCAACGGTTGGCGTCTGCAGCTATTACGTTATCGCCCAGATCCGCAAAATTCAGATCCACAAGGCCCTGCAGGCCACCCGACAAGAGGCTGTGCAAACGCAGAAGATGCGTGCCGTTGGTCAATTAACCGCTGGTGTTGCGCATGAATTCAACAATTTGTTGACCGTCATTCGCGGAAACATTGAACTCGCACAGCTCTCTGAAGGGGGGGCAGACTATCGGGAGCGTCTGCAGGACGCCATTAAGGCTGCCGATCGGGCTGACGCGCTGACCAGCCAGCTTTTGTCGCTGTCGCGAAAGGCGCGGCTTGAAGCTGCCATCGTCGACTTGCCGCAATTCTGGCAGAGTTTCCAGACGATCATCCCACGTATCACACCAGCCACAATCAACGTGGAGGTTGCGGCCACCACCGATGCCACAACACTTTTCTGCGATATCAATCAGCTTGAGGTGGCACTGATCAATCTGATTGTGAATGCGCGTGATGCCATTGATGGGCACGGGCAAATCTGGATCGCCAGCCGGCATGCGACCTCTGATGATCTGACGCGTTTGGGGATTGATCACGACCTATCGCTTTGTGTGATTACGGTACAGGATGACGGGCCAGGCATTCCGTCGCAGATCTTGCCAAAGGTGGTTGAACCCTTCTTCACCACGAAGGCTGTTGGCCAGGGCACGGGATTGGGGCTGCCCATGGTCAAAGGTTTCTGCGAACAATCAGGAGGCGGCTTTGCGATAGTCAGCGACCAGAGCGGGACGACTGCCATGCTGGCGCTGCCCGTCGGTCGTGCGGAGTAGTCACAATCGCTGCAACGTAAGGGCAAAAGACGTGTTTGGACCGTGAGGGGGTCGTGACCGGCGGCACCTTCAGCGAGGCAGAGGGTTTGTGCCGAATTTGTAGGCGTCCCAATCGCCAATTTCGGGATAATAGCGTTCACGCCATGCCTTGACCCGCGGGTTCATCGTTTTCTTCCACGCGGTCGGGAACAAAGCCATCATCGTCATCAACGGATAACCATATGGCAATTGGGGGGCCTCGTCATCGCCATAGGTTTGCAACAATGGGAAACGGCGATTGGGCTTGTAGTGATGGTCAGAATGACGTTGTAGATTGATCAGCAGCCAGTTGGATGCGCGCTGCGCGGCGTTCCAGGAATGCCGCGGCAGGACGTGTTCGTACTTGCCGTCACCCAAATGTTTGCGCGTCAGACCATAATGTTCGACGTAATTGACCAGTTCGAGTTGGAACACCGCCCAAAACGCCTGGACCGAGAACAAGAAAACGCCCCACCAGCCGCCGATCAGCGCAGCCAGCAAGATAAAGCCACCCTGCAACGCCCAATAGAGCCAAAACGGATTGGATTTATCATACCATTTCAGACCCTTCCGGGCGAGCATCGCCGCCTCGGCGCGAAAGGCGGAGAGCCAGCATTGTTTGAGGACCCGCGGGAAGAAACGGTAAAAACTCTCTCCATAGCGGGCCGTAACCGGGTCTCGCGGTGTCGCGACGTAGCGGTGATGGACCAGGAGATGTTCCGAGCGGAAATGCGAATAAAGGACCGATGCCATCAGAACATCAGCCATCCAGCGTTCCAAACGTGGCTTTTGGTGCATCAATTCATGCGCATAAGTGATCCCAACGGTCCCCGACAGCACACCAAGCCCGGCAAAAAGCGCCCACTCTTCAACCCAGTTGAGATGGTCGGTCTGCACGACATAGATCATCAGACCAAAGATCGTCATCAGCTGAACGGGCGCCCATAAAAGGGTGATCAGCTTGTACCAAAATAGCTGATCTTCGGGCGTATCCAGATCGGCGTTTTGCGTGTCCAACCCGATAAAATAATCAAGGCCCGTGAACAGATACCATGTCGAAAGCGGCAATAGCAGGATCCACCAACTGCCCTGCATCGCGACGAAAACCGCCAAGGGCACAAGACCTAGCGACATCCAGAACGGCAGTGCTGCACTGAACCGCGCGAGTTTTGGGACACTTGGCAATGCTGTCATATCGATCCTCCGACAACCTTGCGTAAACGCTAACCTGTGACGGTTAAAATCTCAATTATCGCGTAGCGTCACAGCGGCCAGATCGAACACCTTGCGCATTGCGGTGGGCAAAGCCGCAGGGCTGAATGCACCGGGGTCAACAAATGTCCCGCACTGCGGGTTTGCGTCATTCGCGACCCGTGCCGTCATGATCTTGAGCCGCAGATGGAAATGCGTGAATGTGTGGCGCGCCTCTGCCTCTAGCGGGGCCCAATCCGCGTCCAGAGGGGGGGCAGGCGTCGGATCATCGGACCAGTCGGATCCGGGCCAGCCCAACATACCCCCCAGCAGACCGCTCTCTGGGCGCGTTTCCAACAGCCAAGCGCCGTCTGCCCGCCGCGCAACATAGACGATGCCATAGCGGGTGGGCGTTTTTTTCTTGGGCGTCTTTTTTGGTAAATCGACCGCAGTCCCGGCAAGCCGGGCCGCGCATGGATCACGCCAGGGGCAGATACCACAGGCCGGATTGCGTGGTGTGCAAATCGTTGCACCCAAATCCATGACCGCCTGCGCATAATCGCCAGGGCGGTTTTCCGGGGTCAAATCGCGCGCACGGGCTGTCAGTTCTGGCTTTGATCCGGGCAACGGTGCGTGAATGTCATGCAAGCGGGCCATGACGCGTTCCACGTTGCCGTCGACGACGGTTTCTGGTCGGTCAAAGGCAATGGCCGCAACGGCGGCTGCCGTGTAAGGACCAATACCAGGCAGCTTCAGCAAACTATCATAGGTGTCCGGAAAGACCCCGCCATAGTCGGCCACAACGGCGCGCGCGCATTTCAACAGGTTGCGCGCCCGTGCGTAATAGCCAAGGCCCGCCCAGGCCGCCATCACATCGGCATCCTCGGCTGCGGCAAGGTCTTTGATTGTCGGCCAGATTGCCAAAAATTTCGCGTGATAGTCGCGCACAGCAGCCACTGTTGTTTGCTGCAACATGACCTCTGACAGCCATACGGCGTATGGGTCGGGCCTTACGCCCAACTTCCGATCTGCTGGCGACACGCGCCAGGGCATGGCGCGGGCATGCATGTCATACCACGCCAGAAGATCTGCACTCAGGTCACGCAATATTTATGTCCCTGTTCTGATACCGCACTGACTCAACACGCCAAGTGTTTTACTATAGGCGTCAACAAATGAAACAACCACGCCACACGAGCACCACACGCGGATTTTCCCGCGCGGCGACGTTGCTGCAGCCCCGCATTCGCAAGGCAAGTGAGGAGCGTGGCTTTGCCGTAACACGCCTACTCACCCATTGGGCCGAGGTTGTGGGTGATGCAACCGCGCAGATCGCGACACCGGTAAATGTGAGCTATGGGCGTGGCGGCATGGGCGCTACGCTGACCTTGCTAACCACCGGCCCGCAGGCCCCGATGCTGGAAATGCAAAAGGACCAGATCCGCGATAAGGTGAACGCCTGTTATGGCTACCGTGCCATTTCGCGGGTGCGTATCACGCAGACAGCGCCCACAGGCTTTGCGGAGGGGCGCGTGGCGTTCCAACCAGCGCCAAAACCTGAACCCAAGCCGGATCCAGAGGTGCAATCGCGCGCAAAGGCCCTATCTAACAGCGTTGAAAGCGACGATCTGCGCGCAGCGCTTGCGGCACTTGGCGCGAATGTCCTAACGAAGCAAAAATGCAAAGACTGAGGTAGATATGAAACGCAGAACTCTTTTGGCCGCTGGTGGCGGTGCTGTCGTGGCACTGGGTGCCGGATGGATGGTGACGCGACCTGACCCGGCAACGGGCCTGTTGCCCGGTGCCGCAAATGCGCAGACGACCGATGGGGCGCTTCCTGAAGTTGTCGAAATGATCAAAGGCAACCCGGATGCTCCGGTCGAGGTTATCGAATATGCGTCGTACACCTGCCCACATTGTGCGTCGTTCCATGCCAATCAGTTCAAGCTGCTGGAGCAGAATTACATCGACACTGACAAGGTCAAATTTGTGTACCGCGAGGTGTATTTTGACCGCCCGGGTCTTTGGGCATCCATGATCGCACGGGCAACGAATGATACGAATTTCTTCTTTGCATTCTCGGATATCCTGTATCAGCGGCAGCGCGAATGGCTGGCCAGCGGTGATCCTGCACAGATCATTCAGGAATTGCGGACATTGGCCAAAACGGCAGGCCTTGATGATGCAACCCTGGATGCGGTGCTGAGTGACGCGGCGAAGGCCGAGGCGCTTTACACCTGGTATCAGGATAACGCACAGCGTGACGGGATCGATTCAACGCCCAGCTTTGTCATCGACGGGCGCAAATATTCAAACATGGCTTATGACGAATTTGCCGAGGTTCTGGACGGAAAGCTGGGCTAGCCTTTGTTAAGCCCCAGCTGATCGAGCGCCGCATCCAGCGGCGCCCAATCGACCAATTCCAGTCTCACGGGGAGTGTCAGCACCTTGCGGCGGAAACTCTCCGGCAGGCGCACGGCGTCTTTTTCGGTCGTGACGAGTTGGGCGTTCTTTACTTGCGCCTCAATCTCAAGCCGTTTCATCAGCGCCTCGGTCAGCGGCTGATGGTCGCCCAACGCCTCTGCATGGATGATGTCAGCACCCATATCGCGGAGCGTCGTAAAGAACTTTTCCGGGTGGCCAATACCAGCAAAGGCGAGGAGTTTCAGGTCGCGCCACGGCATGCCGGTTGGCAAGGGTGCCAGATGCCCCACAAGATGCGGAACCGGGATATCCCACGCAGTGGCAAAGCGGTCCTGCGCCGCCGGCGGCCCGATGGACAGGACGAAATCTGCACGGGCAAGCCCGGCTTTGACAGGTTCGCGCAAAGGGCCAGCGGGGATCACACGGCCATTGCCAAAACCCCGCATTGCATCGACAACGACGATGGACAGGTCTTTGGCCACATCCGGGTTCTGGAACCCATCATCCAGCAGGATCACATCCGCCCCGGCCTGCTCTGCGGCCAGCACGCCAGCGGCGCGATCCTTGGCCACCCAAGTTGGCGCAAACGCGGCGAGCAAAAGGGGTTCATCCCCTGTCTGCGCAGCCTTGTGATTGCGCGCGTCAACCTGCACTGGCCCTTCCAAAGCACCGCCATAGCCGCGCGACACCACATGCGGGTAATAACCGCGAGCCGTCAGACGTTCGATCAGCGCAATGGTTGTTGGTGTCTTGCCGGTGCCGCCTGCATTGATATTGCCCATGCAAATCACAGGAACTTTGGCTTTGATCTCGGCCGGTCGGCGCAAGCGCCATGCGGTCAAGCCAGCATAAGCTGCGGCAAGCGGGGCCAGTACACGCGCCAGAAGACCGGGGCGGTCGGGCGGCAGAAACCAGAAAAGGGGCGCGCGCATCTCAGGTTTCCAACTCTTCCAGGCGCGCCTGGATATAGGCGGCGATCCGGTTGGTTACGTCCGCCCCGCGCGATGTGACGTCCCATGCCGCATGGGCAATCTCTGCGGTGATGTCGGGGGACAGCAACGACTCAACCACCATACCAAGGTCATTGGTTGACCGGATCAGACGCGACGCCCCTGCTGCATTCAACCGTGCCGCATGTTTCTGGTAGGGGGAGACCTGCGGACCGTAAAGTACGGCTGAACCCAGTGCCGTTGCCTCAAACGGATCGCGACAACCACCGCCATGCAAGCTGCCCCCCAGATAGGTGATGGGTGCGATGCGATACCACAGGCCAAGCTCTTCATCGGTGTCGACGATGTAGACCTGGGTGATTTCCTTCGGTTCAGGCTCTTCCGAGCGTAAGGCGACGTTGAACTCCTGCCCGCGCATCATATTGGCAAAGTCGTTGGCCTGGCGAATGTCTGAGGGCGCAATGATCAACAGCAACCGATGTGCGCGCCTGCTGGCATCCTGATGTGCGAGACAGAGATCGGGCCATTCGCTGAGCTGCGCGGCAGCGGCAAGCCAGACGGGCCGTGTGCCGATGGCTGATGCCAGATCCTGCCGGTCCTCTTCGTCACAGGGTAAGGCAGGGTCGCTGTCTTCCATCGCACCGGCGATCAGCACCGTGTCGGCCGGCGCACCGGCCCGGATCAGACGTTCGGCGGCGCCGCGGTCAATGGTCAGGATCGCCTCAAACTGCGCAAGGACAGACCGCATTGCCCCCGGCACCCAGCCACCCGCAACATTGTCGAGCCCTTCACCATTGGCGTCGACAAGGATGCTGGGCAGGCGGGCGGAGCGGATTTCGTCCAGCAAGACCAGATCCAAGTCACCCCGCACCCAGATCACCATCGACGGCTGCCAATGCTTGATAAAGCTACGGATGCTTTCTTTGCCCTGCGGTTCGGGCAGCGCACGGTTTGAGCGAGACCGATGCCAATTGTGTAACGTCGCGATAATCTGGATCGGGTCACCATCCTCGGCCACCTTGCGGCCAAGTGTTTCAACGATGGTCAGCTGATCGGGGTCGCTGCAGCGCGCCCAGATGATTGTGCCAGCAGGGCGCGGCGGATGATCGTCAGGGCCAAAATTGCGGTCCGATACGCCCAGATTGGCCAAGTAGGCCGCAATGGAAAGGGATCGTGCCATGGTTTTGGTCCTGTGGGTCGTATCTTAACCCAGTTCTTCGGTCGATGATGCCGCGGTTTCTTCATCACGCAGCCGGTGAATATGGGCAATAAAATAGCGCATATGCGCATTGTCGACGGTCCGCTGCGCGGCACCTTTCCACGCATTATAGGCGGCATCATAGTTTGGAAACATGCCCACGATATCGATGTCATCAACGTCCTTAAACACGTTTTTGGACGGATCAACCAATTCGCCGCCAAAGACCAGGTGCAAGCGTTGTGTCATGGGAAAACCTTTGCGTGAATGTGCGTTTGCGGCAGCTTAGGCCTTTGGTGTCTGTGGCTCAAGACGGGCTGCGAGGTCTGCATGCAATTGCGGCCCGGCCACCAGAACGCCGGGGACCTGCGGATGACGGTTGTTAAAGCGCAGATGATGCGCGTGCTGATCGGTGATCATTGCGCCCGCCTCTGCCGCGATCAAGGCGCCGGCGGCGATGTCCCATTCCCAGCTTGGACGGAACGTCATCATGCCGTCAAAACGCCCCTGCGCTACTAGGCAAAGCCGGTAAGCCAGTGATGACCGAAATGTGCGTTTGAACGGAGGCACCTGCCCGCCCTTCCAGAATTGCGGCTGCAGGTTCACTTTGGCGCCCAATATGGTCGCATCGGCCACCAGCGGATCACTGGCCCGAATCTCCGTACCATTGCAGGTGGCACCATTATTCAAGGCGGCGGCAAACATCAGATCACGTACCGGCATGTACACCGCAGCCGCAACAACGGTGCCTTCCTCAACCACGGCCAGCGAATGTGCCCAGTCTTTGCTGCCATCGATAAACGCGCGCGTACCATCGATGGGGTCGATTACGAATTGCCGCTTCGTGCCCAGCCGAGCAGTACTGTCCTCAGTCTCTTCCGATAGCCAGCCGTAATCGGGCCGTGCACGCCGCAATTCGTCTTCCAACATCGCGTTGACGGCCAGATCAGCCTCGGTCACTGGGCCTGCGCCACCCGGCTTGTCGGTCACGTCTGGGGCGTTTTTGAAATACCGCCTTGCGATATTGCCTGCCTCGTAGGCGGCGTCAGTCAATAGGTTAAGATCAGCTACCGGCAAGCGTCAGCCCGTCAACCAGCAAGGATGGCACAACCCGGCTCAGATGCGTGCGCGCATCATTGGCCGGAACAATCGTCTTCAACATATCGCGCAGGTTACCCGCCACCGTGCATTCATTCACGGGGTATGTGACCTCACCATTCTCGACCCAAAAGCCGGATGCCCCACGCGAATAATCCCCGGTATTGGGATTGATGGTCGACCCGATCATCGAGGTCACCAGCAGTCCCGTGCCCATCTGCTTGATCAGATGATCGCGGCTCTGATCGCCTTGCGTCAGGCTGACATTCGACAGGCTGGGCGATGGGGGCGCGCCGGGACTGCCGCCAGCATTTGCTGTGCTTTGCATGCCCAGCTTGCGCGCATTGGCAAGATCCAATGTCCAGCCCGTCAGCACCCCATTTTCAACGATGGCGCGGCGCCGGGTTCCCAGACCTTCCGAATCAAACAGACGCGAGCCCGTCACGCGCAGCCGGTGCGGGTCTTCGATGATGGACAGATGTGATGGCAAAACCTGTGCGCCCAGCGCATCGCGCAGCCAGCTTGACCCGCGCGCAATCGCTGCACCGTTGATGGCCTGCAAGAGATGGCCAATCAACGTACTGGCGATACGCTCGTCAAAGAGAACCGGGAATGCCCCGGTTTGCGGCTTACGCGCGCCGGCCCGTTCAACGGCGCGTCTAGCTGCCATCTCACCAATCTCATCGGCGTCGCGCAGATCGCTTTGGAACACACGACTGTCGTAATCATAGTCCCGTTCCATATCGGTCCCGGTGCCGCTGATCGCGACGCAAGACAGGCCGCGGTCCGTGCGCGCATATCCGGCGGAGAACCCGTTGGTAGCAGCTACATGTATCCGTCGGCGGTTGTACCCGGCAGAGGCAGATTGCACCTGCGAAATGCCGGTGTTGCGCAATGCAGCTGCCTCGACCCGCATCGCATCCTCTTGCAGGGTTGCCGGATCGGGCTCATCGCTCGGATCAAAGAGATCCAGTGCGGTCGTATCTGTGTCTGTCGCTAACTGGGCCGGATCGGCAAGCCCGGCATGGGGGTCTTCCGGCGC
>JBCBDL010000071.1:0-17579 GCA_038529695.1 Pseudomonadota bacterium | reverse complement strand
TGCTTGCGAGCTTCCGGAAGGCGTAGAGATGGTAATGCCGGGTGATAACGTTCAGATGGTTGTCGAGCTGATCGCCCCGATCGCCATGGAAGACGGCCTGCGCTTCGCTATCCGTGAAGGCGGCCGGACTGTGGGTGCGGGGGTTGTATCAAAGATCGTCGAGTAATCGCGGCCGCGTGGGTTGCACCCACCCTACGTAGGGTGGGTAGAACCCAGCGAACCGCGAAACGAACAAAGGGCCGTCCCAATTGGGGCGGCTTTTTTGCTTTTGTGTGGGCCGCGGTAGAGGAGATTTTTCGTGACGAAAAATCTCGCCCGTAAACAAACTCTTCGTGACGAAGAGTTTGGGTGTTTCAGTGCCGATCACGACGGAAGTGGGATTTATACTCCTCGCGGTCTCGTACTTGTTTGGCGTAGCGCCGGTCCATCCGCGCCATCAACGCGACGATCCACGCCCAAGCCAGAAAGAAGTTCAAAACAAACAAAATACCAACAAGAATATCCATAATGTAGCTCCGCGTGCGTGCCTCTTAGTTGAAAAACTAGTGTTCCTTGACAGAGTGTCGCACCTTTTTCCTGATTGTTGGTAAACTCAGCGAGTATTTGATGCAAAATGAAGCGCGTTTTGCCGCCTTGCACGGATATCATGCTGTTACGCTTGTAGGTTGCCGGTGGTCCTGTCACATCCGTAACGAAAGAACCTTTGCACTCCCATATTGTTTGCGCGAAAGGCCAGCGATGTCGTTTCCTTCACCCGATAGCCTGCATCCTGTCATCCTCCCTGACGGTACCACCCATACCGGCAATGTTTTCTTGAAAACGGCAATTGGCCATCCAAATTGGCAGATCGGGGATTATACATATGCCAATGACTTTGACCCTCCGGACGATCCCACAATGTGGGCCGGCAGGTTGGCACCTTATCTGTTTCCTTCGGCCACCGACAAAATCATCATTGGTAAATTTGGGCAGATCGCCCATGGCGTGCGGTTTATAACAGATGGGGCAAACCACGCGCGCGAGGGGTTTTCGACATTTCCCTTTGCCATTCATCAACCTGAACGGTTCGGCACCTATGCGAGCACGTTGCGCCCCGGACGTGATATCACAGTGGGCCACGATGTATGGATCGGCACGGGTGCGCGCATTCTGGCTGGCACGCAAATTGGGAATGGCGTGATTGTCGGGGCGGGCGCCGTTGTCAGCGGTGTGGTTCCGGATTACGCCATTGTCGCTGGCAACAGGGCGGTTGTGCAGCGGATGCGCTTTGACGCGGGCACCATCGCGGCGTTGAACGCGATTGCCTGGTGGGATTGGCCGATTGACAAAATCCTCGCCCATGAAGCGGCGATTACCGGGGCGGATCTCGCAGCGCTTCAGCGCGCCACACATCGCTAATCATGATCCTGCTGGCAGACCCAGCATTTCATCTGCGCGCGCGGTTGTCGCAATCATGAAATCTTGCATGGTTGCGCGGGTGATATTCATCGTCGTTGCGTCGATCTTGCGTGGGATCGTGCCCGGAAACCGGGCATAGACACAGGACCCGCGGGTGAAGGGCAGAGGGATGAGCATTTTGTCCCAGCTTTCCGCCCGCTTTTGCCGCACAGTTGAAAAGGCGTAGCAAAAGACAGGGCGCCCTGTGGCGCGGGCCCAGTCGATAGGTGGGTCTTTGAGCTCCAGCGGTGGACCTTCCGGGCCATCGGCGGTGATGCCGATGCTGCTGCCCTCCTTGACCAGCTTCATAATCTGCCGGGACGTGGCTGTGTTGGCGCGCTTTTCATTCATCTCAAACGGAAAAAGCCCCTGTTGGCGCTGCATGGCCCCGACAACCCGGCCAACGGGCGACCGGGTATGGATGCTGGACAATTGCCCCTGTTGCAGCGGCCAATGCGCGGGACCCAGCAGCAACCGACTGTGCCAGACCACCAGAATAACCGGCCCCTCGGCCAGTGCCGATTTCAATTCATCCAGCCCTTCGATCTGCCAGCGCGTGGTGCGATAGCAGAACCCAAAGAACGCCCGCGCAATGAACCCCAACATCCAAGCCATCGCTTTGGAGTTTTCTAGCCGCTTGCGAATTTTCATTGCCAAGGTGCCGTTCGTTGCATGATCGTTGACCCGGTTGATATTTCTAGCATTGGGGGCAAGTCCACCCTTGATCCTGCATGGATTTCGGACTACCCCGTCAGCCGGTCATAGGGGTATAGCTCAGTTGGTAGAGCGGCGGTCTCCAAAACCGTAGGTCCCGGGTTCAAGTCCTGGTGCCCCTGCCAGACCCCGGTCGCTGTTCGCCGGAGGATCATCTTTCCCACATGTCAGCCGATCATTGCACGATTGCCTTTCACATTGGCGCGCATAAGACGGCGACCACGCATCTACAGCGGTCGATGGCAAAGGCGACCGATGCCCTGGCGGCCCGCGGTGTGCGGTATTACGGACCGCCAGATTTTCGTCTGCCAGGACGGTCGATTTCCGCGCTCTTTGGTCTGAAAGAAAACCAGCAGGATGACACAAGGCGGTCGCCGTTGGCGCAATTGGCGGTGATGCGCAAAGACGCGCATCGTGTCGTTTTTAGCGAAGAGAATTTCATCGGAGTTCTCAACAGTCCACGCCGGTTTCCTGTAAAAGAGCGTTATCCGCATGCAGCCCTGCGGATCAACCAGTTGGCCGCTGCATTGGAACGCCCGATCGACGTTGCACTGGGTATCCGGCATCCCACGCGCTTTCTGAATTCGGCCTATTGCCAGCAATTGATGGGTGGGCGGGTCGTACCATTCCATCGTTATGCACATATCAATCCGGTGGAGAGCGTCGATTGGCTGAATATGGTGCGGCAGTTGCGCGGCGCAGAGGGCGTGCGGCGCCTGACCGTTTGGTGTTATGAGGATTACGGCGCCCTGTTTGATCAGATATGCGCGGCATGTGTCGGTACCGACGCCGCCCCAATGGTGCGTCCACTGCGGCGACGCATCCATGAAGGATTGTCCGCTGACGCTGTGGCGGAAACATTGCAGCGTGATGCACAGGAAAAAACTGAAAAACTGGGTTTTGCGATGCGCAAAACGATGCCGGTCGGGCCCGAACACCCGGCCTTTGATGGGTTCGACCCTGATGCGCACAGAGCAGCCGACACGGCCTACACCCGGCAGATTGCTGAGATTGCGGCAATGGAAGGTGTCACCTTCCTGCGCCCCGGTTCAGCCTGACCGAAACGTGACGGCGCAGCATGCGCGCGGGCTTGAAATCATGTAGGTTACGCCGTATGTCACCTGTTGTTTCAACAAAGGACATGCGACCATGGCTATCGCCAATCCCGTCAAGTTCATCCAAGAGGTGCGCGCAGAAGTCTCAAAGGTTGTGTGGCCAACGCGACGCGAGGTGCTGCTGACAACGGTCATGGTCTTTATCATGTCAGCGCTGACGGCTGTGTTCTTCTTTCTGGTCGATTTGCTGATCCGCAACGGTCTGACAGGTGTCTTGTCGTACTTTGGTGGCTAGACCGTGACGTGAAATTGCCGATCGCCTCTTGAAAACAAAAGGTGGCGGCGGTATCAGCCCACAACTTTCCGAAATTGGCGTGCGGCGAATCGAGCTTCACGCCGCTTTTATTTTCGGGACCCGTGGACAGACCGCGCGGATGGATTGGAATTTGTCTCCATTTTGGGGGCGCTGACGACAAGGTACGCATCAGATGGCGAAACGGTGGTATTCGGTAAGCGTTCTGTCGAACTTCGAAAAGAAGATCGCAGAGGAGATCCGCACCAAGGCAGAGGAACGTGGTCTGGATGAACAGATCGACGAAGTACTCGTGCCGACCGAAGAAGTCATTGAAATCCGCCGCAACAAAAAGGTGACGGCAGAGCGTCGCTTTATGCCCGGCTATGTCCTGGTGCACATGGAGATGTCGGATGAAGGGTATCACCTGATCAACTCGATCAACCGTGTTACTGGTTTCCTTGGTCCGCAGGGCAAACCGATGCCGATGCGCGATGCCGAAGTTCAGGCGATCCTGGGCCGCGTGCAGGAAGGCGAAGAAGCGCCACGCACGCTGATCAATTTCGAGATCGGCGAGAAGGTGAAGGTCAACGACGGCCCGTTCGAGGATTTCGACGGCCTGGTCGAGGAAGTGGACGAAGAGAACCAGCGCCTGAAGGTGACGGTATCGATCTTCGGCCGCGCCACGCCGGTCGAATTGGAATACACGCAGGTTACCAAGCAGTAACATGTGTGTTCAGACGTGGGAGGCCATTCGGGCCGAACCACGGCATAATCGCCCCGTTGGGGCACATGTAGGATGGGCCAAGCCCATCGCTGAAAAGGAGAAGGCCAATGGCCAAGAAAGTTGTGGGTACGCTCAAGCTGCAGGTTCCTGCAGGTCAAGCAAACCCGTCCCCACCCGTGGGTCCTGCGCTGGGTCAGCGCGGCATCAACATCATGGAATTCTGCAAGGCATTCAATGCCAAGTCCGGCGATCTGGAACCTGGTGCGCCATGCCCGACCGTGATCACCTATTATCAGGACAAGTCGTTCTCGATGGAGATCAAGACGCCACCTGCGTCTTATTACATCAAGAAAGCGGCGAAGCTGAAGTCCGGGTCACAAACACCTGGGAAAGCAACAGCAGGTTCGATTACCGGTAAGCAGGTACGCGAGATTGCCGAAGCGAAGATGAAAGATCTCAACGCAAATGACATTGATGGTGCGATGCAGATCATCATGGGCTCTGCCCGTTCCATGGGTATTGAGGTGAAGTAATGGCAAAGTTCGGGAAACGTACAACCGCAGCCCGCGCTGCGTTCGAAGGCAAGCACAATGTGACGGTCGAAGAGGCCGCTGCATTGGTCAAAGACAATGCCAAAGCCAAGTTCGACGAAACCGTCGAGATCGCGATGACACTGGGCGTTGATCCCCGTCACGCCGACCAGATGGTGCGTGGCACGGTGTCTTTGCCCCATGGCACTGGTAAGACCGTTCGCGTTGCCGTTTTCGCCCGTGGCGAAAAGGCGGATGAGGCGAAGGCCGCAGGTGCAGACATCGTCGGTGCAGAGGACCTGATGGAAACCATCCAGGGCGGCACGATTGATTTTGACCGCTGCATCGCGACACCTGACATGATGGCCATCGTTGGTCGTCTGGGTAAGGTGCTGGGTCCGCGCAACCTGATGCCAAACCCACGTGTTGGCACGGTCACCATGGACGTCAAACAGGCCGTTGAAGACGCCAAAGGTGGTCAGGTGCAGTTCAAAGCCGAGAAGGCTGGCGTTGTGCATGCCGGTATCGGCAAGGCATCATTCACCGCCAAGCAGATCGAAGAAAACATGTTGGCCTTTGTCGACGCTGTTGGCAAAGCCAAGCCGACGGGTGCAAAGGGCACCTACATGAAGAAGATCGCTGTCAGCTCTACCATGGGCCCTGGCGTTTCTGTTGATGTGGCTTCGGCAACTGGAAACGCGTAACCGCACATCAGCGGCACTTTGATGATTGTTGAAAAGCCCCTCGTTTGAGGGGCTTTTTGTTTTTGATAGAGGGTTCAGTTGAGTTGGCTTTCCACACGCAATGATTAATACCGCGCCATACATGAATTGCTGTTTTCCAAAATCGGTGTTGACTTAGCGCTGCTCTAACCCGCTAGGCAGAGGTCGGAGGTACCTTTGCGAAAATGAGAATTGCAGAAGCATCTGAAGCCTGCGGTTTGTCCGCACACACGATCAGATTCTACGAAAAGTCAGGTATGTTGCCCCCGATTGAACGCGGGTCCGATGGGCATCGGCGCTTTACGCCCCACCTGATTGAGTGGCTGACCCTGCTTTACTGGTTGCGGGAAACTGGCATGTCCCTGGCAGTGATGCGTCGGTTCGCAAGCCTTTCGAAGACCGGTGATGCTGGTATTGCCCGGCGGCGGCAGATCCTGCTGGATCATGCCCGCGCACTTCAAGCCAAACGTATTGCTCTCGAAAAATGTGAAAGCATTCTTGCCATCAAGATCGCCAGCTACGGCCCTGACCCAGACGAGGGTGCCCCATGAGATTTGCCTACCTGATTGAACCGCCGTTCAACTACGTTGATCCTGTGGGCCGCGTGACGGGATGTGACGTGGAACTCGCACGGTACGTGTTCAGTCAGCTTGGCATAGCAGAAATTGAACCTGTTCAGACGGAATTCGCCGAACTTCTGCCTGGTCTGGGCGATGGTCGCTGGCGCATGACGACTGGCCTTTTCGGGACTGACGAACGCAGGCAAAGCGCGCTGTTCAGCCGTCCGATCTGGGCGCTGCCGGACGGGCTACTGGTGCAGACAGGCAATCCGTTGGGCTTATGCGGCTATCAATCAGTGGCGGACAATGCACATGTCCGGTTAGCGGTCATTCGCGACCAGTTCCAGCATCGCACTGCCATCGCATTTGGCGTCGGAATGGACCGGATCGTGATATACAAAACTTATACCCAAGCAGCCCAAGCTGTTCGCGATGGCACTGTCGATGCGTACGCCAGTGTTGGTCGTGCGCATAGCGGTTTCATTGCGCAAAATCCTGATTGGGGATTGGATGTGGTCATGGTCCCAAACAGCGAAAAGCCTTCAGCCTTCGGGTCGTTTGCGTTTGCGTTGAAGGATACAAAGCTCGTCAATGAGGTCGATGAAATCCTCTCCAGCTTTCTTGGCACCAACGACCATCGCAAGATGGTTGCGGCCTTCGGGTTCTCGTCTGATGAAGTCGATTTGGTGATGGCTTGAAACAGCCAGATTTTTTGTCATCAACATTGCGTCGCAGATTGGCCGACAAGCCATCCGTCACCGTGGCCTTTTAATGTGTAGTTCAGGCACCATCATGCGATCTGAGGCCGCGTTTCCAGGCTAAATTGTCGTCGGTAACGGCTTTCTGGCGCCCAATACCTACTGTCCAGCCGCCCGAATGAGCGGTTGCTGGGCCTTCAAATGGGCCGCGAGTTTGGCCTCATCCAATGGACGTGACAGCGCATAGCCTTGAAAGATGTTGCAACCAAGCGCCCGAATAGTTTCGATATCAGCCTGGCATTCCACACCCTCAGCCAAACCTTCGATCCCCAGACCGCGGATCATGTCCAAGATGGCTGCCACGACATTGCGTTTCACGGGGTCCTTGACTGCGGCTTGAATCAGGCTGCGATCGATCTTGACCCGATCGGGCAAGATCTTCAGCAGGCCCGTAATGGATGCGCGGCCGCTGCCAAAGTCATCAGTCTCGATCCGGACCCCCATATCACGCAGTTCCTGCAGGTTTTCGGTGAATTGGGCCACATCCTGCGGCTCTTCGAAATAGATGGTTTCGAGAAGTTCAATGCAGAGTTTGCATCGCCGATCGCGCCAAAGGCGGGCGACATCCAAGGTCAGGTGCGGGTCCATCAACCGTGCCGCACTGATGTTTACCGAAACAGACGGCAGTATCAGGCGATGTTGATTGATCCTTTCGGCGGCAGCGAGGGCTTGCTCAAGCATGATGTGGTCAATCGCTGCCACCTGACCAAGCTCGGCCGCGGCATTCAGGAAGGCACCTGGGGGCAGAATGCCGTGTTCGGGGTGATGCCAGCGCGCCAGCGCCTCTGCCCCAACCACTGCCCCTGTCCTGATATCGACCTGCGGTTGGAAGAACGGGATGAATTCACCATTCTCCAGCGCGCGCGGTATCTCTGCGACAAGGCTGCGGTGGGCCTGCATGCGTTCTTGCATGCATGGCGTGATCTGCCGGACCGTGTTGCGCCCGCTACGCTTTGCCTCGTAAAGCGCGACATCTGCATTCGCAATCAGCTGCGCAGCGGTAAATCGACCGGGCTCTCCAAAGGCGATGCCGACGCTTGCCCCGACGCTTGCCCGCTGTTGATCATGTTCGATCGGCTCGAACATCGCATCGACAATTGCATCGCCCAGCCAATTCGCCAGTTCTTCGGTGACGTCGTGTGTGAGGATGATCATGAACTCGTCGCCACCCACCCGGTAGACCGCGCCGGTTTCCGTCACCACGTTGCGAATGCGTGCTGCTGCGCAGACAAGCACTGCGTCGCCTGCTGGATGCCCCAGCGTGTCGTTGACCCATTTGAACCTGTCCAGATCGACATGCAACAGCCCGACCTGGCTTGTTGGTTGATCAAGGGCGGCCTTGAGATCACGGGCAAAGGCGCGACGGTTTGGCAGCTCTGTCAACGGGTCCGAGAATGCCGCGCGTTCCAACGCCTTTCGTGCCTCATCAAGTTCCTTGTTGCGTTCTTCGAGTGCCGCATGCGACGCCTCAAGGCTTTTCAACGCGATCATCTCATCGGTTACGTTATGGGCAGACCCGCGGTAGCCCATAAACGCACCATCATCATCAAAAAGGGGCTGCCCAGAGACACGCACCCACAACGGCGCGTGGTCGGTTGGACGCCGTATGACATATTCGAAGTTGCGAAATGGGCGATGCGCGTTCAGGTCTTCAAGGTGCTTGATCCATTTAGGGTCATCAACGCTGTCTTCGGGAATCGTATCGCGCCGTCGCCCAAGGAACTTGCTTGGCGGGACCTTTGTCTCTTCTTCCAGACGATCCGAAAAATAGGTAAACCGATGTGCTGCATCCGTTTCCCAGAACCATTCGGTCGCGATGGACGCAAAATCCTCAAGACTGCGGTATTTATGTTTGGCGTGCGACGTCATCGGGCCACACTAGGCCCAAGCCTTTGAATAAGTGGTTAGCGTCGGTAAGAGTCCCGATCCGGCCTGCTGGTATCTGATAGTAAGGCTTGGCATTTTCTCTGTCTCACAGTAAGACCACGAACGTCCGGATGCTTGATTCGTCCGGGCACACTTCGTCCGAGACGGTGGGTCGGCCTTATGCCAGTAATTCCTGCCTGAGACGGGATAGACCGGAATGATCTGAGGCTCTCCTCGGCTCCAACGGCTCAACCCCCGTATCCATTGGACATCGACTGTTGTGCGGTTCGCCGCGCGGCAAAATTGAGCCGGGAAGCAATTCCCAAACTTGGAGTGAAACTGTGGATAGAGCACAAAAAGAACAGCTGGTCGAAGATCTCGGCCAGATCTTTGAAAGCTCTGGCGTCGTTGTGGTTGCCCATTACGAAGGCATGACAGTTGCCGAAATGCAGGACCTGCGCGCAAACATGCGTGAAGCGGGCGGTTCCGTGCGCGTTGCCAAGAACAAGCTCGCCAAGATTGCTTTGGACGGAAAGCCATGCGCAAGCATCGCTGAATATCTGTCCGGCATGACCGTGCTTGCCTATTCCGAAGACCCTGTGGCTGCGGCCAAGGTCATGGACAACTACGCCAAAGAGAATGACAAACTGGTCATCCTCGGCGGTGCGATGGGCGATCAAGCACTTGACCCAGCTGGTGTGAAATCAGTTGCCGGGATGCCATCGCGTGAAGAGCTTATCGCTTCGATCGTGGGCTGCATCGGGGCACCTGCATCCAACATCGCCGGGGCCATTGGCGCGCCTGCTTCGAACATTGCGAGCATACTTTCGACCATCGAAGAGAAAGCTGCATAAGGCACCTGAATTGACTTGGGGATTTCCCCACGTTGGAACACACAAAACGGAAACGGAAAGCATAAAATGGCTGATCTGAAAAAACTGGCTGAAGAGATCGTTGGTCTGACCCTTCTCGAAGCACAAGAACTGAAAACAATCCTGAAAGACGAGTACGGCATTGAGCCTGCTGCTGGTGGCGCTGTCATGATGGCTGGCCCTGCTGGTGGCGACGCTGGTGGCGCTGCTGAAGAAAAGACTGAGTTTGACGTCGTTCTGAAGAACGCTGGTGCTCAGAAAATCAACGTCATCAAAGAAGTCCGTGGCATCACCGGTCTTGGCCTGAAAGAAGCCAAGGATCTGGTCGAAGCAGGCGGCAAGATCAAAGAAGGCGCGTCCAAGGACGAAGCCGAAGAGATCAAAGGCAAGCTGGAAGCAGCTGGCGCCGAGGTCGAACTGGCCTAAGCCATATCGATTTGATCGCAAAGAACCGGGTCGCATCGCGGCCCGGTTTTTTTATATATCAATGTCAAAGGTTGGACTGATATCATCCAACTCATGCGAGGCAGCCAAGCAGTGGGCAAAAGACTGGCAGACTATACAGCGGCAGAAAAGCGTCTGATTTCCAAGACAGCAAAGCGCAAGGTGAACTCCGAAGTCTCTCTGATCCTTGGTGGAGGCTTCGCACTGCTGATGATCGTGTTCTTCTTGCTTGGGAAATTCACATTCCTGCCACTGGCCAAGATACTCAATCTGCGACCAACTTTGGTCTGGGTCGGACTATCATTTGGTTTAGCGATTGTCTGGGCGATCACGCATTACCGGACGATCAAGCCGAGGGTCACGCAAGCCCAAGAAATTGATGCTGCGTTTCTCTATGAATATCAGGCAAAATTGCAGGCAGAACGAAAGCGAAAACATACCAGCGCTGATCAAAGCTTCGACGAATAAAGACCGTCACGACTGGTCGTTCAAAACGCGCGTTGCCTTCCCGGTTTTCGCAATTGGCGTCGCTGTTGACCATTGAATTGGATTGAAGCAGGTCATTGATGGGCTAGTTTATGAGCACTGATGGAGGAAAACACAGGGAAAAAATCACGAGCAGCCAGTCACATATCCAAGGGAGGAGCTATTATGAGTACGCGTTTATCCAGAGGACATGCCGCATCTGTTTTTGCAGTCATCGCCTCGGTCACGACTTATGCTTCTGCGGCCACCGCAGATACAAGCCCCAACACCAGCAGCTTGCAGCATTCGATTGTGCTGGAAGGTCTGGATGACCCATGGGACATGGCGTTTTTGCCGGATGGCACCATGCTGTTTACAGAGAAATGCCAGGGGCTTTCCGTTCGGCTGCCCGATGGGACGGTTAATGCATTGCTCGGCATGATCGACAGTACCGGCTACGCTGCCACTGCTGGCGATCTGTTCTGCGAAGGGCAGGCCGGGATGAATGGGGTGACCTTTGATCCCGGATTTGATGAAAACCGCCAGATCTATGTCTACGGGACCTCGAACTTGTCAAGCCCGCCAACGAACCGTGTCATGCGACTGACGTTGAGCGAGGACTTTGCCTCCGTATCGGATCGGACAGATATCGTTGAGGACATCCCTTACAAGGAATTTGCGACCGATCATCCATTTGGTGGCCCCGGCGCGCACAATGGTGGTCGCATTCGATTCAATCCTGCTGACGGATTTCTGTATGTCACTACGGGCGATACGCATAATGGTGAGGTGCCGCAAAGTCCAACACTGTTGGGTGGGAAGGTGTTGCGCGTCGACGCGGATGGCAATGCCGCCGCGGCAAATAACGCACCGCCTGGATTTGACCCGCGCATCTACACCTATGGACATCGCAACATTCAGGGTATCACGTTTCATCCCGACACCGGCACACCCATTGTTGCGGAACACGGTCCCTGGCATTCAGACGAAATCACGGTTTTGGAACCAGGCGGAAATGGCGGTTGGGACCCACGCCCGAATATCGCTGCACGCGGTGATTGCCCGGACAGTTACTGTGGTTATATGCCCAACCAGATGGATGGGATGAACGCGTTTGAACGCGCGTCTTTCATGCCGATGACAGATACCGACACGTATCCCGATGCGATGCCACCGATCTGGAACAATAATGGTTTGTCGCAGGGGACATCCTCGGCGGAATTCCTGATTGGCGAGGCTTGGGGCGCGTGGGATGGCAACATGGTGGTGGGTGTTATGGGGATCGGCTTCGGCGGTACGCCGATTGGCCAACGCATCGACGTGATCGAACTGGACGAAGACGGACGGTCAGTTATCGACGTCACTGAAATGACCCTGCCGATGGAGCCAGGGCGCTTTCGATCATTGGTGCAAGGGCCCGATGGGGCGCTTTACGCGGCCGTGGATGAAGGCGAAATCCACCGTCTTGATCCGAATTGATGGATGCCATAGGCCGGGCCGCCCTCGCGGCCCGGTTTCTTATCCCCCTGTTTTACTAAAACTTTCGGGGACTACTTCTCGTGAATTCATCAAGCATAAAGACCAATCCTGCCATACCGGCCCAAGCGAATTCGGAGATTGCCGATGTATGGACTGGTCAATAACGGGATACGTACCTTTATTGTAGATGCGCACGGCCCGGAGACATGGCGCAAAATCTGCACAAAAGCTGGCACAGACGATGAGGAATTCGAAAATCTGACAGCTTACGACGACCAGATCACATACGCGCTGGTCGATGCAGTTGGTTCGGAACTGGCATTGCCAGCAGAAAAAGTGCTGGAGATTTTTGGCAAATACTGGGTGGGGTTCTCCAAATCTACGGCAATTGGTAAACTTGTCGATCACGGGGCAGAGCAGCTGATTGACCGTATTCACGGACTTGATGAAATGCATGAGCGGGTTCAGATGACGATGCCGCATCTTGATCCGCCGTCTTTCGAGTTTGAAGAGATGCCCAATGGGCAGCACCGGCTTCACTATCTCTCGAACCGCGAAGGCTTGGCGCCGATGGTCATCGGCCTTTTGCATGGGATGGCGGATGAATGCGGTGTCACGATTGACATCACGCATGCAGAAAAACGGGAACAGGGCGCCGCACATGATGTCTTTGTTCTTCAGATTGATGGTGTGGCCGCGTCGGCTGCTTGATGCTTTGATTGATGCGGCCGTGCACTCTGATGCCAGTGATATGGCAATTTCGTCCGATAATGTTGGGCGGCTCATGCCGTTTCATATTCTGGTCGATGCAGATGGGGTGATCCGGTCTGCCGGGCCGGCGCTGCTTAAGATGGTGGGTGGGGAAGGACTGGTCGATCAGTCGCTTTTCGACGCTGTACGCATTGTCAAGCCGCGACGCTTTGACGGTCACACGATATTGCCGGATATGTTGGGAAAACGTCTGACAGTGCAGTTCAACGCCCTTGGCGACGCGGTGTCATCGCGCGCATTTGGTACGGCATTTCACGTCCAAATGGACGGCGTGCCTCATGTATTTTTCGCCTTGACCCCAAGCGTGAACGCGCGGTCTTTCATTGAAACACATGGGCTTAAGATTTCCGATTTTGGCCCGACCGATGGTAGTGCAGATCTTGTCCCGCTCTTGGCGATGCAGGAAGACATGTTGGCCGATAGTCAGAAAAAGTCTGAAAGGCTGATGGCGGCCAGAGATGCGGCGGAGCGGTTGGCGAACCATGATCCGCTTACACAACTTCCCAACCGGCGTGCATTGATGGAAGGATTGCAAGCTGCGCTGGAACAGGGTCCGGTCGCTGCGATCCATCTGGACTTGGACAAGTTTAAAGAGATTAACGACACATTCGGTCATGCGGCAGGGGATGCCGCCTTGAAACATGCCGCCGGCGCGTTGAAGGGCGCCGTTGGCGAAGACGCATTATGCGCCCGGCTTGGAGGTGATGAGTTTGTCGGCGTGCTTGCAGGAGCGATGTCACACGAGGCATTGAACGCGATTGTGGACGATTTGTTTACCCGGCTGTCAGAGGCATGTATGCATGACGGTGTCAGCTTGCGCATTGGGGCGAGCATTGGGTTGGCGGCCGCGACACCCGCTGATGCGATTGGCGCAGACACGATTCTCCACCACGCCGATCTTGCACTGTTAGAGGCAAAGCGCGCGGGTCGGGGAAATGTCGTCTTTTGCACGCAGGAATTGCTTCAGGCGCAAGGTCAATTTCAAAAACTATCAGGTGATATTCTGCGCGGTTTGTCATCGGCGGAATTCGTGGCGTTCTTGCAGCCGCAGGTGGACGTCAAGTCGGGACAGGTTATCGGGGCAGAGGCGTTGGCGCGTTGGCAGCATCCGGAACGCGGCTTGCTTGGCCCTTCGGAATTTCTTGATGCCGCTCAGCGTGCCGGTTTGCTGCAGCAAATTGATGCGGTTATGCGCCAGTCGGCGCTTGACGCGCTGATGCTTGGTGATGCCAATGGCACGCCGCTTCCCAAAGTCAGTATTAACGTCACGACACGTGACCTGATTGATCCTGCATTTCGCGACATACTCCTTTGGGACCTCGAAAAGCGTGAACTGACGCCGTCGCGAGTTGTGATTGAGATTGTGGAATCGGTACTGTTTGATGAAAACTCGAACCAAATCACCCAGGCCTGCCGTGCTTTGGTAGAGGATGGTTTTTTCCTTGCGCTGGACGATTTCGGCACGGGTCATGCTTCAATCCTAAGTTTGGTCAATCTGCCGCTGTCGATCGTCAAGATTGATCGCGCATTTTCTGCCGGTGTGGCGCGAGACAGCCGTCGTCAGGCGATGGCCCGGTCCATGGTTGGTATGGCGACGACACTTGGACTGGACGTCATAGCGGAGGCCGTCGAAGGTGAAGCCGACGTTCTGGTCTTCAATGAGATCGACTGCACCTGCTTTCAGAGCTTTCATTTTGGTGGGCCCATGCCGCCCGAACAGTTTTTTGCATGGTTGGCTACGCAATCACGGACAATCGGGCATGGTGGGCAACGGGCATCTTGACTGTCCTCTCGCCCAGGGCGCGGCAACGAAGTTCACCGACAGTCGTGGTGCGATGCAGATCGTATGCAAAGATGTACGAGTGAACACCGTCTAACGCGCTTTGCGGAGACAAAATTCCCATGGCTTTGCGGATCGGGCGGCGGGTTATGAAAAAACTATTGATTTTTCTCATGACCCTTGAACTTTACCCGAATCTCTCTTAATTGGAGCGCTCAGACCCGCGCAACATTCGGAAAATCGACAATCTGGTTCTTTTGAAACTTATCTTTCAAAGCGCTCTTCTTTTGCGTTTTGACAGGTAAGTTGATCGTTTCGGGAGAGGTGTTTGGGTTGCACCTCGGGCATTGAAGCGATCCTGCCTCAATCGGACGTGCGTTTTGGTGGCCCGACCAAATCGCACGTTTACGACATTATTGGAGACCCGGCTCTTATGGCATCTACGTTCCTTGGTCAGAAACGTCTACGCAAATATTACGGTAAAATCCGCGAAGTCCTTGAAATGCCGAACCTTATCGAGGTTCAGAAATCATCCTATGATCTGTTCCTGCGCTCTGGCGACAGCGACACACCGCTGGACGGAGAAGGCATCAAAGGTGTCTTCCAATCGGTATTTCCGATCAAGGATTTCAATGAAACAGCGGTGCTTGAATTCGTCAAGTACGAGCTGGAAAAGCCGAAATACGATGTTGAGGAATGCCAGCAGCGCGACATGACATACAGTGCGCCGCTGAAGGTCACTCTACGGCTGATCGTGTTTGATGTTGACGAAGATACCGGCGCGAAATCCGTCAAGGATATCAAGGAACAGGACGTGTTCATGGGCGACATGCCCCTGATGACGCCAAACGGCACGTTCGTTGTGAACGGCACCGAGCGTGTGATCGTCAGCCAGATGCACCGTTCACCCGGCGTGTTCTTTGACCACGACAAGGGCAAGACGCATTCTTCGGGCAAACTGCTCTTTGCCTGCCGCATCATTCCTTACCGCGGCTCTTGGTTGGATTTCGAATTCGATGCCAAGGATCTGGTGTTCTGCCGGATCGACCGTCGCCGGAAATTGCCTGTGACAACCCTGCTTTATGCGCTGGGCCTGGATCAGGAAGGCATCATGAATGCCTATTACAACACGGTCGAATACAAGTTGGACAAAAAGGGCAAGGCTTGGACGACCAAGTTCTTCCCCGAACGTGTACGCGGTACGCGCCCTGCTTTCGACCTGGTTGATGCCAAAACGGGTGAAGTGATCGCCAAAGCCGGTGAGAAGGTAACCCCACGTTCGGTCAAGAAGCTGATCGATGCGGGCGAAGTGACCGATCTGCTGGTCCCTTACGAGAACATCGTAGGAAAGTTTGTCGCCCAAGACATCATCAACGAAGAAAACGGCGCGATCTATGTCGAAGCCGGTGATGAACTGACGCTTGAGATGGACAAAGACGGCGAGGTCATCGGGGGTACGCTGAAAGACCTCGTTGATGCAGGTATCAAGACGATCCCCGTGCTGGACATCGATAACGTGACCGTGGGCGCCTACATGCGCAACACGATGGCGTCAGACAAAAACATGAACCGCGAAACCGCGCTCATGGATATCTACCGCGTCATGCGTCCGGGTGAGCCGCCGACCGTCGACAGCGCGTCGGCCCTCTTTGACACGTTGTTCTTTGACAGCGAGCGTTATGACCTGTCCGCTGTGGGCCGCGTAAAGATGAACATGCGTCTGGACCTGGATGCAGAAGACACCATGCGCACCTTGCGCAAGGAAGACATTGTGGCCTGTATCAAGGCACTGGTTGAGCTGCGCGATGGCAAAGGCGATGTGGACGACATCGACCACCTCGGCAACCGTCGTGTGCGCTCCGTCGGTGAGTTGATGGAGAACCAGTACCGCGTGGGTCTTCTGCGGATGGAGCGCGCGATCAAAGAGCGTATGTCATCGGTCGAAATCGACACTGTGATGCCGCAGGACCTGATCAACGCGAAACCGGCTGCAGCCGCTGTGCGCGAATTCTTCGGTTCCAGCCAGCTGTCACAGTTCATGGACCAGACCAACCCGCTGTCCGAAGTGACGCATAAACGCCGCCTGTCGGCGCTTGGGCCAGGCGGTCTGACGCGTGAGCGTGCGGGCTTTGAGGTGCGCGACGTGCACCCAACCCATTATGGTCGCATGTGCCCGATTGAGACGCCGGAAGGGCCAAATATCGGTCTGATCAACTCGCTGGCAACTTTCGCCCGCGTGAACAAATACGGCTTTATCGAAACACCGTATCGCAAGGTCACGGATGGCAAGGTGACTGATGAAGTCAGCTATATGTCCGCGACCGAAGAAATGCGTCACACTGTGGCGCAGGCCAACGCGAACATGAATGCCCAAGGGGAGTTCAACAACGAACTGGTCTCGACCCGCAAAAACGGTGACTACACGCTCAGCCCACGCGAAAACGTGGACCTGATCGACGTGTCGCCGAAGCAGCTTGTGTCGGTTGCGGCGTCGCTGATTCCGTTCCTGGAAAATGACGACGCGAACCGGGCCCTTATGGGGTCGAACATGCAACGTCAGGCCGTGCCGCTCTTGCAGGCGGAGGCGCCGCTGGTCGGTACGGGCATCGAAGAGGTCGTGGCCCGCGATTCCGGCGCTGCGATCATGGCGAAACGCGCCGGGATCATCGACCAGGTGGATGCACAGCGGATCGTGATCCGGGCCACTGAGGATCTGGAGCTGGGCGATGCGGGTGTGGACATCTATCGGATGCGTAAATTCCAGCGCTCAAACCAGAACACCTGCATCAACCAGCGTCCGCTGATCAAGGTGGGTGATACGGTCCAGAAGGGTCAGGTCATTGCTGACGGTCCATCCACCGATATCGGTGAACTGGCGCTGGGCAAGAACGTGGTCGTCGCGTTCATGCCGTGGAATGGCTACAACTATGAAGACTCGATCCTGATTTCCGAGCGGATCGTGCGCGATGACGTCTTTACCTCAATCCATATCGAGGAATTCGAGGTCGCCGCCCGTGACACGAAGCTGGGGCCAGAGGAAATCACCCGCGACATTCCAAACGTGGGTGAAGAAGCACTGCGCAACCTTGATGAGGCGGGGATCGTCT
>JBCBDL010000070.1:0-17648 GCA_038529695.1 Pseudomonadota bacterium | reverse complement strand
TCTGCGTTTCATAGTCCATCCTTTGCTTGGACGGATTACTAGCACCTCAATGGCCTGATTTCAGGGGGCTGGGTCACCCCTCAGAACCGCAACGAGGTTGTCGATGTATTTCCAAGCCAATGGCAATCGTGAGGCTATCCTAGCCAAAAAGCCGGGACAGCCACGCCGAAGGCCAACAACGCCGCACCTACAGGACGCGAAATGTAAGACATCAGATCGTTCCTCTAGACGTGAGACTTGATTTTGAAAGCGGTGGATTGGCGGTCACGGGCGAGTGTGCGGGCTTCTGCCCGGCTGAGTGACGATAGTGTTTCCTCTGGCGTTAATCCCTTTGCCAGTGACCTGGACCAGATACGTTTGGCGGATGTGGGCGACCATGGGAGGGCGGCTTGCGATAGCCAGTGTCTCAGAGGTGCGGGCAAGGCGTCATAAGCCGCCATGGGGTCACCGGACCGGCGCTTTCGGCGCAAACTGCTTTGCCCCAGATTGCGGTTCAAAACGCATCCTCAGGGTCAAATACGGGGTCGACGACCAGCACGAGCCTGCTTTCCCCGGTCCCTTCGATGGGCGGGGACCGGTGCAGAAGCCCAGATGTGGGCTGGCCCGGCCAAAGCGTTCCCTTTAGAAGGATTGGTGCACCAGTCTGCACCGTAAAGACACGGGTGGGATCGGCGTTGTTGGTGGATATTCCGTACTGCGTCCCGGCCCCCCGATATGTGCAAACCAAACGGGCAGAGACCCCATCTATATGAAACTTGCGACAGGCGTTGGTTGTGACGACTGACAGCCGCATTCTGAGGTAGGCTGCACCCATCAGGTCTGCGAACCTATTGGATAGCGCCACGACATCCGCCTCCAGCCAATCGCGTTCCGCTCCAACTGGCATGGCGGCAATATCGCAAAGATGCCCTACTGCATCCGCAACAGCGGTCGGTCTTAGAACAATCCGCCCGCAGGGTAGATTCTCCAGGTCAAGACCATTGAGCCAGGCTTGCGTTTCGGGTGGGATCTGCCGCCGCCAGATTGCAGCAGCACATCCGGGCCTAAGAAACGTTGCCAGAGATGAGGGATCGTCAGCAACGGCCACACCGATAGCCGCATCGTGAATTGTTTTACGCAGCAGCTTCACGCCGCATCCTCGACCCGACGCCAATGGGGGAATGGATCGGGATAGTCTGGTAGGTCATCCGGTCCGGTCGTGGCGACAGCGGGCACAAGACAGGCATCCAACCGCGCCTTCAAGGCAGACCAGTCGATACCAGCACCGATGAAAACGATTTCCTGTCGGCGGTCGCCCCAGGGTTCCTGCCAATGCGCGTTCATATACGCAACGGCGCTATCATTTGTCGGCCTGCGCTCTTCCGGGACTGACGCCCACCAGGTGCCAAGCGGCTTCACTGACGACAAAGCCCCGGCCAGGGAAAACTCCGCGACCCAGTCGGGTCGGGTGGATATCCAGAAATGGCCCTTCGCCCGGATCACTCCCGGAAGGTCACCGTTCAGAACCTCTAGAATACGTTCCGGCACAAATGGCAGCCGTGCCCGGTAAACGTAAGAAGCAACGCCATACTCCTCCGTCTCCGGCACGTGATCCGCAAAGCCATAAAGTTCCTTCGCCCACATCGGGTGCTCATGTGCTTGCGCAAAGTCAAACAGCCCAGTGTCGAGGATTTTTTCTGCCGCGACAGACGATTGGTTGGTCTCAATAATCTCAGCATCCGCGTTCAGGCTGCGGATAATCTTGCGGGCGGCATCCACCTTGTGGGCACCGGCATCATCGACCTTGTTCAGGATCACGACATCGGCGAACTCGATCTGGTCGGTCAGCAGATGGACCAATGTGCGTTCATCTTCCTCGCCCATCGTTTCGCCCCGGTCCCTCAGAAAATCATGGCTGGAATAGTCGTTCAGCAGGTTCACCGCATCCACGACTGTGACCATTGTGTCGAGCCGGGCGACATCAGACAGGCTATCCCCCCATTCATCCCGGAAATCGAAGGTTGCAGCGACGGGCAAAGGCTCGGAGATGCCGGTCGATTCAATCAGCAGGTAGTCGAAACGCCCCTCGGCGGCGAGGCGGCGCACCTCATCCAGCAGGTCATCGCGCAAGGTGCAGCAGATGCATCCGTTTGACATCTCGACCAGTGTCTCATCAGTGCGGCTCAGTTCCGTATCGGCCCGCACCAAGTCTGCATCGATGTTCACCTCGGACATGTCATTGACTATGACAGCGACCCTGCGCCCTTCGCGGTTGTTAAGGACTTTGTTGAGAAGCGTGGTCTTGCCCGCCCCCAGAAAACCAGAGAGAACGGTGACAGGAAGGCGTGTATCTGACATGGGATGTCTCCATCAAAGACCTAGAACATCACGCAACTTACGCAGTTACTAGACGAATGCAACCGTAATTGTTACTTATGCCGTCCACTTGGAGAAAAACCGCGAATGAAGCGCAATAGCCGCCTGTCACTAGCTCTACACACACTCAGCCACATGGCCGGTGATCCGGGACAGATGCGGACATCAGCCGATATTGCAGACCATGCAGGAACAAATCCGGTTGTTGTGCGGCGGGTCCTTGGCAAGCTACGCGAGGCCGGGTTGCTGACCTCGGAAAAGGGTCATGCTGGTGGCTGGAAACTGGCCAGGTCACCAGAAGAGATCACCTTGGCGGATGTCTACCTCGCTCTCGACGAAAGCCTTGTTGCGACGGAGAGTGATGAGCCTGCTCCGTCATGTTCAGTAGAATACGCCCTGCATAAACGGGTCGCTGGTGTCATGAGAGACATTGAACAGAGCCTGATAGATCGGTTGGCGGAGACGACCATCTCTGAGGTGCGAGGACATTAGAACAGACGCGTTGAACACCAACAGATCAGGCCACGGCCCCTCGTTTAGGCATCAAATAAGTAGAACGACGATCATTCGCTTTCGGTGGTGACGTACTCCCGCAACCAAAAGTCAGCGCAACGCAATAAGTGTTGTGGGACGTTTTTCTCATGCGCGATCCGGGCGGGTGCCTGCACCTTTATATTGGCCCAAGAGAACACGCTGCATCTTGCGGTAGGCAGCCCTGTGCCGGTTGCGCGCATTCACACCTGCAAAAACCGTTTGCCCAATGACTGGTGCATCTTTCACCAGATACCCTTTTCCATCCGAAATCAGCGCATCTGCCGAATGACGCAACACATAACCCGCGCCTGACAAAGAGGTCAGCAAATCCACCATCGCCGCATTCTGCCCAATCGAAAGAGAGACATTCGTTAATCCCGGTAGCAAAGCCGCATGCGCATGCGCAAAAGACGGCGAATAGTTGGCCAAAATGTACTGAGCGGCGGGAAGCTGATCCAATGTCGTTGGCCGCGACGCCACCATCACATAGCTGACCTCACCCAAAACCTCAAAATGCAGATCAGGATGTGTCTGTGGAGAATACAGCACAGCGATATCTTGTGTGCCGGTGACAAGATCTGCACACATCTGCGTGGAGTAATCAGCCTCGAACAGGAAGACGGTATCGGGCAGCGCATCCCGAAACGCACCAATCAGCCGGTTGATTTCAAGCCCAACCAGATCATGTTGCAGTCCGATCCGCATCGTGACCCCGGCCATGCCGCTGTCGCGGGTCGCGTTCAGGGCGGTGGTCCAGCTATGCCGCAGGCTGCGTGCATGAGGCTCAAATCGCAGACCTTCGGTGGTCAGCGCTGTACCGGCTCGCGACCGTTGAAACAGCCGGCGGCCTACCGTGGATTCCAACGCCTTGATCCGTCCGGAAACTGTCGACTGGGTCACCCCTAAACGCTCTGCTGTTTTGTTGAAACTGCACGTGTCGCAAAGGTCCAGAAACGTTTCGATAAGTTCAATCTGCATAGTGCTCACACTGCAGTAATCGGTCAGCCCGATCAATAATGACCGTAACAGCGAATTGATCGAATTGTTGGATGGCGCAATACTTCAGCAGCGATCAGGGAGGATACGTCATGAACAGACCGGTCAGACGCAGTGGCGGCCGTGCAGCGCGCGTGGCCTTGCGCAATGCGCCTTTGGCCGAGGACTTGCGACCCGTCCGCCCCGGTTTACCCGGTGGGCAGTATCGGCCCCTCTCAGATCAAGATATGGCGCGCATTCACGCAGCCGCCCTTGATGCTTTGGAACAGATCGGCCTGTCGCAGGCCCCGCCCTCCGGCATCGACATTCTGACCAGCGCCGGGGCGGTCTTTGGTGATGATGGGCGCATCCGTTTCCCACGTGCCCTGGTCGAGGATATGCTGGCAAAGGCCGCGCGTAACATCACCCTGCATGGGCGTGATCCGAAATACGATTTACACCTAACCGGCACGAATGTGCATTTCGGCACGGCCGGGGCGGCGGTGCATGTTGTGGATGTGGAAACGGGCACCTATCGTGACAGCACCGCGCAAGATCTTTATGACGCGGCCCGGATCACCCATGCGCTGGACAATGTGCATTTCTTTCAGCGGGCCATGGTCGCGCGGGATGTGACTGATAATCTCGAACTGGACCTCAACACGATCTATGCCTGCTGTGCGGGGACAACCAAACACATCGGCACGAATTTTAGTGAGCCGCATCACGTGGAACCTGGGCTTGAGCTGATCTACCGGATCGCGGGCGACGAAGACACGTTTCGCGCGCGGCCATTCATTTCGAACACCAATTGCTTTGTCGTCCCACCGATGAAATTTGCCGAAGAAAGCTGCATCGCGATGGAACATTGCATCCGCGGTGGCATGCCGATCCTGCTTTTGTCGGCGGGGCAGGCCGGGGCGACAGCACCCGCGCCCATCGCGTTGGCGATTGTGCAGGCTGTCGCTGAATGTTTGGCCGGGGTTGTTTATGTCAACGCATTGGCCCCGGGGCATCCGGCGGTTTTTGGCACTTGGCCCTTCGTGTCTGATCTGCGCACCGGCGCCATGTCAGGCGGATCTGCCGAACAGGCGTTGCTAACGGCAGGTTGTGCGCAGATGCACCGGTTTTACGATCTGCCTGGCGGCGCGGCGGCCGGCATATCGGATGCCAAACTGCCCGACATGCAGGCGGGCTGGGAACAGGGGATCACCAACGTCCTAGCTGGCCTCTCTGGCCTGAACATGGCCTATGAGGCGGTAGGCATGCATGCGTCGCTTCTTGGATTCTGTCTTGAATCGCTTGTGCTGGGCGACGACATCCTTGGGCAGGTTTTGCGCTGCGTGCGGGGGATTGACGTGACCGAGGATAGCACCTCAATCGCGGCGATGAAGGCGGTCTGCCTTGATGGCCCTGGTCACTATCTCGGGTCCGAACAAACGCTCAACCTGATGCAGACCGAATACATCTATCCCAGCCTGGGCAACCGGATGAGCCCCAAGGAATGGAATGAGGCCGGACGCCCTGACCTGATCGAACAGGCCATCGCCCGTAAGAATAAGATATTGGCAGAGGCGCAGATCCAGTTCGCTCCTGATTTCGATGCGGCCATCAGGGCGGATTACAACATCTATTTTCAGTAGGGGGCTGACATGCATTACGGCTATATCGGCCTGGGAAATCTGGGTGCGAATTGTGCCGCCTGCCTACGGCGCGCGGGCTTCGATGTCACGGTGACCGACGTGAACAAAGATGCTGACGCGGCATTGCTAGATCTCGGCTGTGCGTGGGTTGACACGGCAGAGGATGTCGCAGCACAAGCCGACCATGTGATCACCTGTCTGCCATCGCCTGCTATCTCACAGCAGGTGCTGACCCGTATCCTGCCGGCGATGGCCAAGGACAGCCATTGGATTGAGATGTCGACATTGGGTCGGGACGAGATGCTGGCGCTGGCAGAGAAGGCCAGCGCCCATGATGTGCGCGCCATGGAATTGCCGGTGACAGGCGGCGTGCATCTGGCCGCGCAAGGCAAGATCACCATGCTGGCAGGTGGCGAGAGGGACATGTTCGACCTGCATTTGCCCGCATTGCAGGCCATGGGTGATCAGGTGTTTCATATGGGGCCATTGGGGTCCGCCGCGATCATCAAGGTGATCACGAACATGCTGGCGTTCATTCATCTGAAAGCCTGCGGTGAGGCGCTGATGCTCGCCAAGCGCGGGGGCCTTGATCTAGGGCAGGCCTGGCATGCGATCAAGGCGTCATCTGGCAATTCATTCGTCCACGAGACCGAAGGGGCGCTGGTGCTCAACGGATCATATGATGTGGCGTTCAATATCGATCTGGCGCTGAAGGATCTTGGCTTTGCGATGGGATTTGGGCGCGAATTCGCGGTGCCGCTCGATTTGGCGGCAGCGACCGAGCAGACCTATCTGGCAGCGCGCGCGGCCTATGGGGGTGACGCGCAATCGCCGATGATCGTTAAATTGCTTGAAGACCTGCTGCAGACCGATCTGCGCGCTGATGGATTTCCTGCGCGGCTGACCTAAAGGCGCGCGGCAGCGTCAGCAAAGAATGGGCGCCAGGCGGCAATCACGTCCTCCGGGCATTCCTCGGCCAGGTAATGTCCGCCGGGCAATGCCCAACCACGCACGTCATCCGCCCGTTCCCGCCACAGCGCGAGGCAGTCAAAATGCGCTTCTATCGCACCATCGCGTCCCCACAGGGCGAGGAGTGGCATCTGTAATTTGCCGTCATCCGCATCGTCGTCTGTGATATCGATGGTCGCTGCGGCGCGGTAATCCTCACAAGCCCCATGAATAGTCTGCGGATCGGCGAAGCAGGTCAGGTATTCGTCCAATGCCTGTTGCACAAACGGTGTCAGCCCTGCGGACCCGGCCCCGCATTTGTGCAGCCAGAAATAGGCAGGATCAGCACCAATCAATCGCTCTGGAAACGGATGCGGCAGGGTCAGCCAATACCAATGCCAATAGGTGTGGGCAAAGGCGCTGCCCGCATCGCGATACATCTCGCGCGTCGGCGCGATATCCAACGTCGAAAGTGCGGCCACCCGTGCGGGGTAGTCCGCGGCCAGGCGATGCGCCACACGCCCGCCGCGATCATGGGCGCCGACAAGAAACCGATCATGCCCCAGCGCATCCATAATCGCGATGACATCCCCTGCCATTGCACGTTTTGAATAGGGGGTATGCTTTGCATCTGTCACAGGCTTCAATGAACGGCCATAGCCGCGCAAATCTGGGCATATCACGCGATAACCCTGTGCCAGATCATCCGCCACTGCATGCCACATCGCCGATGTTTGTGGATAGCCATGCAGCAACACCAAAGGGGGACCCTTCCCCCCGATACGGCAGAATATGCGCCCGCTACTGGTGTCAAAATACCGCTCCTCAAAGCCGTCAAAGAAGCGGGTCGCGACGGGGGCTTTGGCTGCCGCTGGGTGCATGGGCTAGCTGATAATCGACTGCCAGGATGCGGTCAGCGCGGCAAGTTGATCCGATGCGAAGGCACAGATACAGGCATCATCACCCGCGATCGCTACAGCGACTGCTGTTCCCGCGCCCATCGCCCCGTCAAAACACATCATCTGTGCCCCTGATTGCTTTTTGACGATCGCCTTTTGGTTCTTGCGCAGCGCCAAAACCTGTTCGTCCCAAATCAATCTCAGCGCCTCGGTCTCTCCGGCGCTCTCGGTGACATCGCCACCGGTGATCAACAGATGACCACCCAGGGACTCAGCGTTGGCTGACAGGAAACGGGCGATAGGGGGCAGCGGGCGCGCGTTCAGATCGACGGACCATAGCTCTGCCAGGCCGGTGGCTGAGATACCGGCATCGCCACCCTTGCCAAAGGGTTGGATCGGCGCTGACCGTACAGTCACGCGGCTGGCCTTGTCGCAAAGTGCTGTCATCAGCGCACCTGCTGCTTGCAGCACGTCCGGCTCTTCCCGCGACAAAGACTGGCCAATGGCCGGATCTGCACTGTCGGCAACGGATAGCAGACCTTTCAGGCGGCGCCCCGCCACGATCAGTGATGCCGACACATCACCGATGCCGAAGACCAGCGTCCGTTCCAGAACCGTCGCATCGATTTCGCGCAGGATCGCCGCCAGGGCGACTGCACCGCCATCTTGCGCAATGATACGTGCACCACCGACAAATACCTCATCCTCCGCAGCCAGGGCGGACAGCTTTTCGGTCAGGGCGGTCATATCACTCAACTTCGGTGATCCAATTTGGTTCAATATGTGATTACCCGCTTACGCGCCGCCGCTGATCTGTTCAAGGCAGGCCCGCGCTGCGGGAAGAAATCCGACCACATCAATATCAGGCTGACACACGCAGCATAAGACGTCAGATGGCTCTTGAACGGCACGAATGAAAACGCGCAGTTGATCCTGTCCTGCAACGATGGCGGTAGCATTCTTGTCAGAACCTATCGCAATCTTGCCCTTGGTCCCCAGGGTCAACGCGGCCTCTTTGCACAACGCATCGAGTGTTTCGCGTGGCGATGTGGTGGTCGAATTGGTGACCAGGATCATTTGCGTCGAAAGGTCAGCAAAGGCCAGGGTGTCGCACCCGGCGAAGCTGCTTTGCAATGTGTCCAACGCATCGACGACCATGGCCCTGGCTCGCTTTTCTTACGGTTTCACATTGACTAAGGCAAAATGCGCGAAGGGGAAAGCCCAGGCGACGCGGTGCCGCTTAGGAAGACCGCAGGATTGGATCCGCTGGCGGGCTGTCACCGGCATCCGGCTCTGCTGGGGGACGTTCGCGCTTGGGCGCGTCACCCTCGCGGCTGCGTATGACGCGCCGCGGAGCGACGGCGCGCAGAACGCGGTTCGGAATAGGTTGCCCATTGGGAATGTTGTAAAGCGGCCGTTCGGTGCATTCGGCAATCTTGGTGAGCTTTTCAATCGTCTCGATCAGACGATGCACAAAAGGGCCAGCACCGCTGGCATCCCATTTGTCCTGATCCTCTCCTGCGGCCAGAGCCTGCAAGAGTGATACAGGATATATGCCGCTGAACTGACCGTCCGTTTCGCGGGTAACGCGTTTGATGACGCGGCTGCGATCACGATCGGTGGTCAGTTTGTCAAAACGTGTGACAAGCAGGATTGAGTGTTGGCGGACCGCATCGGGCATATTCTCCCACACTGCAGCCTCTGACTGGCGCCAGGCCTGCGTCGCATGTGTGCACCAGATCACGGCGTCCACCTCTGGCAGCATGCGCTCCCACACGTCTGACGACATATTGGGGTCGGAAATGCCGGGAAAGTCGATCAGGTCGCACACGCTCAGGATATCGGCGTCGATAAAAAGCCTGATGGCAAATGTCTCGTCGACGGGGACCGCTTCAAGATCGTCAATTGATATTGGCTCTGTCGAGCCATCAACATCAATGCGGTAGGGGGTATCCGTGCCCTGCGACATCCAAACCGGCGATAGCCGGGTCGCCGTCACCTTTTCGGGCAGCGGGCGCGCACCCATCAGCAGGTTAGAAAGGGTGCTTTTACCGGCACTGAACTCGCCCATCAAAGCGATCCGCGGCTTGCGCGGCCCACCGGTGGCGGGGGTATGTTCACTCATTACGCGTTTCCTATTGCTTCAACCGGGGCGCTGTCACTGAGTTCTTCGAAAATGTAATCGAACAGCTCTTCACGCTCCTGCTGCGCAGTAATACCAAAAATGTCTTTCAAATCGTCAACGCCAAGCTCTGATTTGTCGCTCATATCACCCAACAGGCCGCGCTGTTCTGCCAGGAATTCGCGCAATTCGCGTTCCGCCATGCTGCGAATATCTTCGGCCTGACGGACCTTCAGCTCGTCCACAATCGGGGCGGTTTCGGCCTCGATCAGGTCATAGAACCCGCTGGCAAAGGCGCGATAGCCCTTGCGGCGCTTCCACCAGCCTTTCCACCAGGACGTCTGCAGGTCCAGTGCGATGGTCTGGCCAAGTGAGACGGGTGCCGGAATTTCGGGTGCTGCTGGCGGCGTGATCGAAAAATTCTCAACCTCAACACCAAAGGCCGTGCGATATGTCTCGGCCAGATCACCGGCCGTGGCGGCAAAGACCTGATCGCAGGATGACGACACATTGCGTCGCATCACCTGATAGCTGGTGCGCAAAAGCATCCGCAGGCCATCGGGGCTGTATTGCCAGACCTCGTCCTCGCCATTCGTTTCCAGATGCTGCAGCAGCGATTCCAACGCGCGGTCAAGGAAGCGCTTATGCGATTGGTCCACACGCGATCCGAATTGCTGGAATACGATATCCAACCGGTCGTTCAGGAATTTGAGGCTGTCTTTTTCCAACTTGTCCAGATGGGCCATCAATTCGGCCTTTGGCATCACCTTGACCTGATCACCGTCCAGACGCATCGACACCATCGCATTCGATGCGCGCACACCGCCCACAAGGTTCAGTGCGCGTTTGCGTGACGCCGATAAAATCTCTGTTCCGGGCCCCTCAGCCACGCGTTCAGAGATCGCCTTGTATAGCTGCGGAACGCCCGACAAATGCCAAACCAATTCATTGGTTTCCATACCAGCGGTTTCCGCATCCAGTGCCGCTTCGGCCCAGTTGAACATCGCGGCTGCACTGTCGGCAACGATATCATCCAGGTTTTCCGACAATGCGATATTCGCCCAATAGGCACTGCCGAAAATCAGTTGCGGGTTCTCTGGCCCATTATGATCGGCCAGTGTCTGCAGGATGCTGTCGCGGATTTCCGGCACCTGCTCAGCTGGGTTCGATAATTCGTCGATGCGGTTAACAAAAATGATCACCTCGCGCGCCTTCACGTTCGAGATCAGGCGGATCAGGCCCATATCCATCGAACTGAGCGCCTGATGTGCTGACAACACCACAACGCAGATACGGCTGTCGCGCAGTGCGTTGATGGTGATCTGTTCACGCATCATGAATGTGTCATTCACGCCGGGCGTGTCGCGCAGGCAAAGCGGCATCGGAATGGCTTGTGCTTTCAGATACAGATCAGCGGATTTGGTGATATCGGCGAACTGACCCTGCTGGTCTTCCTCTTCCATATCCTCAAAATCGTCGCCCATGCACACATAGCGCTGCACCAGATCGTCGGTCAATTCGGCGTAATTGTGCTTTTGGCCCAAAAGCAGCTCAAACTTCCGCCCCAGGCGCGTTTTCGTCTTCTCGCGCATCTCGGCAATTTGTTGCCGGACTTTCTCCAGTTCTTCGTCTGCCCCGGCACGCGCGGACAATTCACCGATTCGCCCGCCATTCTCAACCAGATGATCCCATTCACCCTGGCTGAAGAACTGGAATGTCGCAGTGGGTGCATCTGCCGGTAGCGGCGCATTCAGGTGCAGTGAAGTCACAACAGATGTCCACGGGTTCACATCCGCAGGCAACAATTCCGGACGGCCGATCATTGCATTCACCAGGGAAGTCTTGCCGGACTTGATCTGCCCAATCATCGTCACGCTCGGCTCAAATGACCGTAACTGCTTGATAACACGTGCAGCTTTCTTTTCGGTATCCTGCCCGCCCAGCTTGACGACATCGGCAAGCGTCGCCTCCAGATCCAGGATATCCTCATGAAAGTCATCGAGCTTTTCCAAGCCGATGTGCATGAATGGGTGGTGCGCTGCAGGGACTTTGTAACCGTCCCCTTTTGTCAGCTCTTCCATTTTCATTCTTGTCCGTCCTCAATCACTCGTGCTGGCACCACCTTTATCAGTTACTCGTCCCTTCGCCAAATCATGGTACTAGCACTGATTTATTGCGATTATGGAAACAGAGCAGCACGGCGAAAGTGTGGCGCTGTTTTCATAAAATTTGCAAGTGTTGCCGTAGGTTAGGCGGCAAGATCCGCCTGTAGTTCACGCTTAATCTGGAGCATGATGCTGACAGCTTCAATAGCTGCGCTGTCACGTTTTTCCATTTGCATCAATTGTACCAGATCTGCTGCGTCAAACGCAGCGTCACGTGCACGCTGCAATGCATCATCGGCGTCATCACCATGGTCGTTCAGATAATCGCTAAGCCACTGCACATGTTCGACTGTCTCCGCGATAATTTGCGCGGGCGCTTCGTCACCCAACTCTGTCGCCATCTGGGCCAATGCGCGGCCTTGTTCTGTGATGTAGCTGACCACATGCGCATAAGCGTCGCGCGTGGCAGGACGCAATGCTACAACCTTGGCTGGTTCCGGATCTTCAGCGCCGATTAGGGGTTCTGGCTCAGGCGTGACCGGCGCTTGCTGCTGGTCGGGCTTTTCCGGGTCTTGTTCAGGCTGGGCAGCTGAGGCAGTCTCAGACACCTCTTTGTCGGGTGCAGATGAAGCACCCGCAGCGCCAATAACCGCCTCCAAGACCTCTTTATCCTCTCCAGGCACCTCCGGTGCCGCGCCATTCAATAGATCGGCATGCTGGTGCAACAGAACATCAGCCATATCCACATCGGATTGCCGCCCCTGATCGACCTGCTTAAGCACGGCTGAGATCAGCGCAGAGCCACCACTGCGTCGCATGCGGTCTTTGTCGACCGACCCGTCCAGGTGGCGGGCGGAAATCGCATCAAGTGTGGCAATCGGCAAAATGTCATTGAATTCGTGCCCGACCAGCGCACGGGTCGCCTCCAGGATTTGATCCAAACTGCCATTTGCAGTCAACACGTCCGCTTTGGTTAGCATCAGAAACGCATGATCTTTCAGGACATCCGGCATCTGCCCCCAGATGGCCTGTTCGTTCGTATCGAATGTTTCAGTACACCAAATCGCCAACTCGCAGCGCTTTGATGCCCATTGGCTGGCCTTATGAATGGCATTTGGGTCGTTCGGGGTCACCACCTCAAGGACAGAGATTTTCTTGAGCGCTGGCAGCGGCAGGCGAAGCTCAACAAAAACCGGCTTCAGCTCAGCAATGTCATATGCATTTGCAGTGTCGAGCTCTTGTTTGCTGCCGTCGGACAGGGTGCACGTGGCACCTGCCTTGTCGGCATAGACAATCTGTGTTGTCGGCATGCGGATGTCATCAGGTAGAACCTCGCGCCCGACCAGTAGGTTCACAACCGCTGATTTGCCCGATTTCGGTCGCCCCAGGACCGCCAGCCGCACAGGCTGCTGCAGGCGCGCGAGGATATGTTCAGCGCGCTGAACGACATCGCCAGGCAAAAGCCCAGAGGCCACTGCCTGCGAAAGCCTGTCCTGGACCTGGGCCCCCAGTGATTGATTCGGCATTACTTACCTCCAGCAGCTATCTTAGCTGGCGGCGTCGCCTCATCAACCTCCTGTGTCTTATCCTGATCGCCGCTGTCTTCGACTTTCTGGACGGGTTTCACTTCTTTGATGACTGGTTTGGCTGGGGCCGCGGCGCTTTGCGTTTGGGCTGGCTGGCCTTGCCCTGTCGCAGCCTGCTTCATAGAGGCCGCATCTTTCTTCAGCTTCGCCGCAATCGCATCATCATCGTCAAGCTCAACAACACGTGTGACCGTTCCTGTCGGCGCATCGATATGGCCCACAGGCTTCGCACGGATCGCGCGGATCACAGGCTTGTTGTGGTTCAGTTTGATGACCGAGAAAGAGCAATTGTCCTGATCAGGATCGGCCAACGCCTCAATCGCTTCCAGCAAATGCCCGCAAATCTCGGCACTTTTACGACGCCGATACCGGTGCAGGATCTTCTGGATGCGTTCATCTTCCAGATATTGCAATCCGTCGGAAGAGACGACAACGATATCACCGACCTGCAGCTCAAACGGCGTCTTCGGGCAGTCAGATTTGGCCACGCGATCACCCAGGATCACCGAGGTCAGACAGTTCCGGTCAGGGTGGTTCTTCCCCGTTTCGGGGTCCAGCAAACCCTGTTTGACCATAAAGTCGATCTGAGGCGCCATTGAATGGTCCTCGTTCAGCTGCTGCATCTTGCCGGCACGATAGTGGTAAAGCGGACTGTCCCCGATCGACATCCAGAACATCCGGTTTTCGATCAATACCAGTGAAACAAGGGTCGCACCCATACCCCGCGTTTCGGGGTGAGCCGTCACATATTCACGCACCACGTTGTTGGCGTTGACGGCCGACGACGTAAGGTATTGCGGAATTTCGCTTTCGAAATCAGCAAAATTGGCGGATTGAAATTTCAGCTCGCTATAGACTTCGGTCACAACAATCTTGCTGGCCACGTCACCGGCGGCATGGCCACCCATACCGTCGGCAAGAACCACAACGCCACTATCCATTCCAAATGGGAAGTCCGTGACAATTGCGTCTTCTTGGTAGTCTCGTCCGCCCTGACAGATCGCCGAAGCGACGTCAAAACGCGGTTCAGGCGATCGCCACATCTTCGTCCTCCCCGCTTGCGTCGTCGTTCCAGCTGAATGTCTCATCGCAAAGCGCCACAAAGCGTAAAACAGTTTCACCAATACGGATGACATCACCGGTTTTCAGCGCCTCGTTGCTGATCAACGGCTTGTCGTTCAAGCGTACAATGTTGGACTTACCGCCGTGACCCAGCAGGAATTCCTTGCTGTCGGGGTCATAAACAATCGCGGCGTGATTGGTCCGCGAAATGGAATTGTCACCAAAATCAAGCTGAACGGCCTGGTCTTCGCCACGGCCGATCTGCGACATGCCTGCCATCAGTGAAAAGCTTTCACCTCGACCGGGGCCTTCTGCAACAACAATCCAGCCGACGGGGAATTTCACGCTTTTGACAGGTGCCGCGCGCGGGGCGTCGTTGAACAAATCAACAACATCACCGTCAGATTTCTCAAATCCGATCAATCGTGTCTTTGTACGACGTGATCGGGCGGGTGAACGTGTCGCAGCGCTGGCAGCGGCCGCAGGCGCGGGTGTTGGTAAATCGGGTGCCTTGGTCGGAAGCTCAGTTGACGTTCCGTCATCTTCAAGATCCCAAATATTCACCGCGGGTGTCTCTTCTTCGACTTTAACAACCCGCACGTCAGAAGCTGCATTCGTTTTTTGCGCAACATCCGTCAGGATGTCGGAAACAGACGCACCTTCATTGTCTTCGACAATCGATCCAATCGTGTCGCGATAGGATTGTTCCAGCGATTCAACGGTCTGACGTGGCTTTGCCACTTCGGCGTTGCGCTTCTTTCTACCTAAGAGATCACGAATAAACTTCATGTTGCTACCCTTCCAAACTTGACGACATGTGACGGCCCGATGGGCATCAGCGTCGTTGGATTACTCCTCTACACCCTCGTAGTTCAGCGATGCGACCCACATGCCGCCTTCGCGTTCGACTGCGAACATGAACTGGTCCGTCCCATTGCTCAGCTCGCGGTCAAAAATCGATTGCAGGCTGTCCTGCTCTTGAATGAGCTCGGCTGTCGGGATGTATGACCTCATAACATCACCAACCTGTAAACCGCCGGTCAAGGTCTCTGGCAGTTCAGCGACGATTGTGCGCCATTCACCGCCTGCGAACGTCGTCTCAAAAGAGACACCATTCAACAATTCAAGCTGCTGAACCACAGGCAGAACCCAGTTTTGTTCAATCTGCTCACCGGATGCCGGGTTCAGCGTGCCAAACGTTACGGGCAACGTACCCGACAGGTCATCGGCGGCCACTGTCTGGGTCAGTACGGTTGCGATTTCCGCAATCGATTGGACCGGCGTGCCGTTGACGGAGGTGATCACCAGCCCTGGCTGTACCCAAACGGGAGAGACAGCCGCTGCTTCGGCAATAATGTTGGACTGCGCGCCAGCTGCCGTGAACGGCAGTTGCACGGTCCAGGTCGCCAACAGGCCTTCTGGCTCCGCGACCAGTTCGTTTCCGGGGGTAACGGCGGCAATTTCAACCTCTGGGCCAGTGCCTACCGCCTCAACAGTGTCTGGCGTGGTTGGCAAAGCAACATCCGCGGTATCGCTGTCGGCGACGGGACGATTGCCTGACTGGTCAGGGAACTCTGCATTCGCTGTCGGCTCAACGGTCACAGGACGCGGCGTTGCGACAGGTTCTGGCAGCGGCTCTGGCTCTGGGATTGCGGCCAGTTCAACAGCTTCTGGGCGCACGCTTGGGCGCACATCCGGCGTCGGCTCATCAATGATGACAGGGCCTTCGATGACTGGCGCGGGGTCTTCCGACACCAACGGTGCCGGATCATCGACAACCACTGGCGTGGGTTCTTCGGTCACCGTTGGTGTAGGCACGTCCACCACAACAGGTGCTGCCTCTTCAACGATTTCAGGGGCGGGTTGCTCAACCACCGGCTCTTGAACGGCGGGGGCCTCGACCACAGGCTCGGCAACGGCCAGTTCAGTTGGTTCATCCACGACTGGCGCAGCTGTGTCGACCGCCGGCTCTACAGGCTCTTCGATCGGCTCTGTAGGGGCCGTCGCGGTTTCGACAGGCACTGTGGCCGCAGGTGCATCCTGGTCGCCCGACATGGTCAGGACGCCAACGCCGACCAGCAGTGCCACCGCAGCGGCCGATCCAAGCAACAACGGCAACTTCGATTTTTTCGCTGCAACCGGCTCTGCCGGGTCCGAGGCCGAGGCAGCCGCGGCGGCAGGCGCCACGTTCAACGCTGTTACGTTGCCTTCATTGCCCTCCATCAGATCCACCCAATCCTTTGCGGACTGAACGCGATCCTTTGGCAAAACGGCAAGCGCCTTATCAATAGCGGCGAGGAAGTTGTCCTCATAATCGGGGAAACGGCCTGCGAGGGGCTCGTAAGGATCTGTGTCGCCAGAAGCGATTGCCGCAAGGCGTGCCTGCGAGTTAGGCGGCACATCCCCGTTGATCAAATGGTAGAACGATGCGGCCAACGCATAAAGGTCAGAGCTGGGGCTCTGTTCAGACCCGGCAATGTAGAATTCCTGCGGTGAATACCCGTCTTTGACGACGCGCAGGGCGGAGAGAACCCGGCTTTGCTTAGTTGCCTCTTCCCGCGCTGCGCCAAAGTCGATCAGCACAGGGTGAAAATCTTGATTGATCAGAATGTTGTCGGGCGAGATATCGCGGTGCAAAATCCCCTGATCGTGGATAAAGCCCACAGCGCCGAGAATTTCCTTCAGGATATTCTTGATCTGCGGCGGCGTCAGTTTTGCGGTCGGGTCCTCGATCGTGTCCAACAGATCGCGACCTTCGACAAAGTCGAGCGCCATGTAGGCTGTGTCGTTATCCTCAAACACCTGGTGGACGCCAACAATGTTGGGGTGGTCCAGCTTGGCCAGGCTGCGCGCCTCTTGCACGAACAGGCGTACAATCGACTTCAGCTCATTCTGGTGGGCGCGCGAGCGGGCCTGCACCACGTAGCGGCTGCGGCGGCAGAACGCACCAGGGAAACACTCTTTAATCACGATCTTGCGGTCGAGGCTGTCCTTGGCAAGATAGGTAATGCCAAAACCGCCAGCGTTCAGAAAGCTTTCGATGGTGTACTGGCCGTGCATCAACTTGGTGCCAGGCTTCAGTTCATCAACAAAACTGTCCTTCTCGTCCGCGTTATCTTGTACTTGCGCCTTCGCCATCTTTACATCCAGCTTTCAAACATCTGCGGCTGACCAGGAAACACCCACTCACCCGTCATTTTGTAGTCTCATTCAAATTAGGCCAAAAAGTGACGCTAACTTGTTGTTTCATGGTTCTTAATCCCGGATTTTGTCCGACATTATCGCTCGTTTGTGAAACAGTTTTTGGCAAGAAACCGCCGATAAACACCTGTTTTCACAGTATACGTATACTTTGTGCCACATCATTCCGTCGTTTCCGACACAATGTCGTGCAGCATTCTGTTCCCGTCGGTCATGCG
>JBCBDL010000069.1:0-18110 GCA_038529695.1 Pseudomonadota bacterium | reverse complement strand
GCATGGCGTAAGCATCACGCGAACGGTATGCTTACGCGAGATTTTCGGCTTGTTGAAGAGCGAACCCGACATCCGCTCAAGCCGTTGTTAAGTCAATTCTTTCTTCCAGCACCTTTCGCTATCACCAGACTTGACATCCGCCTTCGGAGGGCAGCGCTCTATCCAGCTGAGCTACGGGTGCCTGCGCGCTGAAGTAACATCACCTCTGCGGTCCTGCAACGACAATGTGGAGGTCGGGGAAACCTGACTTGTAAGATCGGTTCTTGATGCCATGCTACCCCCATCGTGCGGCATGCTTATTTCCGCTCGCACGTGCTCTTTTTGAAAAGCAATTTTTGGAGAAAAGATATGAGTAAGACAGCCCACGGGATGTCCCGTTACGATCTGTTTCTAAACGAATGTCTCAAACAGCACGCAACGAATGATCCCCGCCCTCTCCCTCAGGTCTTTGGCTATCTTGGCCATCAGAACCCTGTCACCGGCAACTTGAGCCGGGCAGCGATTGTCGCCGCATTTGACGCGCTTGTGGAAACGATGCGCACCACCAAAGTCGAAGATGGACCCGCCGATGCGGGTATGACCTTCTTTGGTCAGTTCATCGACCATGACGTCACGCTGGACACAACCAGCGCGATTGGCACGACGATTGATCCGCGATCAATCCGCAATGTGCGCACGCCAAACCTTGACCTTGATTGCGTGTATGGCGATGGACCGGAGGCATCGAACTACCTTTATTCCCACGCAGAAGGGACTGAAAACTTTCTGCTTTTTGGGCGTAAGGATAATCCATACGACCTTGCGCGGAACTGTAAGGGAACCGCCCTAATCGGTGATTTTCGCAATGATGAAAACATCATTGTCAGCCAGATCCAGGGTGCCTTCATTTGCCTGCACAACATCCTGATGACCAACATTCATGAGGGTGAGGCGAGCGCACATGACATTGCCGATTGCGCCCAGATGGGTGTGCGCAGCGATGTCTGGCACGATATTCTGCCGCCAAAGTTGCAGGATTTCGAACAGGTGCGCCGTTTTGTCCGGCTACATTATCAATGGCTGGTGTTGCATGAATTCCTGCCTGCTTTCGTTGATCAGGATGATATTGACCACGCGCTGGCGCATGACATCTTCCCGGATGGTCCGATGATGCCAGCCGAATTCTCGGTCGCTGGGTTCAGGTTCGGACATGCCACCGTGCAGCCGGAATATGTACTGCGCAAAGGCGAGGCGCCGCTTGATCTGTTTGCGCTGCGTGGTTTTGGCCCGCGCGATCCCGGTGCGACGATTGAGATGGCAGAGTTCTTTGGCAAACATGCACAAAAGGCGCTGCCGGTCGGCACTAAGATGGCAGAGACATTGTTTGAACTGCCCGACAATATCGTCGGCTCCGGTCTGAAATGGGGTGATCTCGACATTCCGGTCGAACAGGCGAAAAAGCTGGGTCTGCGGAATATCTTACGCGACCGCACGGCGATGCAGATCCCGTCAGGGCAACAGATGGCGCGCAAACTGGGCCTGCATGTGCTTAAGACCCCTAAGGTGCTCAAGGACCACCATGTCGATAAGACACCTTTGTGGTTCTACTGCCTGCAAGAGGCCCAGGAAAAGGGCAAGGGCCGTCTGAGCGGCGTTGGCGGCAAGATCGTCGCGTCGGTCTTTGTCCGACTGCTGCGCGAAGACCCCGAAAGCATCCTGAATCTGCACGGGTTTGAACCCTGGGCGGGCTTTGGCGAGCATTGCACGATGGCAAGCGTCATGCAGTTTGTCGAAAAGCACCGTGATCATGTGAAAAACCGCGAAGACCTTTATTGCGGTCCAGAAAAGCACTGAACAAAATGGGCGCGCGTGATCATCATGCGCGTCCCGCCTCCGAGCGAATAGAACTTCGGGCTGCCGGGGACCCCCGAAACCATGTTCAGAATTGCGGGACTACCGCCTCATGTTAACGCAGCTCTCAACGTGTCAAAAGCATCGGTAATATCAAACCCCATTCGGTTTCGCGCGGCGGTCCGGCAGTTTGAAAACCCAGCTTGCGGTAGACTGCAATCGCACGGGCGTTGTTCGGGTGGGGATCGGTTGCGACAACAGGCGCCCCCGCCTCAAAAAGGGCCCGCATCCTTCTTTCGATGAACGCTGTCCCGTGCCCGATACCGACCATTTCGGGTGGGCCAATAAACTGATCAATGCCGCGGGAACCCTTGGGCAAATCAGCGAAATGGTGATCTGCCCAGCCGTGAACGGTGTAGTCTTGAATGAACGCAAAGGGCCGGTCACAAAACGAAACGATCCATGGCACGACGCGTGGATCGGTAAAATCCTCCGCATCAATCAGGTCTTCTGCGTCCCACCATTCGCTTACATGGGGAAGACGCTGCCAAGCATTCAACAACCCAATGTCGGCTGCTGTCGCTTTGCGAAAGTCGTACTGCGCGGCCCCGGTCATTTCCAAAGTATAGCATATCGCCAGGCGGTTGGTCTGTGCTCAAACCACACCAGCCTACCCAAACAAGTCGTGGCACAGCTCCAACGCATCGACCAAGACGTCAACCTCAGCGGTTGTATTGTACATCCCGAACGAGGCCCGACATGTCGCGCCCACGCCCATATGTTCCATCAATGGCATTGCGCAATGGGTCCCTGCCCGCACAGCGACACCTTTTTTGTCCAAGACGGTTGAGATGTCGTGCGCATGCGCGGCCCCATCCAGCGTAAAGGAAAAAATCGCACCCTTGGTCGCCGATTGCCCTTGTACGTTCAGCCAGTTCAACCCATCCAGCCGGTTGCGCGCGTAATCGCGCAAACCGTTTTCATGGGCGGTGATATTCTGCATCCCCAGGCCCATCATATATTCAATCGCAACACCCATCCCGATGATCTGCACGATGCCTGGTGTTCCGGCCTCAAATTTCATCGGTGGGTCGTTCCAGGTGACCGTGTCGCGGGTCACATCGCGGATCATGTCGCCGCCGCCCATGAAGGGGCGCATCTCGGCTAACCGGTCTTTCGCCACATAAATCGCACCTGATCCTGACGGACCATAAAGCTTATGCCCCGTGATCGCGTAGAAATCACACCCCAGATCCTGCAAATCGACCGGCATATGCACGGCAGCTTGTGACCCATCGACCAGCACGGGCACCCCCTTGGCATGGGCGCCGGCGGTGATCGCCTTGATATCAACAACGGTGCCAAGCACGTTGGACATGTGCGTCACGCCCACAAGCTTGGTGCGCGGACCAATCGCATCAATCACCTTTTGCGGGTCCAGATCGCCATTGGCGTCCACATCCACCCATTTGATCACGACACCCTGCCGCTCGCGCAGGAAATGCCAGGGGACAATATTGGCGTGATGCTCCATGATCGACAACACGATCTCGTCGCCCGCTTCCATACGCGGCATCGCCCAGCCATAGGCGACCATATTGATGCCTTCGGTGGTCCCGGAATTATAGATGATGCAATCCTCGGACGGGGCATTCAGGAACTTGGCGATAATGCCGCGCACCGCTTCATATTTGTCCGTCGCAAGGTTGCTGAGATAATGCAGACCGCGATGCACATTAGCGTATTCTTCGGCATAAGCCTTGGTCACCGCGTCGATGACCACCTGCGGCTTTTGCGCAGATGCGCCACTATCCAGATAGACCAAAGGTTTCCCATTCACCTCGCGCGCGAGAATGGGGAAATCGGCACGAACCTGTGCAATGTCAAATGTCATAACCCTGCCCCCGGTGGCGCTATACCCAACATGCCCATCACTAAGCCAGTGCCCAGTACGGTGCCAATCAACGCCATAAAAATAACCACAATGGCTTTACCAATATTGGCAAAACCATGCAGGACATTCACCAAATTGACAAAGATCCAAATCAGCGCACCCAGCGAAATAAGCCCAAACAAAGCCGCAACAGCGGAGCTGACAAGGACAAGCAAAACCTGCATAGCTTCAAGTGTCAGGCTGACGGCCTGAAACCACACAAGCAGTGTCAGCGTGCCTTCGACGGTCCCCTCACCACCCATCATCCGGCCTGCATGCACCAACATGAAAATCATGAAGGTCAGAAATGCACCAAAGATGGCGAGATAGCCAAATGGCGACAATGTGATGATCTGATCTTGTGTGTCCGCTGTCTGCGGCAACACAAATTGCAACAATCCCAGCAAAAGAACATTGATAACCGCGACGAGCGCCAGTGCGGTCCACAACGCATCGCGTGGGAATTGCATGCCAAGCACTTTCCCGGCCATTTCTGCCGGTTGCGTCACGCTCATCCACACGACACGCATCCAGGATTGCAAACTGATAGTCATGTTCTGCTTTCCGCCTCGCGCAAACACTGCAGCCAAATGATCAAGAAGGCTGCAATCCATATCGCGCCAACAAGGCGGGTTTCAACCCCCGGCCCCATGAAACCCGCAGTCAGGCCATAAAGCAGCAAAAGCGGCGTGGTTGCCAGCATCGTCCAGAACAGCGCAAGCCGCGCCCCATACCAATCGCCCCGCCCGCCAAACGCGCGCGCCACCAAATGTGTAAGCGCCGCAAAAATATACAGAAACAAAGGCCAGATCATCAGCCAGGCCATGAATTCATACGCCATAAGCCGATCCAGCTCAGGCACCTCCGCGCCTGGTGGAAGATCGAAACCCGCTGCAAGCCGCGACAGGCGGGGCCATTGCGCCACGAAGATCAGGAAACATGCAATCATCAGATATGCGATTGCGCGATCTTCGCGCCGGCCCTGCGCCAGCAGGTCGCGCATGACGGCACGTGGCCTACGCCACGTGCGTACGATGTCCGTCGTCACCGGCATCAGCTATGTCGCGACAACCAGCTTTCCAACCGGTCCCGCAATTCATCCGCCAAGGCCGGGTTGTCGATCTCGTCCAATGCCTCTGCCAGAAATGACAAGGTCAGCAAGTTTCGCGCATCGGTGAGCGATACCCCACGTGACCGCAGATAAAACAAAGCCGTCTCATCAATCGCACCGGATGTCGATCCGTGCGAACAGGCCACATCGTCAGCGTAAATCTCCAACTCTGGCTTGGCGAGAAATTGGCTGTCGTCATCAAGCAAAAGCGATTGACTAATCTGGTAGCCATCCGTCTTTTGCGCGCCTTCTTTCACCAAGATCTTACCCTGGAATACGCCCGTTGCCCCATTGCGCAGCACCTTTTTGAACACCTGACGGCTTTCGCAATTCACCGCATCATGGGTGATAAATACGGTATCATCGTGATGAAAGTCCTTGCCATCACCCACGCAAGCCCCTGCCACATGCGCCACCGCATCATCGCCAACAATCTCCAGCACGCATTCATTGCGCGTCAACACGCCGTTGAAGGTGAGCGTAAATGACTTGAAACTGGAATTCGAAGAAATCCTTGCGAAACAGTGTGTTACAGCGCGGCGTTCATGATCACGCCCTTGCGCGCGGACATGGTGAAATACCCCGCTTTCGGCCACGTCGACTTCCAATTGCTTGGAAAAACGTGCTGCCGCTGGGCCGGTTTCCAACACAGTAACCTCTGCCCCCGCCTCAACCTTCACGACGTTATGTAGAACGGCATCCGATGTCACGTCCTGATGCAGATAGATGAAATTGATGGGTTTTGAGACTTTCCCGGTTGCCCGGATCACAACACCATCAGTTGCCAACGCGGTGTTCAGCGCTGCCAGTGGACGCTCCACCGGCTTTTGTCCCCGCGCCTCAAGCACACCGTAAATATCTTTGACCCAATGGATATCGGCCTGCATCGCATCGGAAAGGCGTTCGATTTCAACACCTTCCGCGCTGAGATCATCCGAGGCGTCGGGATCGAAGACACCATCTACGAACACGATCCGCACACGGTCAACGTCGGCGAATAACGGGCCCTCATCATTGTGAAAAAGCGCTGCCGCCGGCGCCTCAACTGCTGTCAGGGATGCCGGGTCGGTATATTTCCAATATTCATCGCGCCTGGTCGGCAGTCCCATCTGCCGAACACGGGCCAACGCACTCGCCCGCGCCTCATGCGCCCAAGCGGCACCCTGCGGCAGCGTGACACCGGCCAGCCGGGCCTCTGCTGCATCAAGTTTCAGTTGTGCAACCGCCATATCAGGCCACCTCGCCCAGAATATCTGCATATCCGTTATTCTCGACCTCAAGGGCGAGTTCGGGCCCACCGGATTTCACGATTTTTCCGTCCGCCATGATATGGACCACATCCGGTTTGATGTGGTCCAGCAAGCGTTGGTAATGGGTGATCACAAGGAATGCCCGCCCTTCGGACCGCAGGGCATTCACGCCTTCGGCGACCAGTTTCATCGCGTCCACATCCAAGCCGGAATCCGTCTCGTCCAGAATGCACATCTTGGGTTCCAGCATCGCCATCTGCAGGATCTCGTTGCGCTTTTTCTCACCACCCGAGAAACCAACATTCACCGGACGCTTCAGCATGTCGCTGTCGATCTTAAGACTTTTTGCCTTTTCGCGCACAACTTTCAGAAAATCACCTGCGCTTAACTCATCCTGCCCGCGCGCCTTGCGTTGCGCGTTCACAGCCGTGCGCAGAAACGTCATGTTGCCCACACCGGGGATCTCAACCGGATACTGAAATGCCAAAAACAGGCCCGCTGCAGCGCGCTCTTCCGGCTCCATTTCCAGCAGATCTTCGCCTTCCAACGTGGCCGAACCTTCAGTCACTTCATATCCGTCACGCCCGGACAGCACATAGGACAACGTCGATTTACCCGACCCGTTCGGCCCCATGATTGCGTGAACAGTGCCGGGCTTAACCTCCAGGTCGACGCCCGTGAGGATCTGCTTGTCTTCTTCTTCCAATTTGACCTGCAGGCCTTTGATCTCCAACATCTTCTTCTCCTCAGAAAGCGTATGATTGCGGAACGGCAAGTGGCCCGTTGCGATCAGCGTCACAAAGGGTCCGATTGTCGTCTATGTCGTTTGGCCGCGTTAGAACGCGTAGATATCTGCGCCGATGACCACCGATGGTGCCTGCTTGGTGGCTTCCACGTATTGCGCGTATTCCGGCGTGTAGATAACCGCCATTTGCTCTGGAAAGCGCCAAAACAGGTTGTGCCCCGCCGCCAACATCGCCAGAACGCCAACCGCTTGCGAAAAGCGTGCACCCCATGAGTTGCGCTTGATCAATGCGGTCAGCACCAACAGCACCCAAAATGTGGCCGCCAAGTCGACAACCATTGTAACGGTGCTCGTTTCGATCAACCCAAAATACCGAACGCGGAAAATCTGAGCCACGCCAAGACAAAACGCACCGATCACGACGGAGACGATGAACGGCCCGATGATGTTCTCGTCGTTGGCCACTTTGGGCTTTTTGATTTTGTCGCGCGAGACGCGTTTGGGGATGTGCATTTGCAAGTCGGGATCGTAATACGACTTGTTCCGTGGGTTGCTGATATTCTTCACCCGCCGGTTGAAGTCGTTGATGTCCTGCTTGGTGACCGCCATCGCCAGCCGCTCCGAGATGTTCGTTGTGAACACCAAATGCCAGCGAAGTGCGGCAAGATCGGGGCCGCCGCGTGACGGTCTGAGGACGATATGGATGCAAAGCACGCCGCATCGCTAGCCCACAGAGCCTTCCAGCGAAATGGCAACCAGCGCCTGCGCTTCCATTGCGAATTCCATCGGCAGCGCTTGCAGCACTTCCTTGCAGAAACCGTTCACAACCAAGGCGACGGCCTCTTCCTCGTCCATCCCGCGGCTGCGGCAATAGAAAAGCTGATCATCATCGACCTTGGATGTGGTCGCCTCATGCTCAACCCGCGAGGAATTGTTCTTAACCTCGATATAAGGCACTGTATGCGCGCCGCATTTGTCGCCAATCAACAGACTGTCACACTGGGTATAATTGCGCGACTCTTTCGCCTTCGGATGCATGGAAACCAGCCCGCGATAGGTGTTCTGTGCCTTACCTGCGCTGATCCCTTTCGACACGATCCGCGATTTCGTGTTCTTGCCCAGATGCACCATCTTCGTGCCGGTATCGGCCTGCTGCATGTTGTTTGCAATCGCGATCGAATAGAACTCACCCTGGCTGTCATTCCCGCGCAGGATGCAGCTTGGGTACTTCCAGGTCACGGCAGAGCCGGTCTCCACCTGCGTCCACATCACCTTAGACCGATCACCGCGGCAATCCGCGCGCTTGGTCACAAAGTTGTAGATCCCGCCGTTGCCGTCCTCATCACCCGGATACCAGTTCTGAACAGTGGAATACTTTACCTCCGCATCTTCCTCGACGATGATCTCGACGACTGCGGCGTGCAGTTGGGCCGTGTCACGCTTCGGCGCGGTACAACCTTCCAGATACGAGACGTAAGACCCTTTATCGGCAATGATCAGTGTCCGCTCAAACTGACCGGTATTCTCCGCATTGATCCGGAAATAGGTGCTCAGCTCCATCGGGCAGCGCACACCGGGGGGGACGTAAACAAACGACCCGTCCGAGAAGACCGCCGAATTCAACGTTGCATAAAAATTGTCCGAGGGCGGCACAACCGACCCCAGATATTTCTTTACCAGTTCGGGATGTTTCTCAATCGCCTCCGAAATAGAACAGAAGATAACCCCGGCCTTTTCAAGCTCTTTCTGGAAGGTCGTGCCAACCGATACGGAATCAAAAACTGCATCCACAGCCACCTTGCGCCCCTCAGCAGGTGCATCTTCTGCACCCTCCACACCGGCAAGGATCATCTGTTCCTTCAGCGGAATGCCCAGCTTTTCGTAAGTCGCCAGCAGCTTTGGGTCGACCTCATCCAAAGACTTGGGTTTTTCTTCCATGCTCTTGGGGCGGGCGTAGTAATAGATGTCTTGGAAATCGATATCCGGATAAGACACCATTGCCCATTTGGGCTCTTCGATCTTTTCCCAGCGTTCGAAGGCCGACAAACGCCAGTCTGTCATCCAGCCGGGTTCACCATTCTTCTGAGAAATCAAGCGGACAATGTCCGGGTTCACACCCTTGGGCGCATACTCCATCTCTATCTCGGTTTCCCAACCGTATTTGTAGTTACCCGAGAGTTCCTTGACCGCGTCGACCGTTTCCTGATCAACGCCTTCCTTGACTTCGATTGCATCCATCGCGTTCATGTCACCCTCTCTCAAGCTGCCCGCCTCCGGGCGCGTTTTTCACTCCAGGCCCGCACAAAACGCAGGACCTCATCCTCTGTCGTCTCTAACCCCAGCGACACGCGCAATGCGCAGGCCGCATCGTCATCATTCAGGCCAACGCTGCGCAAAACCCGGCTGACCTTGACCTTGCCGCTGGAACAGGCAGAGCCCGCCGAAACCGCAAATCCCGCAAGATCCATCACCATCACTTGCGTCTCACCCTTCCAGCCGGGTGTCACGAAACAACTGGTATTCGGAAGCCGTTTGCACCCTTTCCCGACAAAAATAGTCCTGTTTTCGGCAGCCTCAATACCACTTTCTAGAATATTTCTAAGTTTTTCGATCCGGTCCCACTTTCCGGCGGCCAGATCGGCCTGTGCCGCCTCTGCCGCTGCCCCCATGCCGGCAATTGCCACGACATTCTCGGTCCCGGACCGGCGCCCCATCTCCTGCCCGCCGCCTTTGATTTGTGCGGCAACATCAGTTCCTTGCGGCATGACCAACGCGCCCACACCTTTGGGACCACCGAATTTGTGGGCCGACAGAAACACCATTCCGACACCGGACCAGTTAAAGGCAAAGGGCACACGCCCAAACCCTTGGGTGATATCCGACACTGCCAATCCCTGCGGCAAGTCCTGCAGAATGCCTGTCTCGGAATTGGCCAATTGCACGACAGACGACGCCGGGTCCTCCACCTGCGCTGCCCCATCCACAACCTGCAAACACGGGTCGATCCAGGCATGGACCGCATCATGCTCAATCGGTGCCGCTTTTAGTCGACGCCCCGCCAACGCAAGGGCCGCTGCCTCGGTCGCACCGGATGTAAACACCACATCCGCGCCCGATGCACCCAAGGCCTCGGCCACCTGCGCCCGCGCTTTCTCTACCAAGCCCTTTGCCGCCCGCCCCTCAGCATGAACCGATGAAGGATTACCCACAACGTCCATCGCCGCCAGCATCGCTGCCCGCGCATCGGCCCGCAAAGGGGAAGTTGCATTATGATCCAGATAGGCTCTCATCTCTTCTCATGTTCAAAAAATTCATATGGGGAGGCGCGGAACGCGCCCCGGGGGCAGCGCGTGCCCTAACCGTCATCGACAACTTCGAACAGGGCCGGCACTGCAGGACACGGGGCCAACTCGTTGCCGACAACATCAGACAACCGCGCCTGGTGCAAAAACACGTAAACATGGGCCGACAACCCCTCCCACAAACGGTTCGTCATCGATTGCGCACGTGACCCCGACGCCGCACCCGACGCACCAGCACCCTTATGCATGGCAGAAACAGTTTCATCGACCGCACCCAATATCTCAGAGACACGAATGTCTGATGAAGGTCGCGCCAGCCGATACCCCCCACCCGGTCCGCGCACCGATTCAACCAACCCTGCCCGGCGCAGTTTCACAAACAACTGCTCCAGATAGGGCAAAGAGATATCCTGCCGCTTGGAGATCTCCGTGAGATTCACCAGCGCGTCGTCCTTCTGCAATGCCAGATCAGCCAGGGCGACCATCGCATAGCGGCCTTTCGTGCTCAGTTTCATCGCAAGGACCCCATTCCCCAAAGCGCAATGTCATTGACGACACATCGCTGCATCATTACTTCACCGTGAAACACGGATTTGGGCCAATCCCCAAATTTAGAATCTTTCTAAAGTGCCTGCGCATTTGCGTCAACAATGCAAACAGGCCCAAGCAGCAACGGAATACGAATGCCCGAAGTCATCTTTCCCGGACCGGAAGGTCGCCTTGAAGGACGCTACCACCCGCAAAAAGATCGTGACGCCCCTATCGCAATTGTGCTCCACCCGCATCCGCAATTCGGCGGCACGATGAACAACCGGGTCGTCTACAACTTGCATTATGCTTTCTACAATATGGGCTTCACCGTGCTACGCTTCAATTTTCGCGGTGTGGGGCGCAGCCAAGGCGAATATGACCAGGGTGTGGGTGAACTGAGCGATGCGGCAAGCGCCCTCGACTACTTGCAGTCGATGAACAACAATTCCAAACATTGCTGGGTCGCGGGTTTCAGCTTTGGTGCATGGATCGGCATGCAGCTTTTGATGCGGCGGCCCGAAATCACTGGCTTTATCTCGGTATCGCCGCCTGCCAACATGTACGATTTCAGTTTTCTGGCGCCTTGCCCGTCATCCGGCCTGATCATCAATGGCACAAATGACCGCGTTGCGCCGCCACAGGATACTGTGAACCTCGTCAACAAACTGCATGAGCAAAAAGGTATCACGATCACCCATGATTGCATGGAAGGTGCAGGCCATTTCTTTGAGGACCCACATATGGAACCGATGATCGAAACGGTCAAAACCTATGTCCGGCGGCGGCTGACGGAAAGCTCACGCTAAACATGGCGGACGATTACGTCGATAAGGTCGCAGGCGAGCTTGCAGATTTGGCCCTCGCTGATGAGCGTCGTAGCGCGGACAACACGATCGTTGATCAGATCGGCGAAATCGTCGGTGCGTCCTCCCAGACCTTGCAAGAGGCCTTTCTGACAGCGGTTCGCGTGCGCCGGGCCGAAAGCCGTGCCCGCCAATTGCTGGCGGACCGTGCAACTGAACAGGTCAACAACGCGACACCACTGCTTGCCGATGAACAAAAGCAGGCGCCGCCGGAACCGGAAGACACCCCCGATGCGGCAGACGCGGCACGCGACAACGATGGATCAGACGATGTGATGGAACAGATCGATAATCTGATCAGACCGACCCGTCCCGAAAGACGCTGACGGCGCACAACCCAAACAACAGAATTCTGCCAAGATAACAAGTTGGGGGGGCTGCCTGCCCATCTGCTGCGCACCCCTTTGAAGCATATTTTGGGCCATCAATAATGCGGGATCGCTCAACGTTCCGCTTTGATCGTTATTGCTTCACAGATTTCCTGGGCGAGACCCGGTCCAGGTCGGAGGCAAAGCCCCCATGGCGTGATCATGGCAATGAAAAATTCCCTCTATACAAAGCTGCCTCACAGGCGTAGGGCGCAGGGCCTACTGCCATTGAAAGCCCAACCATGATCCCAACGCTTGCCGATGCCCTTGCCCAACGGGGCTACAGCGATTTGACCCCTGTTCAGATCGCGGTCACCGATGATGCACTTGCCGCGCGTGATCTGCTCGTTTCAGCTCAGACCGGATCGGGCAAAACGGTTGGTTTTGGCCTTGCAATTGGCCCCACAATTCTGGGCGAGACCGGGCAATTTGGCCCGCCCAGCACACCACTTGCCCTCATTATCGCACCCACTCGGGAGCTTGCGTTGCAGGTCAAACGCGAGCTGGCTTGGCTTTTTGCAGGCGCAAACGCAACGCTTGCCTCATGTGTCGGTGGCATGGATTTTCGTGATGAACGGCGCAGCCTTGCGCGCGGCGCCCATATCGTTGTCGCCACACCGGGACGCCTGCGCGACCACATCACGCGCGAAACAATTGACCTTTCCCAAGTCAAAGCTGTCATTCTCGACGAAGCCGACGAAATGCTGGACCTGGGCTTTCGCGAAGATCTTGAATTCATCCTCGATCAGGCCCCGGACACCCGGCGCACTCTGCTCTTCTCGGCGACGGTCCCACCGATGATCGCGACCCTCGCCAAGTCCTACCAAAAGGACGCAGTACGCATCACCACGACCACGAAAGAGACGCAGCACGCCGATATCGCATATCGCGCGTTCAGCGTGGTCAATCACGAGATTGACGCCGCGATCATCAACACATTGCGCTATTATGATGCGCCCAACGCCATCGTTTTCGCCAATACCCGCGCACAGGTCACGCGGCTGACGACCCGGCTGTCGAACCGGGGATTTTCTGTCGTGGCGCTTTCTGGCGAGCTCACCCAGTCTGAACGCTCCAACGCGTTGCAGGCAATGCGCGACGGCCGGGCACAGGTGTGTGTGGCCACCGATGTGGCGGCCCGCGGTATCGACCTGCCCAATCTTGAGCTGGTGATCCACGCCGAATTGCCAACAAATGCAGAGACTTTGCTGCACCGGTCGGGGCGCACAGGCCGCGCCGGTCGCAAAGGCATTTCGGCAATGATCGTCCCCGCGAAGATGTATAAGCGCGCCCAAAACCTGTTGAAATGGGGCAAGTTGACGGCGGATTGGGGCAAGCCACCAACCGCTGAAGACATCCGTGCAAAAGATGAAGAACGGCTACTTACCGATCCGGTCTGGTCGGACGACTTTGGCGAAGACGAACAGGCGCTGGCGCAAAAACTGCTTTCCCAGCACGGCGCCGATAAAATCGCTGCCGCCTATGCACGGCTTTACACCGGCCAACACTCTGCACCCGAAGTCATTTCGGACTACTCGGAGGGTCCCGACGAAAAGCGCAAGCCGCGCGACCACAAATCCTTTGGTCCGTCAAAATGGTTCCGCATCGACATTGGGCGTGACGGCAAGGCCGAGGCACGCTGGCTTTTGCCGATGATTTGCAAGGTCGGCGGCATCACCAAAAGTGAAATCGGTGCAATCCGCATCCAGCCCAATGAAACTTTCGTGGAAATCGCCGAACCCGCTGTGCCAGGTTTTCTCAAATCAATCGGGCCGGAGATGAAGCTAGAAAACCAGGCCAGCCTCACTGCACTTGATGCAGCCCCGCAATTGGGCAGCCGCGGCCCACGCAAAACAAAAAGGGACTACGACGCACCACGGTCCGACAAACGCCCCTTCAAACCGATCCACGGTGCTGCAGATGACAAGCCTCGAAGCAAGCCAAGGCACAAAGATCATGAAGGCGCAGTGACGACAAAACCCCAAAAGCCCGCGCCAAAAGGTAAACCCGACGGTAAGAAACCGCGCAAATCCGGTAAAACAGGTTTCAAATCTGACACAAAGCCGCGCCAAGCTGGCAGCCCAAAACCCAAAGGCAAGCCGCAAGGTAACGCAAAAGATACCTCTAAACGGTTCACACCGCCGGGTGGAAAAACAAGGTCCTACAAGGGCTTAGGCAAGGGTGGTGATGCTAAACCACGGCGCAGAAAAAGCTAAAAACTGAAACAGCCGTCACAAATTTGTCACGTCACGACCCTGCGAGAGGCCGAACTGGGTAGGCAAAACCAGACTATGATGCCTAAGCTGACAACGTTACCAAGTTGTCATTTATCAGTTCATTTAAGGACCAGAGACATGGCCAAGACAAAAGAAAAAGAGCAAGAGCAAACCCCAGCGCCGCAGCCTGCCGCACGCCCGCAGCAGATGCAAAACGATCAGCAGACGCCAGTTTTCACCGATTACGCCAGTATCTGATCACAGCGCGACATGAATTCGGCCGGTGAGGTCAGTTGCTGTCAGGATCGCCCTCCCCGATCCCGCCTCCCTCACTGGCTCTTTTTTCCCGGCCCCGCTAAATTCGCGGCATGGCAGCCCTGACGACCATCAAAAACATCGGCCCCGCCTTTGAAGAGGCGCTGAAGGCCGCTGGCATCACAACCGCGGAAGAGCTACGCGGCATGGGCGCTGATGCAGCTTATGCCAAGTTGCTCGAAAACGGCTCCAAACCCCATTTCATCGGCTATTACGTACTGCATATGGCCCTGCAGGGTCGTCCCTGGAACGATTGCAAAGGCGAAGAAAAGAAGGCGCTGCGCCACCAGTTCGACAAGATCAAGGCGCAGAGTTTCGATCAGGACAGATCAGAACTTGAGACATTTCTGAACCAGATCGGCGTGATTGAGATCAGCAAAAAGTAAATACCCTTCACATAGACGTAAGAATCGTGTATGTTAATGGTATGAACATAGCAGATAATATTGATTTCGAACTCGACCGCTTGCGCACACTGGCATGGCGGATGGACGCAATTTTCACGATCCCCGGCACGCATGTCCGTATCGGCCTTGATACATTCGTCGGATTCATCCCTGTTGTGGGTGATCTGTTGACGGCGCTACCGGGCCTTTGGATGATCAATCAGGCGCGCAAACTCGGCGCCTCACCTGGCACGCTCGCCTATATGGTGCTGAACACAGCCTTTGACACCGCCATCGGCATGATCCCTGTCGTCGGTGACATCTTCGACATGTTCTATTGCGCAAACATTCGCAACTACAACGCGTTAGAACGCAATCTGAACAAGAAAGCCGCCCGCGCCAAAACGGTGCGAACGGCCCATAAATCCGTAGGGTGGGTGAAACCCACGCTGGTAAACTAGCCCACCAATTCCAAACCGGAAAAGAAGAACGCAATCTCTTCGGCAGCCGTCTCCGGCGCATCTGATCCGTGAACGGAGTTTTCGCCAATCGACAGCGCGAACTCTTTGCGAATCGTTCCGGGGGCGGCGTCTTCGGGGTTGGTCGCACCCATCACTTCGCGGTTTTTTGCAATCGCGTCTTCACCTTCCAGAACCTGCACCACGATCGGCTCTGAGATCATGAATTCGCACAGCTCACCAAAAAACGGCCGGTCCTTATGCACACCATAAAATTGCTGCGCCTGGGCCAGCGTCAGATGGATACGCTTGGAGGCCACAACGCGCAGACCTGCCTCTTCAAACTTGGCCACGATCTGGCCGGTCAGGTTGCGCTTGGTCGCATCGGGTTTGATGATCGAAAATGTCCGCTGGATCGCCATATTATCGTGTCTTTCCTGGTAAGAGTTGACGTTTGTCCGCCCCCTAACACGGGCATTTCGCCGTGAAAAGGGGCTTTGCGCGGGCGCGCTAGCGGGTCTAGCCTTGCGGTATGTGGCAGCTTATCTTCCACCCAATCTTCGGGCGGCTCTTTGCCGCCCAGGTCGTGGCCCTTCTTGGCACCGGGCTTTTGACTGTTGCGCTGGGTCTGCTGGCTTACGACCTGGCAGGTGCGGCGGCCGGTGCCGTTCTTGGGACCGCCTATGCGATCAAAATGATCGCCTATGTGGGCCTGTCGCCGATCGCCGGTGCGTTGGTGGCCAATCTGCCGCGCAAGCCGGTATTGATCGGGGCGGATATGATCAGGGCTGCTGTCGCGCTGTTGCTACCCTTCATCACCGAGATCTGGCAGATCTACCTTGCCATATTCTTGCTGCAAACCGCCTCTGCTACCTTCACCCCCACCTTTCAGGCCACGATCCCCGATGTCGTGACGGACGAGGATGACTATTCCCGCGCACTATCCCTGTCTCGTCTCGCCTATGACCTTGAAAATCTGCTGAGCCCTGCGCTGGCGGGCCTGCTCTTGCTCTTCATCAGCTATCACTGGCTGTTTGGCGGGACTGTCATCGGCTTTGTTCTCTCCGCCCTCCTTATCCAGACCACCACGTTGCCCCTGCGCAGTCCCAGCAAAGATCGTCCCTTTCGCGCACGACTGACGCGCGGCACACGCATCTATCTGGCCACGCCACGTCTGCGTGGGCTTTTGGCGCTGACACTCACCGCCGCGGCTGCAAGCGCCTTTGTTATCGTCAACACCGTGGTGGTCGTGCGCAGCGGCTTTGGTGGTACAGATGGTGATGTGGCCGTTGCCCTCGCGGCCTTTGGCGGTGGTTCCATGATCGCCGCATTGGCGCTGCCGGGCATGCTAAAACGTCTCAGCGACCGCCCGGTCATGATTGGTGGTGCGGCCCTGCTCACCGCGCTGATGATCTTGCAGGCGGTTCTCAGCCCTACATGGGCCGTCTTCCTCGGCCTGTGGGCGCTGATGGGTCTTGGCTATTCTGCGACGCTCACACCGCAGGGGCGCCTGATCCGCAGGTCCGCCCATAGCGAAGACCGGCCAGCCGTCTTCACAGCCCAATTCGCCTTGTCGCATGCCTGTTGGCTTGTCACCTATCCGCTGGCAGGCGGCATGATGACGGCTTACGGGGCCAAGACCACATTTGCCGCCCTTGGCACGTTGGGTGCCGTTGGCCTGCTCACCGCGAAGAAGGTCTGGCCTGAAGGCGACCCCGTCATCGTCCCACACAGCCACCCGGATCTACCCGACGACCACCCGCATCTGAAAGGGGGCGGACATCGCCATGCCCACCCCCTAATCATTGACGACGACCATCATGCGTGGCCGACAAATGGTTAGGCGGCGTCTGCATTTGGAACGCAGACGCCGCCTAAAGCTATTGGGTCAATGCCTCGACCGCAAAGAACATCGTCTCGCCCGAATGGTCATCGACCCCGTCGTTGTCCGTCGCCACCCAAGCGCGACCGTCAGGGGTGAATGTCAGACCTTCCACCTTATCAAGCACATAGCCACCCGTGCTGGTCAGATCAGGGATCAGATCGCGCACAACCTCCTTGGTCACCACGGGCAGATCACCACCCAAAGGTGCGGGCACCATCTGATCCAGCGAAACACGGGTGATCTGCTTGGTCACAGCCGCCGCACCAATCTGATTGTCCCGCTCGATCAGATAGACATAATCGCCCTCGGCCACGATCTCTGACAGGCCAACCCAACCGGCAGTCGGTGCGTCGAGCGGGTAATGCACCGCACCCCATTCCTCGGTTTCCAGATTATAGGCGACGAGCTTTACGAGCCCCGCAGGGTCATCTTCCCATTCCCGCTGAACTGCCATCCAAAGGGTATCACCGACCAATGTCAGACCCTCAAAACCAAAGCGCCGCTGTACGGCGAGCAGCTCGTTTGGTAGACCGATTTCCTGAATGATCTCGCCATCTGCGTCCACATGATAAAGACCGTGCGGTACCATCCGGTCAATGCGGCCTTCCGAAGCGACCCAATAGCCCCCCTCACCGTCTGGCGTGATCCCTTCCATATCCAGTTTTTGCGCCGGGCGCCCGGCACGGGTGACGGGCAGCGCATCCGTGATGCGGGCCGGTGTGGCGCTAACATCGATAGTGAAAATCGTGGGCTGATAGCCGTAGAAGCTGTCATTGACCGCCACCAGCGTCGTCTCACCCACAGCCGCAAGCCCGGAAATCGCGCCCCAGCCAATCAGCTCATCCGCCCCGGCGGAGGTCAGATGCGGATAGACAGGGTCAGCATCGGAATATTCAAAGATCATGACATGGCTGCGC
>JBCBDL010000068.1:0-18211 GCA_038529695.1 Pseudomonadota bacterium | reverse complement strand
GGAATCCAGAGCGAGGCGGCAAAGATACCAAGGCATGTCAGAATGCCAAGTTCGGCTGGAAACGTCTCCATCATGCTGCACTCCCGAACTTTGCGGGTTCGCCGGTTTCCAGCCAAGTCTTGAGGCCCGACATCATCCGCGCCCAACCATCGGCGACACCCTCCTGACCTGCGGGAATGTCGTAATGCTCCAGCGTCAGTTTACATTGCGTCCCTTCGGGTTCGATCAGGTAAACGAAAGACGATTTGTCCAGCGGGACGTCGGGACCGGCCCAATGGGGTTCAAACGTGCTTTCGATCCGGGTCTTCGGGGTTTCTTCGGTATGCGTGCAGATCAGCATGATGTTGTCGTCGGGTGTGTAATAGACGAGCTTATTGTCCTGCAACTCAATCCGGTTGGCCATAAAGTGATAATTGGCCATCCCTTCAGGTTTGGTCAGTGCATCCCAAAGGGCATCCTGGGTGCAGCGAATGAAAGTTTGCATGACGAAATCAGGCTTTTTCGACATCGGGTTCTCCAGTTCTGTTTTCAAATCGGCCATTGCCCTCGCAGCCGGGCGGGCGAGGAGAGGTTCGACCCAGCGGTCGATCACCTCCTGCAAGGGCAGGGCGTTGAGATAGTGATATTTGAACCGCCCCACTTTGCGCGGGACGATCAGGTTTGCGTCCTCAAGAACCTTGAGGTGTTTCATGACGCCGAACCGGGTCATGTCCAGTTGCTCTTCCAATTCCATCAGGCTTTGGCCGTCCTTGGCGCGCAAACTGTCCAGAAGCGCGCGGCGGGCAGGGTCGTTGAGGGCTTTGAAAATCGCATCCATAGCCACCTTATAAGTGACTAAATACTCACGTGACAATATAGTCACCTAATAAAACTTGTGGATTGCCTGTAGCTATGTTCCTGTAAGCCCATGGAAAATAACACTGAAACCCCGAATTTTCTGACGCCAAAGGGCCGTCGAATTGCCTATCATTTGACTGATGGGACTGGTCCAGCGGTCATTTTTCTGGGTGGGTTCAAGTCTGACATGGGCGGAACAAAGGCCATTTTTCTTGAAAAATGGGCCCGCGATTCGGGGCGCGCGTATCTCCGGTTCGATTATTCGGGCCATGGGGAAAGTGGCGAAGCATTCACCGATGGATGCATCGGCGATTGGTTCGAGGATGCCTGCGCGGCGATTGGGCTGCTTGCAGGTAATGTCATCCTTGTTGGGTCGTCTATGGGCGGCTGGATTTCCCTGCTGGTCGCACGTCAGATGCCGGAACGGGTTGCGGGCATGGTCACAATCGCCGCCGCCCCCGATTTCACCGAAGACAGCATGTGGGCTGGCTTTTCGGACGCGCAAAAAACGGAATTGGCCGAGAAGGGGCAGGTGGCGCTGCCGTCGGACTATGGTGAGCCGTATGTTATCACCGAACGCCTGATTGAGGAGGGGCGGCAGCGGCTTGTGTTGCGCGACCCGCTTTCCTTGCCGTTTCCGGTGCGATTCCTGCAAGGCACAGCGGACGCCGATGTAGATATGTCCGTTGCCTTGCGCCTTTTGGACCATGCGCAGGGGCCGGATATGCGTCTGACACTCGTTGACGGAGCGGATCATCGGTTTTCGGATGACACATGCCTTGAGCTGATCCGCACAGCGGTTGAAGACGTGCTGGCGCGTTAAGATGGGCAAAATTGTCAGTTCTACGTTACGTTTCGCTTTTCTCCGACGTGCCGTGCGCGTCTAATTCGCGCAAGACTGCGGGAGGAAAGAGTATGGCGTTATCCATGTGGCAGAAGGCCGGTTGGGGGCTGGCGGATGCCGGGATTGTGGTCTTCGTCATCGTCAAACAATTGCTGATTGTCAGTTATCTGACGACTTTTTTGGGTATTCCTGTTGCGATTGCGGGTTTTGTCACGACGATCGTTTTGATCTTCGATATGATCACCGACCCGCTTGTCGGCTATTTCAGTGACCGCACCAAGACCCGTTTTGGCCGTCGCGCGCCATGGATGTTCATCGGCGCAGTTGTCATGGCCGTTGGGATGGTTGGTTTGTTCATGGCACCGCTTGAGGCTGCCATGGCGGTGAAGTTGACGTGGGTTGTTGCGTCTTTCGTGCTTGCCACGATTGGCTTTACGATGTGCGCGATCCCCTATGGCGCGCAGGCTGGTGAGATCACGCACGACCCCAAAGAACGCTCGGCCATGACGGGGTGGCGGATGGCTTTTGCGACAGTGGGCATTCTGGTTGGTGGTGCGGTTCTGCCAGGGCTGGCGGGGGCATTTGGGTTTCCGATGGCCGCGCTATATGTCACGCCTTTGATGATTGGAGCGATATGGTTGTCGCTGTGGTCTACGCGGAGGGCGCCGCGGATCGAAACGCCTGCGCCAACGGGCTTTGCCGCGTCGTATACGCTGGTCTTTTCCAACCGTACCTTTGTTGTTTTGGCGCTGGCTTATGGCGTGATGACGCTGGCGGTTGCTTTGATCACTGCGGGTCTGCCCTTTGCCGCCGCCTATCTTGTCATTGATGATGGTCAGAATGCCCTGTCGGGCGCGGCACGGGCGCTGACGGTGCTTAGCGTCTTGTTCGGCGCGTTCTTTGTTGGTGCGATCCTCAGCCAGGTCCTGTGGGTCTTGATGTCGTATCGCCTGGGGAAGATGTGGGCGCTTGTGATCGGGTTATCGGGGTATGTCGTGCTGCTCTACGGGCTATCGGCGGTGCTTCCGTCGACCAATGTAACTATCGTGGCGGGCTTCTTCATTATCGCCGGGGTGACCAATGGGGCCTACCAGCAAATCCCTTGGGCGATGTATCCGGACCTGATGGATGTCACACGCGAAGACAGCGGCGTGGCGATTGAAGGCGCGTTTTCCGCCGTCTGGTTGTTCGGGCAAAAACTGTCAAATGCGATCGCGCCAGCGCTGCTGGGACTGATCCTCGCGCGCGCAGGATGGCAGGAAACGACCCAAGGTGTCATCCCACAAAGCAACGCTGCGTTGGAGGCACTGCAAATGGCCATCACGCTCATCCCCGCAGGCATCATGATGGCTGCCATTGTGATGCTGATTTTGGTTTACCGGCCGATGGCGGTGCGTACTCTTGCATGATTTGGCAACACTAGACGCCGAGCTTGCGGCGGCAGAAGCGCAGGTCCCAGATCTGCGGCCCGGATGTGCGAAGCGGATTATCTGGGCCGGAGGGCAAGGCCGGAAAACCACACATGCACTTCTTTATGTCCATGGATTTTCCGCCTCGCCGGAAGAATTACGCCCTCTGCCAGATGTCGTGGCCGCAGCGCTGGGTGCGAATGCGCATTTCACGCGGCTGACGGGGCACGGGCAGACCGGCACCGCCATGGCGCAGGCAACGTTCGCAGATTGGCAGCGCGATGTGGCTACGGCGATTGAGATTGCGCGAACAATCGGGGATCAGGTCGTCTTGATGGGGTGTTCGACGGGATGTACCTTGGCGACGCTGGCTTTGGCCGGTGGGGCGCAGGCCAAGGCGATGATCCATATTTCGCCCAATTTTGGTTTGCGCAACAGGGCTGCACAGCTTGTGATGGACATGCCTGGCGTCAAACATTGGGGCCATCTGGTCGCAGGACGAACGCGGCAATTCACACCAATCAACAACGCGCATAAGGCGTTTTGGACGACCGAATATCCAACGCAGGCGGTTCACCCGATGGCGGATGCTGTCCGCGCCGTGCGCCGTGCGGATCTGGGACAGGTGCAGGTTCCTGCGTTCTTTGCGTTCAATTTGGCTGATCAGGTTGTGCATTCAAAGAATACGAGCAGTGTCATAGACCGCTGGGGCGGGCCAACCGAAACCATGCTGCTGGAACAGGGGCCCGAAGATGATGAAATGGGCCATGTGATGGCCGGCGACATTTTCAGCCCACGTCAAACGGCACCGCTGGCTGAGCGGATATCGGCTTGGCTGAAATCCCTCTAGACTGGCCTTGGGACTTGCGATGTTGGCTCATGCGGGCCACACTTAGGCAAAATCTCCGTAAGAGAGAGGCTGAGCATGTATCCAAGGCACGTTCCAGATGCCCAGTGAAACACTGGTGATGATCCCGCCGCTTTTATGTGATGCGCGGATCTTTGAGGCACAGATGCGCGCATTGTCCCGTGATCACGCGGTCATGTTGGCCCCGACCACACGCGGCGAGCGGATGGAGGAGATTGCCAGCCAGATCCTGAGTTGGGCTCCATCGAAGTTCGCTGTAGCCGGGATGGGGATGGGCGGGATGGTTGCCATGGAAATTCTAAGGCGGGCAACTGATCGCGTGACCCGCATCGCCTTGATCGGGACGAGCCCGCAAGCTGACACACCCGAAACCGCGGCTGCGCGCGAAAACCAGATCATAGCGGCACGTGCCGGTCGCTGGGCAGATGTCTTGCAGCACGAGATCAACTCCACTTGGATGGCACCGACGTCTGACAAGGTCGCGCTGGTGCGATTGCTGACGGAAATGGGTCATGATGTGGGTCCAGACGCCTATGTCAGACAGGCGCGCGCATTGCAGCGGCGTAAGGATCAGCAAACAACAATTCGCCAGATCACGCAGCAAACGGTCGTGATCTGTGGGCGGCATGACGGGCAATATCAGCTCAAGCGGCACGAATTCCTTGCCGAGTTGATCCCCTATGCACAGCTTGAGGTCATTGAAAATGCAGGCTATCTGCCAACCCTTGAAGCCCCTGATGCGGTGACCGGCGTCTTGCGTGACTGGATGAATGCGCCATTGATGTTGCGCTCGTAGGTTGACACCAGCATGACGGGTCCGTAGCTCTGGGGCCAGGTCAAGACCGCCTGCCGCGCGCGCCCGCTTGGGTCTGGTGAAGGTCCGAATACCACATTTGATCTGCATTGAACGGGATAGACCCGTCAGCAATGCGCGCCCTGATAAAATGGTTTGTCCCTTGATCAAGGAGATCATGATGAACGCCTCACGCGATCCAAAATCCATGGCTAAAACGCTGCGCAACGATCTTGCTGACTACGGATGTGAACTGAGCCACAGCCAGTGTCTTGAAATTGTGGCCCATCAATTGGGCCATGCGGATTGGAATACGGCCGCAGCGTCGCTTGCACAGGATAGTTTCGGTCCACTGCAATTGCCGCTGGGATGGCAAGTTGCCGGGTCGAACGCGACGGACTATCGGATCGGCATTGATCCGGATGCGCCCGGTTCACCTGCAACAATCCAATCGCTGGAACATCGCGGGCCGCATACCGGGTTTGCGACGCTGGTGCAGATGGTCGATGCAGCCGCGTTTCGTGGCAAGCGATTGCAATTATCGGTGGAATTGTCGTGCGTCCATGTTACGGGTGCCGCAACGATCTGGATGCGGATTGATGACGCGGTTGGGCGGAATATTCGGTTCGACAACATGGAAGATCGCCGCGCGCATGGTGTTTTGACTGGCACACAGGATTGGACTGAACGGCGGATCGTTCTTAATGTGCCAGAGGGCGCGGACACACTGCATTACGGGTTCTATCTGCGCGGCGAAGGGCAGTGCTGGTCGCGGGCGTTTGATCTGCGCGAAGTTGATGACAGCGTTCGAGTGACGTCCGATGGGCGCAAGGTGCTTGATCAGCCGATGAACTTGAACTTCGCGGAAAAGTCCGTGATGGCTTGACGGCCTTGGGGCGGCGGCAAGCCGCCCCTATTTGATGTTGACGACTTTGCCGGATTTTTTCCGCATCGGCGCACCGGAATTTGTGTCGATGAAGTCCAGGACAAGTGGCCGAATGTTATTGCGCCAGCTGCGCCCCGCAAAGATGCCGTAATGGCCCGCACCAGGTTCGACATGCGAGGCCTTTTTGCTGTCGGGTAGACCTGTCAGCAGGTCAAGTGCTGCAAGGCATTGACCGGGGGCCGAGATGTCATCTTCTTCCCCTTCGACAATCTTGACGGCGACGGTTGTTACCTTGCTGAAATCGACCTTGTGACCGGCAACTTCGAACTGGTTCAGCGCAATTTCGCGTGCTTTGAAGATGCGTTCGACGGTGGACAGGTAGAATTCTGCTGTCATGTCCATCACGGCAAGATACTCGTCATAGAAATTGTTGTGGCGGTCGTGTTCTGACGCCTCACCCTTTGCGACGCGAATGATCTCATCCCGGAAGGAATTTGAATGCATCTCGGCGTTCATTGAGATGAAAGAGGCAAGTTGCAGCAGGCCGGGATAGACCATTCGACCCACGCCTGCATATTTGAAACCAACCCGCTGGATCATGGTTTCTTCAAGCTGGCCCATGGTCACGGTCCGACCGAAATCGGTCACTTCGGTATGGTTCGCCTCTGGATCGACGGGACCACCAATCAAGGTCAGAGACCGCGGCTGCGCGTCAGGGTCCAGCTCGGCCAGATAGGCAGTCGCGGCGAGGGCAAGTGGGACGGGCTGACATACGGCAACCACGTGAATGTCGGACCCAAGCGCGCGCATGAAATCCATCAGGTAAAGTGTATAATCTTCGATATCAAATTTGCCCGCACTGACTGGAATATCGCGGGCGTTGTGCCAATCAGTTATGTAGACATCGGCGTCAGGCAGCAGGCTGATGACCGTTTTGCGCAGCAGGGTTGCGTAGTGGCCGGACATGGGTGCGACCAAAAGAATACGCCGCGTGCGATCCGGGCGATTGCCGACCTTGAACCGGATCAGATCACCGAATGGCCGCGCTACGATCGTTTCGGTCGTCACGACCATATCCGTGCCGTCGGTATTTGTCTGAACCGGAATATCCCAATCGGGTTTTGCGACCATGCGAGCGAAAGTACGTTCCGTAACCTCACCCCAAGCTTTGAGCCAATCCATCGCTGGGTTCGCCCCCCACGACATGACCGGGTAGGAGGCGAATGCACGCGCCGAAGCCCCCAGCCACTGGTTCGTGTTACGCATGGTTTCCATCAGGTCATAGGTCATCATATACTTCATCTACTCGGTCTCCGATGGTCAGCGCGCAGCCTATGCTGCACCTGCAGCATAGGCATAGGAAGGTTAATATGACAACTCACGATTCAATGTCTGACGACAATGTTGGGCAGAATGTTGCAAAACTTGAGGCGAATTTAGCGCGCGTCGAAGAATTGACCCAGCGGTTGCTCAACGTGATGGGGCAGGGGCGGCATGTCGCCCCGTCGCTGCAAGGGCCCAGTCAAGAACTCTATATGAAGGCTGCCACCGCCTATATGACTGAAATGATGCACAATCCTGCAAAGCTGATTGAGCATCAGCTGGAGTTCTGGGGCAAGTCGGTGAAGCATTATGTCGAGGCGCAACATCTACTTGCACAGGGTAAACTGGCGCCGCCGACTGACGAAAGCCCCAAGGACCGCCGCTTTTCACATGAGCTGTGGGATACCAATCCTTACTTTAATTTCATTAAGCAACAATACTTGATGAACTCCTCTGCAGTGCAGCAGGCGGTGGAAGATATCGATACGCTTGATTCTGAGGAAAAGAAGCGGCTGCGCTACTTCAGTCAGCAAATGGTTGATATGTTCAGTCCGACCAATTTCCTGCCCACCAATCCAGAGGCGCTGGCGCTTGCTGCAGAAACCGAAGGTGAAAGTCTTGTTGCGGGGCTTGAAAACCTGATTGCGGATTTGGAGGCGAATGATGGCGATCTGGTTGTCACGCTCGCGGACAAAAAAGCATTCAAACTTGGTGAAAATCTGGCCACGACCCCAGGTTCGGTTGTCTTCCGCAACCATATGTTCGAACTGATTCAATACGCGCCAAGCACGGAAAAGGTGTACAACACCCCGCTGATCATCTTTCCGCCATGGATCAATAAGTTCTATATTCTGGATCTCAAACCACAGAACAGCCTGATCAAATGGGCCGTCGATCAGGGATATACCGTGTTTGTCGTGTCATGGGTGAACCCGGATGCCGGATATCGCGACACGTCGATGACGGATTATGTCGAAGACGGATACCTGACCGCAATCAAGGAAGTGAAGGATATCTGCGGCGTCAAAAAGGTGAACGCGGTGGGCTATTGTATCGCCGGGACGACCTTGTCGCTGACGCTTGCGCTGATGAAAAAGCGCAAGGATACATCCGTGAACTCCGCGACTTTTTTCACCACCCTCACTGATTTTTCAGATCGGGGCGAGGTTGGTGTGTTCCTGGATGATGATTTTGTGGATGGGATCGAGGCCGAGGTCGCCGAGAACGGCATTCTTGATTCATTCTTTATGTCGCGGACCTTTTCGTTCTTACGGTCGAACGATCTGATTTATGGCCCTGCGATCAAAAGCTATATGATGGGTAAGGCGCCGCCGGCTTTTGATTTGCTCTACTGGAACGGCGACGGCACCAATCTGCCGGCAAAGATGGCGGTCGAGTATCTGCGCGGGCTTTGTCAGCATGACAAGTTCGCCACCGACGGTTTTGAGATTGCTGGCGAGATGGTGAAGCTGAACGAGGTGAGCGTACCGCTTTGTGCGATTGCTTGCGAGACAGACCATATCGCCGCGTGGAAAAGCAGCTATGCGGGCATCCAGCAGATGGGGTCGAAGGACAAGACCTTTATTCTGTCTGAGTCAGGTCATATTGCGGGGATCATCAACCCGCCGACAAAGAACAAGTACGGCCATTATATCAATCCCGAAATGGGCCTGACTGCTGATGACTGGTTGGATGCAGCAGACAAACACGAAGGCTCTTGGTGGCCGCATTGGGATACCTGGCTGTCACAAAAGTCAGGTAAGAAAGTGGCGGCGCGCACGCCTGGCGATGCAGATCATCCCGTACTGGCGCCAGCGCCGGGCACATATGTGGTTGCTAAGTAGCGGTTTCCTATCAGTAAATTTGCATCTGCAGAAAAATATGCTGCAGTGCAGAAAAAAGACTTGAAATGCTGCGGTGCAGCATGCATATTGGTGGCACGAGATAATCGCGGAGGGGGCTCCGCATGAAACAAGAGAGACTAAAACAATGGCTAAGACACAAGATTTCACCGCCGTCTTCAAAGACATGATGGGCGCATTCCCCGTCGACACAAAGGCAATGGAAGAGCAGTTCAAGAACCAGACAACGCTGGCAGAAAAGATGTCTGCTGTTGCTCTGGACGCAGCTGGCAAATCGGCTGAGCTGTCCGCTAAGTGGACACAAGACACCATCGCCAAGATGGAAGCCATGTCCAAAGCAAAGGCAGAGCCTGCCGATTATGCAAAAGCGATGACAGACTTCGCCTCTGCTTCCGCTGAAAGCGCTGCTGAGCATATGTCTGCTTTCGCTGAAATCGCGAAAAAGGTGCAGACACAGACCATGGAACTGGTTCTGGCCGCTGGCAAAGACCTGTCCGAGGACATGACTGCTGCTGCTAAGAAAGCAACAAACGAAGTGACAGCCGCTGCGAAGAAAGCAACTGCTGCTGCAAAGTAAGCACGACCTAAACTGACCCTATCCTCCCTAAGGGTTTGTTTTTCGAATGACGGTCCGCATCGCGGGCCGTCTTTTGTTTTGCGAGTTCTGCGGGCCGTATGCGGCCACGCGTGATCTGAATTGCAAAAGAACCAGAACTCGCTAATCTTGGGATGCTGATACGCGTGGCCATGGATGTTGGTCTGACGGTTGCTGATGTGTTTGGCGACTGGGACCGCAGCCTGTTTTTTGACGCAAGTCTTGGGATCCTCATGACGCGGCGTGCGGCGTAAACACGAAGTCCTTTCCTTTTGCATAGACGCGGCGTAGGCTTTTCTGCAGCGCAACATGTCTTGGGAGGGACGCCCGTGGCCGATAACAACAAACCTCTGCTGATCAAGCGCTATGCCAGTCGCAGGCTTTATAACACAGAGACAAGCGACTACGTGACCTTGGAAGACATTGCTGTTTTCATACGCGAAGGGCGTGAGGTGCAGATCGTTGATCTGAAATCGGGTGACGACCTGACACGGCAATATCTGTTGCAGATTATCGCAGAGCACGAAAGCCGCGGCGAGAATGTGTTGCCTGTTGATGTACTGACGGATCTCGTGCGCAGCTATACGAGCCAGGCTGCATCCGTTGTACCGCAGTTCCTACAGGCCAGTTTTGAGATGCTGCGCGAGGGGCAATCGAAGGCCATGGAGAACATGAACAAGGCCAATCCGATGGCGGCCATGCCGGGGTTTGAGGCGATGCGGGCGCAGCAAGAGGCGTTTTTCAAGGCCATGACCGGAGGCATGATGCCTGGGGTCGCCAAGTCGGACCCCGCAGAGGAGGCAGATGATCTGGACCAGATCAAAGACCAGCTTGCCGCTTTGCAGGAAAAACTTTCGAAGATGGGGAAGTAGAAAACGTATTTCTAGAAATACGTCCAGGCTGACCAGATTTCTTGAAATTTGGTTTCAGCAGATCACCTCGACCGGACCACCGTCACAAACCAATATGAATTAATGTTGCGTTCGGATCAGACGGAAGCCGCGCCGCGGCACCTCTGCCACAAAGCGCGGAAAACCGGCTTCGCGATCAACGTCGATGACCTGCCGCCGGATGACGCCGCCAATACTTGCCGCCCGACATTAAATGACCTGACCCAGCCAATAATCGCCGTATGGTCTGATGGTTTTCGCGCCCTGCATTACAGCAGTATTCGGCAGGCTTGGTTAATGCAGTCCTAAGCGACCTCTGTAAAAACATGGTTCAGCGCCCGTTCCAACTTGTGGAACATCTCATCCATATGCGTGGGCGTGAAGATAAACGGCGGGCAAAGCACCACCGCCTGCCCCAGCGGGCGACAGATCAGCCCCTGATCGGTACAGGCATTGGCGATGCGTTCGCTGACGGATAACGATCCGTCAAATGGCGCCTTCGTCTCTTTGTCCGCCAGGCCTGTTCCCAGCGCGCCCATCAGCCCCTTGCCGCGCCATTCGCCGATGTTCTTGTGTTCCGCGAGCCGCGCCAGACCTTCCTCGAAAAGCGGGGTCAGGGTGCGAACATTCTCGGCCAGCCCTTCATTCATCACGACGTCAATCGCTTTCAGCGCGATGGCACATCCCACCGGGTGACCTGACGCAGTAAAGCCATGTGGGAATTCCTCAATCGCGTCAGAGGCGGCTTGTAGCCTGTCGGTCAAGTCTGGCCCCAGGATCAAGGCGCCCATAGGAAAGAACCCGGCAGTCAGGTTTTTGGATGAGATGATCGCGTCGGGAACGAAGTCGTAGGTTTCGCAGCCCCAAGTATTGCCGGTGCGCCCGAACCCGGTGATCACCTCATCGGCGATCAAGGGGATTCCATATTTCCGTAGGATCGGCTGGATTGCCTGGAAATAGCCTGCGGACGGTGGGATCACCCCGCCAGCCCCCATGACAGGTTCAGCAAAGAACCCGGCAATTGTCTCGGCGCCCTCTCGCAGAATGGTTTCTTCCAACTCCGCCGCCATGCGCGTGGTGAATTCCGCCTCGCTTTCCCCGTCTCGCCCGTTACGCCAATAATGCGGGCAGGTGAGGTGGATGAAACCATCGAGCGGCAGGCCAAAGACGCTGTTATAGGGTTTGCCCGTCATCGAAGCGCTGACGGCAGTGACCCCGTGATAGGCGTTGACACGGGTCAGGATTTTGCGCCGTTCGGGTTTGCCCTCCGCCGCCGCCAGAAACCACAGCATCTTGACCATCGTATCATTCGCCTCGGACCCGGAATTGGTGTAAAAGACCTTGCCGCGCGGGAAGGGTGATACCTCGACCAGCTTTTCCGACAGCATCACGGTCTGGTCGGACATCCGGCCAAAGAAGGCGTGATAGCCAGGAAAGCGTGCATATTGTTCCTGCGCTGCAGCCACAAGACCGGGGTGGTCGAACCCTGCCACCATGTTCCAAAGCCCGGAGTTTCCGTCCAGATATTCGCGCCCGTGTACGTCGTAGACATATGGCCCCTTGCCATGCGTCAGAACCACCGCTCCGCGATCCTTGATTGTTGGCAGATCGGTGAAGCCGTAGAAGGAATGCGCGTCGGCGCGGGCTTCCCATGAATTGGGGGAATCGTCGGGCATCATGAACCTCATCAGGCGGTCTGGATACAGGATAGGGGCCGGCCAGTGCCCTTACAAGATCATGCCGTCTGGGCGGTTGCACATGTGGGCGCCATCACCTGATCTACCGCTTTCAGGATAATGTCTGCAATGATGTCACATTCCTTGAGCGTCAAACGCGCAGGCAGCCGCACATCGCAGGCCCGCATGAGCATTGCGCGGGTTTGTGGGAGTTCGCCAATATCGCCTAGAAACTGCCAGTTCCAGAAGGCGCGCGCATTGTCGGTAGAGCGGCCAAAGACCTGTACGCTGACGCCAGCGGTTTTAGCCGCGTTCACAAAGGCGGCCGTCTGGTCCGCGTCCATATCTACCAGATTGAACTGGATCGAGTCCGGCGCGCGCTCTTCGGGTTCGAGTTTCGCTGGGACCTGCAGCCAGGGTGACTGGTTCAGATGTTTTGCCACGTGATCATGGTTGCGGCGTCCCTGCCTGATCCGCCGGGATAGTTCGTTCAGTTGGGGACGAATGACAGCTGCCGAGAGCACATTGAGCCGTTGGTTATAGAGCGGCAGTTTGTTCTGCCACTTGGCAAAGGCAGATTGCAGGATTGGATGCTTTTTCCAGTTATGTTCATAAGCGCCTGACATGATCACGGCGCGTGCGATGAGATCGGCATCATCAGTGATCATGATCCCGCCTTCGCCCGCATTCAGCAGCTTGTATGATTGGAAACTGAAGCAGCCGATTTTGCCAATCGTCCCGATGTTTTGCCCGTTCCACGTGGTGCCCAGTGAATGCGCGGCGTCTTCAATTACCGGTGTGCCAGCGGCATCGCAAAGCGTCATGATCGCATCCATATCTGACGTGTGACCACGCATGTGGCTGATGATCACTGCATCAACACCCGGCAGTTTCGCTGCAAAGTCTTCGAGTTCGATCCGGTAATTGTCGCCGCATTCGCACAGGACCGGCACACAATCGGCATGTACCACCGATGATGGGACAGCACCAAAGGTGAAGGCAGGGATCAGCACCTTGGCGTCGCGCGGCAGCCCCAACGCCTTGAGCGACAGGAAGAGGGCTGCGGAACACGATGACACCGCGAGTGCATATTTTGCGCCGAGTGTCTTGGCGAATTCCGCCTCTAGCAAGGCCACCGGAGAATTGTCCGATGTATAGCGGAACAGATCGCCGGTCTGCAGCAATTGCCTGACGGTCACGAGCGCTTCATCCGGGATGGGTTCTGCATCATAGACATTGGGCACTTGGGACATCGTACTGCTCCTTGTCGTTATCGTTGCGCGACAGCTAAGCATGATCCGTGTCACAGGCTGATGACATGGGGACCTAGATGCCTAACCGGTCGCGCAAAGCATACCATGTCATGGCCAACGTCAACAGGGGTGCCCGAGCAGCTGCGCCGCCCGGAAAATTCGGCACATCCAGCGCCGCAAGCGTATCAAAGCGTCCGGCCTGCCCGGCAATCGCCTCGGCCATCACCTTGCCCGCAAGACCCGACAATGCGACGCCATGCCCTGAAAACCCGGCACCTGACAGGACATTCGGGGCGATCCTTTGGATTGCAGGCAGACGGGTCATCGTGATGCCCAATGTGCCGCCCCAGACGTAATCGATCTTGGTTTCTTTGAGCTGCGGAAACAGATGTGTCATCCGGGCGATCAGCGCTGTGCTGATATCCTTTGGAAAGCCGATGGAATAGCTTTCGCGCCCGCCAAAAAGAAAACGCTTGTCCTCTGACATCCGGTAATAATTGACCACGAATTTGCTGTCGGCCACGGCAACATCCTGTGACAGCACCTCTGCTGCCCGATCACCAAGCGGTTCGGTCGCGCAGATAAAGCTGTTGATCGGCATGACCTTGGCAGCGACTTTGCGTTCAATGTTGGGCAGGTAGCCGTTCCCGGCCAGGATGACATGTCTGGCTTTCACGCGGCCACGGTTGGTGCGAAGCGTTACCGGGTCGCCATGGGCGATGTCGTGTACTTCAGACCGGTCATAAAGCCGTGCACCAGCGTCTTCGGCCAGTCTTGCAAGGCCCAGTACATAGCGCAGCGGATGAATATGTCCTGCGCCATGGTCGAGGATACCACCCTGATAGCGTGGTGATTTTACCAGGCCGCGGAACGCCTCCGGATCCAGAGGTGCGACTTGATCATATCCGTAGATCTGCGCCAGATGTGCGGCGTATTCGGCATATTGCCCAGCCTCGCGACGACTATAGCAGCCATGGGCCACACCCGATTGGTAACTCGCTTCGGGGATGTGTCTGCGGCAGTTTTCGCGAATGTCCGCCTTTGCCTCTTCGGCGAGCTCCCACAGGGCGCGCGCCATGTCCTGTCCATAGTCGGCTTCAAGGTCTGTCTGATCGGCATTGAAACCGCTGCCCACTTGTCCGCCATTTCGCCCTGACGCACCAAAGCCCGCGCGATGGGCGTCAAGCACGACAACATCCAGACCCTTTTGCGCAAGATGCCGGGCAGCGGACAGTCCGGTAAAACCAGCGCCGACAATGGCAACGTCCGCCGACGTCTCACCATAAAGCGGCGGCTTTTCGGGCGGCAGATCGGTGCTGGCCGCATACCAGCTTTTGGGAAACTGGCCGGGTGTGTCATTGCGGTAAAGCGGGTTCATGATGCGTTAGCTGGGATCGAATTCGAGGTGAATATGATCATCATGTCGGGCGGCACTACACCCTTGAAAGCGGATCGCATCGCCGCTGACGCCCAGCCTCTGCGATAAATGCGGTTCGATGAACACCTTGTAGTCAGACCCGGTTGGGTTGTCGGCCAGCCAGCGCAGTGCCGCACCCGTACGGGCCGCGTCCAAGGTCCAGTCGCGCATATAAGGTTGTGCCCAATCCACATCCCAGCGCAGCGAAATCCCGGTATCCGCGACACAGGGTTGCGGATCGCCGGGGCGCGGCTGTTCAAAGCCCCAATAGCCGATAATGGATTTCGCCTGACCAAGCCGGTATTCGCCATCGTCGCCCGTGTAATAGAACGCCAGATCGAGTTTGTTCCCGTCGTCATGCGACAGATGCGGCAGCAAGGCGAAGCCGTCGATGAATGGAAAGCTGGCGTCCAGTGCGCGGGTACGGGTGCCGGGGAAGACGTCATGCATGTGATCGGACAGCGCATCGGCATGCGCCTTCATTTCGGGGCTGACATAGTTTCTGTTCAGCGCACAGTAGAGTGGGTTGAGCACGGCGATCTGGCTTGGCCCCGCATCGAGACAGGGCAGGGGTTCGCGGCCTACAAGCGGGGCCGTGTAATGCGCCGTGACCGTGAGGCCCAGATAAAGGGCGAGAAACCAGATCAGCAACCGCCCGAACGCCATCCGCAGCAATAGGGCGACCGCCCAGGCAATGCCGCCCAGCTGGGTGATCAATGTCAGAACGATGATGATCAGAATGTGCAAAATCATACGTTCAACAAGAGGTGTTCGCGTTCCCAGGGGCTGATGACCTGCAGGAATTCGTTGTATTCGGTGCGCTTGACGATGGAATAGACGCGGGCGAAATCGTGGCCAAGCACATGATGCATCTCTTCTGCTTCGTCAAAAAGGTCCAGTGCTGCATATAGGCCCTGTGGGATTTCATCATCGGCTTCGTATGCATCCCCACGCCAGCGTTTGTCCGGACGGATTTCGTTTTTCATCCCCAGATAACCGCAGGCGAGCGAAGCTGCGATGCAGAGATACGGGTTACAATCCATGCCTGCCAGCCGGTTTTCGACACGCCGCGCCTCCGGCGGAGATACCGGGATGCGGATGCCGGTCGTGCGGTTGTCGCGCCCCCATTCAAGGTTAATCGGGGCGGCGTGATCTGGCACGTACCGACGGTAACTGTTCACATAAGGTGCGATCATCGCAATGACGCTCGGCATGTGTTCCTGCAGACCGCCAATAAAGTGAAAGAAGGCGTCGGTCTCGCCGCCTTGTGGGCCGGTAAAGATGTTGCGGCCTTTTTTGTCCAGGACCGAGTGATGAACATGCATGGCAGAGCCTGGCTCGCCTTCGATCGGTTTGGCCATGAAGGTCGCGAAGCAGTTGTGTTTCAGCGCCGCCTCGCGGATGAGGCGTTTGAAATAGAAGACTTCGTCGGCGAGTTTGACCGGATGACCATGGCGCAGGTTGATCTCCAATTGCCCGGCACCGCCTTCCTGCGCGATCCCGTCAATCTCAAACCCCTGGATTTCGGCAAATTCGTAGATGTCGTCGATGACGGGGCCGTAATCGTCTACGGCAGACATGGAATAGGCCTGCCTTCCGGCGGCGGGTCGACCGGTGCGGCCCATCATCGGCTCGATTGCCTTTGCAGGATCGACATTGCGCGCGACGAGGTAGAATTCCATTTCAGGGGCGACAACGGGTGTCCAACCCTCTGCCTTGTATAGGTCAACGACCCGCCGCAGCACATTACGCGGCGCAAAGGGGACGGGCTCGCCTTTCTGGTCGAAGGCGTCGTGGATGACCTGCAATGTGCCATCATCGGCCCAAGGTGCGGCGGTCGTGGTCGAAAGATCAGGTTTCAGCACCATGTCGGGTTCAAGAAACCCGTCGGGACCTCCGGCCTCACCCCAATCGCCAGTGATCGTCTGAAAGAAGATCGAATTGGGCAGGTGAAAGTGCGCCTGTTTCTCCCATTTGCCGGCGGGGACCGCCTTGCCGCGGGCAATGCCGGGCAGGTCCGCAATGACGCATTCGACCTCATCCAGCCTGTTTTGATCCAGATAGATTTGCGCAGCCGGAGGGATCGCCTGTGTCCAGCTCATGCAAGAACCCGCGCCTTGAAGAACCGTGCAATATGTTCGGCAAGCCGGGGATTGTCGACAGGGGTTTGCAGCCCCGCTTCGACCTCTGCCAATTGTGTATCCGGCACGATGCCCGGACCGCGATATTGCGCCAGCCCGGCCACGAAATCGGTGTCGAATTCGGGGTGCGGTTGGACGGTGAAAACGGTTTTGCCGTAGACCAGGGCGGCATTTTCGCAAAAGTCATTGGTTGCGACGACCTGCGCATTTGCGGGGCGCTGAACAACCTGATCCTGATGCCAGGCGTTCAGTGCGATCTTGTCCCCTTTCCAATCATAGGTTTGGCGCCCGACGGCCCAGCCGCCCGCGAATTTCTCGACCCGGCCGCCAAGCGCCTGTGCGATGATCTGATGGCCAAAACAGACGCCAACCAAAGGGATGTCGGCGGCATAGACCTTGCGGATCATATCCTCAAGCGGCGGAATGAACGGGTGATTTTCGTAAGCGCCATGTTTGGAGCCGGTGATCAGCCAGCCATCGCATATGTCGACGGAGGGAGGGAAATCCATGTCGACCACATTCCAAGTCATGAACTGAAAGCCGTGCCCGTCCAGCAGGCGTTCAAAGAGGTCCGCGAAATCGCCTAACTCGTCCCGCAGCTCATCCGGCGCATGACCCGTTTGCAGGATGCCGATTTTCATAGATCACCACATCGTTGGTTTTGGGCCAAGCTACTGCGGTGCCCGTAGGCCTGCAAGGTAAGAAGGAATTTCGAGAAATTCCTTGCCGGTATCAGAGTTTGGTGATGACATCTCTGTGGACCCGTTCAGACCGTGTCGAGATACAAATCCAGTTGCTCTTCTGGCGTCAGTTCCAAAAAATGCTGCATTTCCTGCCGCTTGGTGCGGATCAGATTGTCGACCAACTGCGCGTCAAAGATGCGACGCGACAGAGGGCTGTTTTCAAACGCATCAATTGCTGCCGCCCAGGATCCCGGCACTTGCGCCAGTTTTTGGTCATAAGCATTGCCTGTAATCGGCGCAGGTGGGTCCTGCTGGTCTTCAATACCAACCAATGCGCTGCCCAATACGGCTGCCAGGAATAAGTAAGGGTTCACATCACCACCCGCGACGCGATGTTCAATCCGACGCGCGGCGGGGTCTCCACCGGGGACCCGGATGGCGGCGGTGCGGTTGTCATAGGCCCAGCAGATACCGGTCGGCGCATGACTGCCCGGAACCAGCCGCTCATAGCTATTGCCATGCGGTGCGAAAATTAATGCGAGGTCGGGGATACCCGCCAAGCACCCGGCAATGGCTTGATGCAAAAGCGGCGCGCCTTCGTGGGTGCCGTTGGCGAAGACATTCTTGCCATCCGCATCAATCACCGAGAAATGTGTGTGCAGACCGTTGCCTGAATAGTCTTCGTAAGGCTTGGCCATGAAACTCGCGGCCATGCCGTGATTGCGCGCAAGGCC
>JBCBDL010000067.1:0-18234 GCA_038529695.1 Pseudomonadota bacterium | reverse complement strand
GCGGTATCTTATGTCATCTACCGCCAGGTCCTGGACCGGATCGACCTGTTGCAACAAGAAGATACCACGACGGAAGAAATAATGCGGCGGGTGGCCAATGAAACGCGCATCATCCGCACAACAGAGTAAAGCACCGAATCGTATCCGTCCTATAGCGACGTGACAGGAGCAAGACCACATGATTGCGTCAGGTATTTCGCCAGCACGTCTTGGGCAATTCATTGTCGATGCCATGAACCGCGCCCTGTCATCCCAGACGGGCAAAAGACAACTCCGGCGGGCTTTGGTTCATCAATGGCCACCGGACCTTGGTGCCGCTGACTTGGTCGCCATTGAAGAAACGATCGAAACACTGAAGCGGGAACGCGTCTTGGAGTTTCTGGTCGAAGCCGCCCCTCGGATCGCGTTTGTCCGCCAAGGCGTGACGCCGATGACCGGGCCGCATATTTCGCAGCTCACCCGGACCTCGGACGGTCGGACCACCTTGCTGCTGTCAGATGCGCTGACGCAGGAACAGGTGATACACGAGACGATTGATGCGTTGGTCGGGGAAATTACGGCCGTAGCAATCATGCATGACGTTCATGTGGATCATCAAAGGCTTTACCAATTGGCAGAATCCGTCGCAATGCGTCAGGCTAGCTTGTTGGATCGCACTTTCCTGGCACCGCGTTAATCGCGGCTCAGGTTTTCCGGGTGCGCATTTTGATAAGGGTTAGGTCATTGGGCATCGGCACGCCGGTTTCTTCATACGCGTCGATATATTCAGCGGACGCATCCAATCGACCATCACGATAGCACAGGACTGCCATCAATCGCAGTGTTTCGGGATCGCGCGGGCAGATCCATAGCGCCAGATGCAAAAGGTTGATCGCTCGCTCGATCCGACCAAATAGCGAATGGATTGCGGCAAGCGATTGGAGCAGTCCAACATCACTCAGGTCATGATCCAGAAGGTGCGGGTTGTCTGCGGTCATTGCCCACCCGCCCCAGCCTGCGCCAGATACAGATGTTCATACATCAACACCGTCTCTGACACGGTTTCAAAACCTGCAATGGCCAAACGGCTCGCCGACCCGTCACCGATCTTAGGCCCCAGACGCACGACCATTTCGGTAAGCTCAAATGCAAAAGCACTGGCATCGCGCTGTCGGAGCCGGGCAAGGTGAGTGCCCACAACCGTGTCAAAAACCGCATTATGCAGGTCAATCGGTTTGGCAAATCGCAACGCAGGAGGACGTCTAAGAACAGGGATAAGCTGTTTGACCAAATGCCCAACATCGCCATCTGGCAAGAAAGGCAAATCAAGTCGCATCGCCGCTTCAGCATCGCTGGCTTGTGTGGTGTTCGTTGTTGTCGCTTGATCAATGCCTGACATGATGCTCTCTTTCTGCTGGAACGCTTACTGGTAGGACACGGTAAGGTCATTGCCGTAGCGTGTGATCGAGAAATCAGTGTCCGTAATCGCGCTGATCGACCATCCGTCACCCACCGGATCTCCGATCCCGGCAACCCTGTCATCGGCAAAGATTAAGGCGGGATCCTGGCCCAAACGAACCACGGCAATTGCTGGAATCTGTGGGCGATTTGCCCTTTCATCAAATTCGGAGAAGACAACAAGACGGTCGCTCAGCGCGTCAAGATCGCGCCGGACTTCCAGCCATTGCGTCTTCAAATCAACGGGCAGTGATCCAACAACTGCCAAAGCGTCTTCGGATTTCGGCACAACCCTGAGATAATCGGACAGACCAGCATCATGCAGCATCCGGGCAACTTCGCCCGGATCGATGACCGCGGGCGGTTCAAGATCTGTTTTGCCTGCTTCGGCGACAACGGCATATTGCGATGTTGTCGGCTGTCCCCAATTGAATGCAAATCCAAGGCCAAGAATGCCAACCCAGCAAAGCGCAATGATCGCGGTGAATTCTCGGACGGTCAGACCGGTCGTTGAAGTGCTCCGCTCTGCTGAAAGCCGAATGGGTATTCCACCAATATCAATCGTGCATGGCAACAGAAACGTTTGCATCCCGCGCGGGTCAGTGATGTTGACACCCCCGACAGTGACGTCATCACGACGTGTGCTGACAGAGATCATTGCCCCCAGAATTGACGTGTCGGCTGCTAACGTAACGGTACCAGTGCTGATTTCCTCATCAAGCAGCATGATATCATCGGTCGGCGCGCTTCCCACGACGACACTTTTTTTGGACAATGTGGTGCGGGACCCGATATGCAAACCGCCCGCAATCTCGAATTGCAGCGCGATGTCATGGCCGCGTCGAAATGGGACATTCTTGGCGATGCTGGTCCTAAGATAGTTCAGGTAAGTGTCAAGCTTCGCGGTCATGGTCGAAGATTTCCGGCATGCAGACGGGGCATTCCGTCAATTGCCCTTGAGAAGATGGTTTGTGTCTTGCTGGGTTCGCTGGGCGATCGACCAAGCGACCTGCCAGTTGGTCATCTCCAGATAAAGCGAGCTGATCCGTTGGGTCATCGAGTCCATGGACTGGCCCGAACTTGTGTTTGCAGAACTTTCTGCGCCGGTCGGGTTCAATTCCGAGACAAGTTTTGCTTTTTCATCACCAACTTCGCCTGCGCTCCCATTCATGACGCGTGATCCCGATACCTCTTGGTTGCGTAGAGATCCTGGCAACCGAAGCGCCTGGGAAAAGGCGCTTTCCATAGCGCGATCGGTCATCGCTGCCTGCTGTGCGGCGTAACCAGTATGGTCCATGGCTGCATTTAAGTTCAGTTTTTGGCCCGGCTGGCCAATTTCACCAATTGGGGCGGCGGTAGTTTCTCCCATTTATCGGACCTCTCGGTAATGGTGATTGATTAATTGTCTTTGCGAAATTCTCGCGCGGCTTCCTGGATCTTCTTCATCATGAAAGAGCCAAGAACAGCTTCTAATATCGTGTTATCCAGAAACTCTTCTTGTTGCGCGGTCGAAACGCCTGGGTCTGGCTGGTTGGCGACCCCATCTTCTTCCATCTTGTAGCCTCCAAATCGGTCATCATGTTGATCGGTATCTGTCGAAACCTACTTGCCCGATGCGCAGGCGCCTATCTCGCAACTTGCTTAGATCTTTGCGTAGGAACGCAGAATAAAGCCGGGCAAGCGCAACCCGTTTTCGTAGTTTATCGCAGGCGCTTGCATGCCCCCCACAGGTCGGAACCCGCGTGTTCATTGCTAGCCTCATCCTGCATGACGGCTTAGGGTGGAGGATGTTCCAATGACCAAACATGAACGACGGCACGCATGGCATGCGTTGTTTTTCGTGTTGGCGGTGACGTCTTCACAACCAAGTTCGGCGGAAGGGCGGATGCCCGAAGATATCGACGCGTTATCCTATTTTGTCGTCAACCAACCCATTGTAGATTTTTTTGAACAGATGGAACGCGATAGCGGTGTGCAGATTGATACCACCGAGAGCGTCAGGGATGTGGTTCGGACCCTGCGATTGTCCGGCGATGTTGAACAGATACTGACGACGTTGGCGCGACGATTTGATCTGGAATGGTTCGGCTTTAACGGCGTCTATTACGTGTCAGCAGAGACAGAGTCCCGGATGCGGCTCATACGGCTAGGTGATGTCCCCGTGGAGGTCGCAAAGGATGCTTTGGCACAATCGGGTTTGACGTCAGATCGGTTCTCGATTTCACAGGCAGCGCAGGGAACGGCGTTGGCACTGACCGGCCCGCCCAAGCTGCTTGGGCTCAGCGAAGCTGTTATAGAAAGCGTCGTGGTTGAGACTGAAGCCGCACCCATCAATGGCATCATCGTGCGTCATGGTCTGGATATCTCTATCGAGACACACGAGTTGCGCGACATTGCCGCCCGGATTGAGGCGCGCGGAGCGGTTCCCCCATCCGAAAGTGCAGACGTCCCCGCCGAGGGGGGTAACTAACATGTACGACATTCAAGGCGCAAGGCATCTGAGTTTGGCCAGCACCGACATGCGCGTCGGTCCGTCTGGCGCAACCGAAATGTGGGCGGGATTCACTCGCTTGCATAAACACGCTGCTACAGGTCGATGGGGCGATCCGGGTTCCCGGTGTGCCATTCCTGGGCAGCGACATTCAACAGGGACCGTTCATGGCCCAAAAGGAAAGGAAATCAAAATGCCAGATTTGGCGACGAACGCGAGCGAAGCATCAAGCGGTACTGCCGTGGATAGCGCAGGCATGGAGGCGCTAACGGCGCGCGCGAATGCGCTGTTCTTTCAGATTATGGATCTGAATATGACCTTCGAAGAGAAGACCGGTGGCCAAAAAGCCGCCAAAAACAAATCCGGTCAGGTCACCGCCTAAACTTTGTCCTGCCAACAATGTCACGGGGCAGCCAGAGATGTTGCCCTGTGAAACCAGATTATCGCCGGAGAAATCAGATGCGCAAAGACCTAATCCTTGTTGCCATCATTGTGGCCACATTGACATTGATGGTCGTTCCGCTGTCTCAGGCGGTTATCGACTCCCTTTTGACAATCAATATCTCGCTGTCCGTCTTATTGGTCATCGTTGCTCTATATCTCAAACATCCATCGGATTTTTCGACATTTCCGTCCGTGATCCTGATCGGCACCGCATTCCGGCTGGCCCTTTCCATCGGCACAACGCGTCTGATCCTTTCCGAAGCGGATGCTGGCCAAATCATTGAAACCTTTGGAGATTTTGTGGTCCGCGGATCAGTCGTAATTGGCTTGGTGATTTTCCTGATTATCACGGTCGTGCAGTTTCTTGTCGTCACGAAAGGCGCAGAGCGCGTCGCAGAGGTTTCTGCCCGTTTCGCGCTGGATGCATTGCCCGGCAAACAGATGAGCATCGACGCAGAAATGCGCAATGGCAGCATCACCGCCGAAGAGGCGGCATTGCGGCGGCGGCGCCTCGACAAAGACAGCCAGTTCTTCGGCGCCATGGATGGCGCAATGAAATTCATCAAGGGCGATGCGATTGCCGGTCTAATCATCATATCGATCAACCTTCTCGGCGGGATCGCAGTTGGGATGAGCGTGCACAATTACGGCTTTGCCGAAGCCGTGGGCATCTTCTCTCTCTTGACGGTGGGCGATGGGCTTGTCGCGCAGATACCTGCACTCCTGATGGCACTTTGCGCAGGCATCGTTGTGACGCGTGTGGCCAATGCGGAAACGAGCGACCTTGGCACCGATATCTTCGAAGAACTCGTCTCTGATCCACGGGTGCCCGCAATTGCCGCCCTCGTTGTCTTGGCAATCGGATTGATTCCGGGCTTTCCATCACTGACTTTTGCTGCACTCGCGCTTGTCCTGTTCGTATCCGGTTTGGCCCTGCGCCGCCGCATCGTTCAAAATACACAAGAGGCTGACGAGGACGGACAACACTCTGCCGGCGTGCTAGAGGAAGAAGAGCCGCACAGCTTCAACCCGGCGGGGACCGATAGCGAAGGCGATATTGATGGCGCTGATCTTCCATCAAGTGAGCGGCTGCGCCTGGTCATCGGCGAAAAGGTCGGCGCATTGGTCGACCATACCTTATTGCAAAAGGAAATCGCACACCACTTTGGCGTTCTGTTCGCCGCGCGCGGCGTGCGCTTTCCAAAAGCCCGATTTTTTGTTTCGGCCCATGTGGGCCCAAGCGATGTTGTGATCGAGCTGGACGAAGTTCCAGTATTTCGCGAAACCTTGAGGCTCAATTGCTTTCTTGTGCCTGAAGCGGATCTCATTGGCAGCTTTGATGGCGATGATGGCAATACGGATGTCACCTCCTTTCACTGGCCAAATCTGCATGGCGTCTGGGTTCCCAAGGCACAGGAGGCCAAGCTGCGGGCATTGTCATCAAAACCGCTATCACTTGAAACAGCCCTGGCCTATGTCACGTACCGGCTTTACGAACAGAACCTCGGCACGCTCTTTTCTCATAAGATCTTCGTCGAACTAATGCAGACAGCAACCTCGGAAGAGCCAGAGACAACGGCGCTGGTCAGAGAGGACATGACAGAGCCTGCGCTTTACAAGATGTTCAGGTATCTTGTCGAAGACGGCGTGCCGCTGCGTCCGATGTCACTGCTGATGTCGTCCTTGCATTATTGGATTCATAGCGCCGAACAGCCCAGCGCTGTTGTTTTGGCCGAATGCCTCAGAGGCTCGATGAAGCGGCAATTATGTCACCGCATTGCCGGTAGCGAAGGTATCTTGGGCGTGTCGATGGTTGATCCCACGATTGAGGCGCTTGCCAGACGCGGCATCGTTGATGCACGCCGCGCAACAGGGGATGCAGGCAATGACGGTCTTGTCTTTGAAGACGACGTATCAGACTTTTTGATCGGCAAGTTCCGCGACATCTGGGAAACCCAGAACCGCGGCAACCGCCAAGTTGCGATTGTCATATCTGCGGATCTACGCCGCCGATTGCGGAACTTCCTGGCGGCCAATGATCTGCATTTTGCGGTTCTGGCCCCGCATGAAATCTCGTCGGAATTCGTGACCCATCCGGTCGACTTGATCAGTCTTAAGGGGATGGCCGACACCGCAGATGCTCGTCGGGAAGAAGCCGCATAAGCTGCCGCGTATCATCCGTGACGGAGACTGGGCGGCTGGACAGAAATCAAACCAAACGGCGGGGTTTGTCGCGCTGACCCCTCACGTCAGATATGGTTCATGATCTGTGAAAGCTCGCTGATATTGCGGCAGTCGGTCTTGCGATAGATCGAATTTCTGTGCGTCTCGACCGTCCGGACGCTAATCGACAACATGTCAGCAACCTCCTTGGTCTTGGCACCGCTGATGCAGGCTTCAACAACCTCCAGCTCTCTTGGGGAAAGCCCATAAATGTTCCCGGTACGTGTCACATTGCGGCGCAAATTCGTGAATTCGCGAATGTAGGCGTTTGGTACACAGGCATAACCCAGCTCGGTCGAACGTACCGCATTGACGAGGTCCACGACCCGCGCGTCGCGTGGTACATAAGCGTGTGCACCGTCGGCAAGAACTGTGAATGCATCCGTGGCGTTGGATTCTTGCGACATAACGACAATCTTGATTTTGCTGTTGTAAGATCGGATTTTCGTAAAAGTATCCAGACCAGATGGCCGCGTCAGCGATAGCCCCATAACCAAGATTTCGGGGGTCAGTGTCCGGCACAATTTGATCGTCGAATAGCCGTCGGCCGCCTGACCCACAACATCGTAACCACAGTCAGATCTCAGCTTGTTGGCCAGCCCTTCGCGAACGATTTCATGGCTATCGGCAACGATCAGGCGTGCAGGTTCCATCGTCAATCTCTCCTGGTTGGATCAGGCGCCTGCGGGCGCCCTGAACATTTGGGCCACATGGTCGTACAGATTGTGTCACGGCAGTCGGGAACACCCAAATACGGGCGACGGACAGACCTCTTGCGCGAGGCACGTAGTCGGATACGTAGTTGCGCAAACCATCAGTCATAGGTCTTGCGCAACGCTGCAACGAACTGATCATAGTGCTTGGGTTCCAATGCAGAACCAATGTCGACGCCCGTCAGACCACGTACAAAATCGGATGCTTCGGCCTGTCGTTGCCCTCCCCCCTGCATGGCCTTGCGCAGGTGCCTGACCGCATCAGCACCAACAGCCTTGGCCACGACATAGGGGAACTTTTCTTCCGGTGGGAGATACCGGATCGCAACAGCAAAGTCGTCGGAAAAGAAGCACAAATTTCCGTTTTTGGCGCCGGGTGCTGCGCCTTGTCTTTGCGCCTCGCGCATCAACCTGCGGCGTTCACGCACGACTTCGGGTGACCCGAACTGGTCCTTGCGTTCGCGCTTGACCTCGGTTTTTGTCATCTTCTGTTCATGTAGGAACTGGTTTTTTTGGATGACCGCTTCAATGACACCCGACAGCAAAATGACAACCATGGCGGCGACAACGATGATCCAGGTCAATGGAACGGCAATATTGGCGGCACATGCCCCTGCACAAGCCGGCGAGGCCAGAAAATGGGGCAACCAGAGATAGCCAATGAACCCTGCCAGGAGGAGCCAGATCGCCAATCTTACAAATGACACGCCCGCTTCAAGCCAGCCGCGCCGGCCGAATATGCGGCTGAGCCCGGTCTTTGGTGACACTCTATTGAGTTGTGGCGTCACCGGTTTCAGCGCAAATACAAAACCGCCATTGAAAAGGATCGTCGCAATAAAACCCGTGGCAAAGGTAACACCGATGATTGGCGCGAGGACAAGAAACAGTGTCTCTGCCAGGTGCAGCAGGCCGCTCTCCATCGCCGCGTCGAATGACACGATGTCCAAATGGGTGGTTTCAAGAATACTGCTTGCCAGGCGTTTCCAAACAAGCATGCCTGTGGCGGCCAGTAAAAGCAGGCCAAACGCGCAAGCCGCAAGGCTTGCCATTTCCTGGCCATTGGCAATTGAGCCTTGTTCACGTTGTTTGCGCAGCTTGCGTCGGCTGGCTGGGTCGGTTTTTGCTTCGCTTTGATCACTCATTCAAAAAGCTCCCGCAGCAAAGGCAGGCTTTGTGCCGCTGCCAGATCAATATCCTGCGCGGTCAACCAGACCAGATAGGCAAAAACAGGCAACAAAAGCAGGGTGATCAGATTCTTCGCAAGAAACGAATAATCAAAAAGCCTGAACCTGCGCCCGATCCGTGCTGCGACGGCCAGCGTGAAGTCGACAAAGACAAGAATGGCCAGCAACGGAACAGCCGTGCGGATTGCGATCAGCATCGTGTCGATCAGAATACTGAACAATGTCCCAACCGCATCAGCGTTCAGCCGTGGGAACACGCTGTAAAGCGGCCAGATACCATAGCTTTGGTAAAGATTGGCCGTGGTTAGCCAGAGCCCGCCGCCATATGCAAATGCCGCGAGGCCGATCAACTGAAACAGGACAGCAACGGATTCCATCGTGCCGTCGACCGGATCCCCAAATCCGCCATCGGCCTCTCCCTTGAAAGTCGCAACGATCGTACCGGCATAGCGCAGTGCAAAAAACGGCAGTGATGCCAGAAAGCCGAGCAGAAAGCCGATGCCCAGCTCTTTCGGGGTCAGCAAGGCAATTTGGGCGATCGTCACATCGGCAATAAGGGGTTCGAGTTCGTGAACTGTTACCGCAAGTGTGGGCAAACCCAAAGCCACGGCAACCGAAATCCGCAAAGTGCGCCCGGTGCCGAACGCCCAATTGAACGCCGTAAAACCAAACAACAGGCCAAGCGGGCGAAGAAGCGCGACAAGCAGGACAGGATAGACCTCCTCAATCCCATGCGCTGCCACCAGTCTGAAGAGATCCGGAACCATTTCAGGGCCGCACTATGATGTCAAAGTCTGCGAATACCTCGGTCGTGGACGTCATCAGCGGTGCGACCAGAGCGCCACCCGCGGCGAGCATGATGACGACAATGGACGCGATCTTGATCGTCTGTGCCAGGGTCTGATCCTGGATCTGCGTAATCGCTTGAAAAAAGGAAACGACAAGCCCCACGATCGTGGCAACGGCCAGTGGCACACCGGCCAGGATCGTGATGTCGAGCATGAATGCAACAAGATACGAGGAGAATGAGGTTCCGAAATCCATCGTTACACCTGGTAGGTCAGAACCAGGCCCTCAATCAGCCTTGCCCATCCATCGACAAAGACGAATGTCAGCAGCTTGAACGGCACTGAAATGATATTTGGCTGCACCATCTGCATCCCCAGCGCCATCAGGATTGTGGTGATCGCAAGGTCGATGGCCACAAAGGGCAGATAAAGCAGAAACCCAATCTTGAAGGCTTCTGTCAACTCGCTGATCATAAAGGCGGGAAGCTGAATAACAAAGGTGCTTTCGTCACCGCGCAGCGCCGATCCTGCCCACAAATCATTGGCCGTCTGCACGAAGAATGTGATGTGATTGGGATCGATATGCCGACTGATAAAACCTTGGAACGGGGCAATCCCGGCCGTCCAAAGGGTCACCAGCCCGTCTACCGATGCGGTGTCGGCATCAATTGCGACGATCGCGTTTAAAGCCTCCTGAAAGACGGGAAGTGTGATGAAAATCGACAACAGGACCGACAATGCCAGCAGAACGACATTCGATGGCACTTGCTGCATGCCCAGCGCCTGACGGATAATCATAAACACCACCGAAATCTTGACGAAAGACGTCAGTGTCAGAACGGCCAACATCAGGAAGCCGCCCAGAAAGCCAATAACCAGTGGTGTCGTGAACTGTTCCATCGCCTTTAGCTGACATCAGTCAGCCGAATGGCGATCTGGTCGTCGACGTTGACCAGTTCGCCATTGGCAATGCGATGGCCGTTCGCGGTCAAGACCACCTTTGTCAGATCGTCTGTTTCAAACGGCACGATGGCGCCCGCCGCCAGTCCAATGACATCGCCCAGTGCGACCTCTTTTCTGGCCAATTCAACGCTGATGGTGACCGGTGTATCGGTTACGGCATCATCCGGCATTGGTGCTTTTGACATTTGGGAAATCCTCCTTTGAGGCTGAAAAGGTGCGCGCAGTCTGAGGCTGTTATCTTCAAGCAACACGTCCGCGCGCGGCCCGCCGGCCAGTTGTAGGCTGAACTTTTCCGGGGCGAACCACGACCGTTCCAAAAGCAACGCGTCCCCGTCCGCAATTTCCCGTAACGCGGGTTGGTTGATCTCGATATCCGGGGCAAACAAAACTGCTGCGGTTGTGACGTGATCCAGACAGACCGTTTTGGTTTCCTCAATGGCGGGATTCAATAGAGCCGCTACTTGCCGAAGCAATTTGGTCGGCCCGGAAAGTTGCATCCTGACCTCAACATCGCGAAATCCGATCGCTTTGAGGCCAATCGACGGCCCCGAATGGGGCGCATCAATCCTTTTGTGATCAAGAACCTGGACGTCCCTGACCCCAAGTTGGTCGGAAAGTGCTTTGATCAAGGGTTCGGCAAGGTGTTCCAGAACGATCGCGTGAACTTCACGCGCATATTCAGCGATGTCAGCGGTATGGTTGTTGGCATCCAGCGCCAATTCGAGCAGGTTTTCGGATGAAGCAATCTCTAAGATTTCATCGCCGATACGCAGTCGTGTCAGATGAACCAGACTGTGCGGGGGGACGCTGATTGGTCCGCGAAGTTTCAGTGCAACCTGACCAATTCTTAGATCACCTATATCAACGACTGCAGGCGGTAGGCCATCGATACCGTCCGGAATGGACTGCGCACGCGGTAGCGGTGGCCAGATGAATGGTTGCACGACAACTTTATCCGTCGCGATTTGACTATGCTTTCCCATGATTGCTCCCGGCGGCGGTCTCGTGGACCTCGTCGTCTGACTGAATCTCGTCGCGGATTTCAGCAGCCATGCGCTGATCCTCCAGCAATTTCTGCAAACCGTCCGCGCTGCGCCGGTCGGACAGAAAGATACTTGCAGCAGCTTCACGTTCCTGTGTGGCTAGCCCGCGGCGATACGAGACCCGTTCGACCACCAATTGGGCCCGCGATGCATTGCGGCGCGCGTTGTAATTGCCGACAGCCAAACTTTGGAAAAAGCGACCGACGTCGCGCAAATCGTGCGCAGCCTCAAAGCGACTGCGCACATAATCCGTGGCAACAACGGTGCAGTGTTCGTGATGATCCTGTGCCAGTCGTTCGGCCTTGCGGCGCTGGTTCTCGACATCAATTGCCCGGTTCAGGATCTGCCGCGATAGGCTTTGTCGCGCCTTCTTGATCCGCAAAATCGTTGCCAAACGTGGATCGGTACCGTCATCATTCATGGACATCAGACGGCCTGCCGCATCTGCTCAAGCGTGTCATCAAAGACCGACCCAAACCCAATATTCTGCTGCAGAAAGCCGCGGATTTGCGGCATTGCCTGAATGGCGGCGTCTGCCTCAGGATCACCGCCTGATTTGTATTCCCCGATCTGAAGCAGCAATTCTATTTCACGGTATTTCGACAACAGGGCGCGCAACCGCTGCGCCGAGGCCTGATGATCTTCAGCGGTGATCGACGGCATGATGCGGCTGAGACTTTCCAGAACGTCAATCGCCGGGTAGTGGCCAGCCTCGGACAGTTTTCGGCTGAGCACGATATGGCCATCCGTCAAACTGCGCACCTCTTCGGCGATCGGATCGCCCTGTCCGTCGCCTTCGGTCAGAACGGTGTAGATGGCGGTGATGTCACCCAGTTCCGCACGGCCGGACCGTTCGATGATGGCGGGCAATGCCGGATAGACCGATGAAGGATATCCCCGCCGAGTCGGGGCCTCGCCAGCCGACAAGCCAATTTCACGCAAGGCTCTGGCGGTCCGTGTCAGACTGTCGATCATCAAAAGAACAGATTTGCCCTGATCGCGAAAATGCTCTGCTACAGCCGTTGCGGATTGCGCGCAGATGGCGCGCTCGACCGGTGTGCGATCTGACGTAGCTGCTACGATCACGACATGCTGTCGCATCGCTTCCGGCAGGTCGCGGTCGATGAATTCACGCACTTCGCGGCCACGCTCCCCGACAAGTCCGATGACCACTACATCCGCATCAGCATGGCGGGCAATTTCCGCCATCAGGCTGGACTTGCCGGTACCCGGCGCACCAAACACCGCGATCCGCTGACCACGCCCAAGCGTCAACGGACCATCAATGACACGCAATCCCGTGGACAAAACGGATTCAATCAGCGGCCGTGACATCGCATCTGGTGCGGATGCCTTGATCTGCCGATCGTTGCCTTGCGGGCGTAGCGGACCCAGATTATCAACCGGCTGGCCAAACGCGTCAACGACCCGGCCCATCATGGATTGACAGTTTGAGATGGTCAGCGACCGCTTGCTTGGGCGGATCATTGCGCCAACCTGCAAACCTTCGGTGGAACGCAAAGGTGTCAACATCACCTCGCAGCCGTCAATGGCGTGGACCTCTGCCAAAACAGGCGGCATGCCAGAACGATCCACCGCGCAAATATCGCCCAGCCTGACATCGCTAAGGCCAGCCCGAAGGATGGGACCACTGATCGCGGTCAAGCATCCGAGACGCGTACGCACAGGTGTGGCTTTGACCTGTTCGGTAATCCGCTCGATGGTTGCGGTGAGGGGTGTCATGCAGCTCCCCCAGGCATTTGATCAAGATCGCACAACGCCGTTTCGAGGTTGTCGATAACCGCCCGCATGGAGTTTTCGACCCCGAACGCGATGAGCCCACCGTCGCTTTCGAGGGTCATTTCACCGGGTGGTAGACTGGCATCGGCGAGGATGTTTTCGACCGACGCAAACGCATCCGGCCATTTTCTGGAAATCGACAGCAATCGAGAACGGTCACCGCTTGCAACGCGCAAAGTCAACCCATGCGCGGCCTGCATGTCGGAGACGGCTTCGGCAACTGTCGCAGAAATCAAGACATCAGTGTCAATCTGCCCGACAATTTTGCGCAAACACGTTTCGACCAGTGTGATCAGCCAGGGTTGCAAGTCCTCGAACGCAGCCCGAATGCGCTGTGCCTCAGATAAAAGGCTTGCCATGGACCGCGCGCTTTGCGTCAGTGATTGCTCATCAATGAATGTGCGAAGTTGTGCATCAGTCATGTCGCGGATACGGCTATCAATCTCGGCCTCGCGCCTTTTCAGGTCATCGCTGATGGCTGCTGCGGTTGCACGGGCTTCGGCAATGATGCGGTCCGCACGGCGTTGTGCGGTTGCCGCCGTATCCTGGACCGCCAGAAATTCGTCACGCGCAATGCGGGTGGCGCGGAACACAAGCCGTCCAGCAGTCATTGGACCAGCCCCTCCTTGGCTTCCGCGTCATCCATGAAGCGCGAGACAAGAACAATCCGCTCACCAGGTGCATCAAGCGTGCACGACCGCTTTGGAAAAAGTAGCTTGAGCCTGTTGCGCAATGGGCTTTCAAAAAGCGAGAACCAGGCCAATAGACACAGTGTGCCCTGCACCGACAAGGACGCATGATCAGTCAACGACCCCACCACGTGGGCCGGGTTCTCGTCCCGATAACGCAGGGCAAGTCTGATATCATCGCGGTCGCGAATACCTAACCTTTGCCGCATCTCAGAATTAGGCAGCTCCGGGGCGATGACGGGCGCGAGCCACAACAAACCAATCCTGCGCAGCAGCGGTTCCTGCGGCATTTCCAGGAGTTGTTTCAGAACGTGCCCTTGCCGCGTCGCGGGCAGATCCGCGATCGCCGTCTTTTGGCTGGAACGCTTCAAAATAACCTGCGCGACGCGCGCGGCAAATCCATCTTTATGTAGGATGTCATTTGCCAACGTCACTTCAGGAAAACAGTCGCGCCAATAGTCCAGCCAATCTACGTGCATCTGCAGACTTGGCCCTGAACGGTAGGGGACAATGACCACCATCACTTCCTTCCCCGAACCGAAAGGCGCAGCAAAAGCGCTAATACGATGCCGAAGCTCAGCGCGCCAATGACCAAAAGCAACTGACGCCGCGTGTCGGTATCCAGTCTAGCGACACCAAACAGATTTGCGGCGGTCAGAGGAGCGGATTCTTCCTTGATCAATGCCGAGATACTTGGCCCACCTGCGGCAAACATTGCGACGGCAACATCATCGTAATCGAGATTTGGAACCGCATGCGAAACGATTGACTTGATGGCGCTGACATGCCGGGACAGGTCTGCGCCCGGTGGATACTCGATGGTCACCGATGCTGTGGCCTTGGGCGGGGTTCTGTCATACCGCCCCTGAGGCGGAGAGGTGATCAACACCCGTGCAGATCGAATATGATCAAGCGCCGTCAGCGTGCCCGACAGCTCTTGGTTGAGCGCGTGAATGTAACGGGCATGCTGTTCGAACGGGGTCGCGATTATGCCTTCCGAACTGAAAACATCCCCAAACGACATGAACTTTTCATGCGGCAGATTTGCCCGCTTCAGCAGCGTCACCGCGGCGGGGATGTCAACGGACTCGACTGATATCTCGTAGATGCCCTTCTTGTCGCGGGCGCGCGACGCCGCAATCCCTTCAGCGGCCAAGACGGCAACCATTTCGTTGGCTTCACGTTCCTCAAGATCCGAGTATAGAACTTCCTTGCATGCGCTCAGCGATAGAACGCAAACGCTGAGTAGCCCAAGGATACCCAGCTTTTTCCCAACAAAACACATTTCGCCAATCTCCCACCCAGGTCTTGCATTGGACAAGGATGGGAAAGAAAGGCGGATCAGTCACTCAGGTCATATACGCACCGTGCTGGCAGCTACCTAGCTTGCTAAGTAGAAACGCAAAGCCTCTTAAGTACGCAGAACGGAGCGACAGACCGACGCTTGCCTGGTCTACTGTCGCGCCTCGCAATACCTGTCTGCGCGCGCGACAAAGCTGGATTCCGGGGCGCCGACAACCGGTCGTGGGTCGTAATGACCCCGTAATAATTCAAGTACTTATGCAGTGTCCTGAGTAGTCGGCACAATTGCTGGATTTGCCCTGTCACGCGACCATGAAGACGGACCTGTTCTGGCAAAGGAGAAAAGCAATGGGTGATCCAGTAGCAATGGACGTGGGCAAAGCGACGGAAACGAGTATCGACGAAGACGCGCTTTTAGAAGGTACAGGCAAAGGTTCCATGGCCGATGCCGAAACCGATGGCGATGCTGGCGGTGGCATGCAAGTGGGCGCGCGATCAGAAAAGGTGGGGACACTCAAAGGCCCCGTCAGCGCACGATCAGGCGAACGCCGACCGCGACGCGCACGCGGCTCGGGCAGTCGCGGGCTGATGGATCGCGCGGCAGAATTCCGTGCCCAGGCCAAAGAATTCCGTACCCAAGCCGAAAGCGAAAGCGGTCACCGCGCCGACAATTTGCGCGCGCGCGCCGACCGCGCGGATGCCGCTGCTGACCGGATGGAGGCCGCCGCAGGTCGTAGCGGTGGTGCAACCGGCAGCCAGGATAGCACGATTGGCGATGATGCCGCAGGTGAAGGCATGGATACCAAGATCGGTGATGGCATGTCGGACGATGACACCGTTGCACCAGGATCAGGTGGCACAGTTATCGGTTCAGGTGGTCAGATCATTCTGGAGGCTGAAGATGGATCTTCCAATGGGGCTTGGGTAAGACGGCAGGTCGATGGCCGGAATGTCATGGTCTGGGCCGCCAAAGAACACAGCTACTTCGACGTCAAGAAGAGCGAGACGATGTCCTACAACTTCGAGGCGGATAAAAGCGGCAATTTCAATGTCGGCTTGAACTCTGCCCGGCTGACAAGCGATTTGCTCAAGGCTGATCGGGGTCATGATGACAAGGGCAATGATGTCTATTTCCAGTTGACTGACCTGACAACCGGCAAAGTCGTGAAATCACCAACCAAATTCGTGACCTATTTCGGCAAAGCCAATGACGAATTCCGCATGGGCGACCTGTTTGACGTGCATGGGACGTCAAAGGCCAATGTCAATCTGGTCGCAGGCAACCAATATCGGCTTGATATTATCGGGCGCTCACCCGGCTTTGCACTGGACAAGATTGTCCTGTCACAAGGCGCCCTGCCGAACGATGCCAAGAACTTGACCGCAAGCAGGACCTCAGGTGGCCCCGCGACAGATACGGATGAAGTCTCTGACAGAACCCACACGACAGATGACCAGCTGGAAGTGGCATTGGACGACGACGTGATGGAAGACGATGACGCAGTGGAAAACAACACGATGGATGGTCCCAGTTTAGCTGAAAGGGTGGCCCAACTGATCTAACCAGCCACGCATCATCACGCCAGTATCGGCCCCCGGTCTTCCGGGGGTCTTTTTTGTGTCGCATGGTTGGGAGCGCGCCGAATATTTTACAAAGCGTATTCCCTGCCGCAGGCCGCAGCTAATACAGGCCACGTTGTGGTTTGAAGCTGCGCAATTGGATCCGTCGCATTGCACACAACGCAGTGGTTATTCAGCGATTTCTGTCATGAGCTCTTTCGCGGACAATGGTGGCCACAAACGCTGATCATGGCAAAGGCCCAGCATGTTCGACAGGCCACAGATAGCGGTTTTGGCGCATGCAGCAAAAAAAACTGCCCCCTTGGGGGCAGTGTAAAGTTGCTTGGGAAGGGCGAGTGGGGTTACCACTACCAGCGATGGCGACCCAGATCCTCATGCTGCCGATCCATGCCTGCAAACAGGCCACCGGTATACATTCTTGTGACCGTCATGCGCGCACCATACTCACCGGCCGAGTACTCTGTTCCTTCTTCGATCTCATAACGATCATAGTTGATGCTGTAGAGATACTGATCCGTGTTTGGTTCTTTGTGAATCTCTTCCCACGCACGCCGCCATGCCTCGTCACGGCCACCATTGTCGTCAGAAACCTCCACGACGATAACGTCTTCGGGAAGCGCGAGTTCTTCCTTGCCGCCGCCCGGGTTAACAAAATCCATGATCGCGACATAAAGCTCTCGCTGCGCGGCCTGGAATTCGGGGCTCTCGCTCGCCAGTGGGTTGTTTGATATCAAACCGCGCCCAGCATCAGCCGCCGAATTCGGCGTAAGGCTGTTGGCAGTCGCAACAAGTTCACCATAGGTTTGCCCCGTTGACGATGTCAGCTTGTCCCCCTTGATCCCGACATTGGTCCATTGTGCTTGGTTCGTGACCCCATTCGCCACAGCTGTCCAGGTACCCATACCGTCAATGTTGCGGCCGAGATTGGCAGGACCTTCAACACCTTGAGGCAGAGGCTGCGGCACTTTTTTGAAACTTGCGAGTGCTTTCATTCCTGTCGACGCGAGGCGCATTGCACCCCCAACCGCCAATCCAATGGAAACGGCCAGCTCCAGCTTGTTGATAACAGCCTGTTTCTCTTCTGCGCTTTGAAGTTGGCCTAGACGCCGCGATGCATCCGTCATGACACTGGCGAAGCTTTTCATAAGATTAGTTTTGGCCGTATCGATATAGGCCGCGACCTCATCAACATCTTTGAACTGTGCGCCGCCAGAGTTGAAAGCCGCAAGCAGTCGCTGATTCAGCACCTCCGGGGACCAACCAGCCTGCGCGCCACGCAAGACGCCATAGGTCAATGCCTGCTCGGCTTGCGCAAGGACTTGCAATCGTCCGATTTGCTGCGAAAGATAGTTCGTTATGTCGGCTGAGAGGTTGCCACTATCCGATCCAAGCGGTGATACACCAGCATCGACCTGAAACTGACTGGCCAAATTCATGTAGTCTTTCGCACTGGATTCCAGGCCAGCCATGATCACGGTATCGCCATCACCTGCGTTTAAGACGATGTTGACCCAGTCAGCGGATGTTTCAGTACCGTTCATCAGGCGGGCAGCAACGTCTGCGTCGCTGCGACCAT
>JBCBDL010000066.1:0-18389 GCA_038529695.1 Pseudomonadota bacterium | reverse complement strand
GTATTTACCTCGCCCGCCAGATAGACATAGTCGCGTTCAACAGCATCAAGTTCAGCGCGCGCTTGGAACGTGCCACGTGCCTCATCCAATGCAGCGCGGCGCACATCCATTTCTGCTTGCAATTCGGTCAAGGCGTTGATCCGCGCGGTCTGGCGAAACTGGGCCAAGGTAATTTGCTCGGTGAAATAAGCCTGTGCCCGCTCTAACTGGTATTCGGTATCGACAAAGATACTGTCACCTGCGGTCAGACGCGTCTTTTGTAGATCACCACGCGACAGATAGGTTGTCAGTGGAATCTGATAAAGCACACCGTCGCGATAGATCCTTATCGATGCAAAATCCAGATCTGGCGTCTGGATCCCTCCTGCCGCAGACAGTGCCTGATCCAGTGTCAACGGCGTCAGCGTGATGGGTACAATCGTTGCGGTCCCGACAGCGCCACCGATCGCCACACGTTGTGAGTTGAATTCGGCGAGTTCCAGGCTGAATGTCGGGTCGATCTGGTTGTCCAAAAGGCGTCGGAACAATTGCGCCTCTGCCTCTTCCAGTGTCAAACCGGCGACAAGAACACGGCCCACATCCGGGATCGCAATGGCGCCATCATCCTGCACTGTATAGCCTTGGCGCCGGTTTTGCGCCGCCAAAAGGCCCGACAGCTCTTCTACGGTGTTCGCGGCATCGCGCGTGGCCAGAAGCAATACATCACCCACACCAATTTGATAGGGGCCGTCGGGAACGGCCGGTGGCACACGTAAGGCAAGTGCATCCGGACGCTGTGGCCGTTCCAGCGTCGGATCGGGCAATGCCCCGGCTCCACGTCCGGCGGGTGGCGCCCCGACACTTTGGGTAAAGGCCGCAGGCAGCGCGCGCGGAGTGTAAGATGACTGGTTGGCCGCCAGGACAGTTTCAGCTGTGACAGGCACAACCCGCACCTTTGTGTCTGATTGGGATACTTGCGATGGAATATAGGCGATACCGCAGCCCGCCAGGGCCACAAGACCGACAAATGTGATCATACGCTTAAACATACCATTTCCTGCCCGTTTTTGGCCTTTTGTTCCGAAAATGACCGCAGGTTGCAAGCGCCGATCACAAAACGACCTCGGAAAGGCGTCATTCGTTGCGGATATCCTCCACTGTCAGATACCCTCGGTCCGGGCTGACCCATTGTCTTGACGCAATGACGACGCCGTCCTGACGACGCTGATACCTGTTCTCAAACGACAGTGCTGACCCTTTGCATTGCTCAACCAAAGTACCATCCGACCCCGTGCTGATATCGCAGACAAAGCTGCGGACAAAGATCTGATCCTCGCCATCCAGATAGCGGTGAATGCGGATCACCCCTGCCCCGCTTCCAGCGTTGAGTGCGCGCCTTGTGGGACCGATATCAGCGGTCATCAGATCACTGCCCAGGCCACGTGTGCCAACCAGCACACCGTCGTCAAACGCAAAGCTGACCCCGTCGGGTGTGGTGAACGTGGCCACCCTGCCATTCCGGCCCACGCCAATCAGCACCGACGCCAATTGTGGTTTTTCAATGGTTCCAACTTTGAGCGGCGCATTCCCGAACTGGGCGCGAACCTCAGGCGTTAGACCGCTGCGGATCTGGGCGGCCGTCGGGCCCGGCTCTGGCGGGCCGATCTGGTTGATGATCTGGCCGATCTGGTCAAGCGAGGCGCCGCGCTGCGGATCGTTGCCGCATCCTGCCAGCAATATCAGGGCGGCCAAAATACTCGCAATGTATCGATATCGACTGATCATCGCCAGAACCGCCCCCAGCTCCGCTGCAGTTCTGGGTCATGATAGCTACGTAAGGTTTCATAAAGCCGGCCATCGACGTTCAATCGCGCACCACCGTCGCGCAAAATGGGTTGAATGTTCACAGATGATACGCGCGCGGTGGGGCGACCCAGGAAATGCTGCAGTGGCACCTTGATGCGGATACCCTTGTCAAAAGAGCCTTCGCCAAAGTCATCGAAAGAGACATCCGTAAAGGTCGCATAAGCGCCGACCCGCCATCCATTGGCAAATGTCCTGTCCACCGCGATCGTGGATCCCCAATCGCCGGCCAGATAACGCCCTGCACTGACCTGCCCTAAAAGGCCGTTTTCGAATTGATAGTACAGCGTACCATGGCCAGTTGTGGCCTGATAGTCGCGCAGGCCGAACCCTTGATCGAAGTCGCGCTGACGCACTTCGTTCACTTCGACACCCAACGCCAATCTGCTGCTAACCGGCTTCCATAATAATTCTGTCGACAGACCGAAATACATCGTCTCCAGATATCCAAGGGTCACGCGGCCATAAAGATCAGTCCCTGGACGACCGTATTTGGCAAGGGTCAAGCGGCGCATGGCCGTATCGGCCCGCGCGTAGATATTGGCGTCAGAGCGGACACGCGGCAGCGTGGATGGGTCACTTCGGGTAGATTCATCGCGGTTGCCGATCAGGCGTTGCTGTACCAGCGCAGACGCGATCAGGCCGGGTGCGATATCATACTGAACCCGCAACGCCGCTCCGAAATCCAAGCGCACCGGATTGTCGGGATCAAAGTAACTCCCTTCCACATAAGGTCCGATGGACCAGCGAAAGCGCGGATAGATATCGTCCACATAGGTTGTTGCATCAAGCGTCCCGGCTGCATCTGCGATCTGTGCGCGTGCATAGCTTTGCCATGCGCCATCAGGTGCAAATTCGAGCTCTTCAAGGTCCGCGCGGCGCAAAGTGACAGCCGATAGCGGGATCCCGTTTTCCATCGGTACGATCGTGAATTGCGCCACGGACATGGGCAGCGTTCGGGTCAGAATCCGTGCCGTGCGTCCGATGGCTTCGGCGCGCCCGATATAGCGCGTATTGCGGATGTTGACCGTTGCCGACCTTGCATCAAGGCGCATCGCCTCCAATTCCATCCCATCGGCGGCGAGCAAGGTGGCCGTCTGCGTGCGCGCGCTGTTTTGCTGTGCCGGATCGGTGACCCAACCGATCGCGGCGGCGCCTGACGGCGTGCGTGGTTGGACAGGCACTGGTGCGCTACCTGCACCGCCTGGGACATTGGGAAAGCGCGGATTGGTTCGAAAGGTCGCCGCGATCCCAATTTCTGTGCCATGCATCAGATAGCTTTGCAGATGAACGCCGTCGCTAACCTGATAATCCACACCGAAATTCAGTGGCGTGTCGCGTTCAAACAGATCGCGCCCTGGAGCCCTTTCAGACACATAATCGTCTGAAGAATACTCTGCCTTGAATGTCAGCCGATCCGTTGCCGCCCAGCTGACACCGCCAAAAAAAGCAGCATCACCGCGAAACCACCGCGTGCTCTCGATCTGGCCGCCGGTGTTGTCGCGTGTCGTTGGCCGGGTCTCGAACCGATCATCAAGCGCGCCAAGCGGGTTATCAAACCCTTCGTAACTGCCTAGTCGGCCCCACCCGATCCCCGCCGTCACCGCGAGTTCCGGCATAAGGTGCTTTGTGGCCACAATATATTCGGCAGAGTAGATACCGGTGCCGATGAAGTCCTGCAAACCAATCGCCACGGCCGGGCGAAACCGCCCTTCGTTCACCAAACGATAGCGCAGATCGAATGACCGATCGAACGTGGCATCGCCAGTGTCCAAAACCCAGTCATCAATCTTGGTGTAGCGAAAGCTGCCTGAAAGGCGCGGGAAAATCTGAAAGCTCAACGTGCCGCGCGTGCTGCCCGCAAAATAGCTGAGCGTTGCAGCCAATTCCGCGTCAGGTGCGCTTTGCGCGGTTGGCATATCAATCAGACCCGGCGTGCCAAAGGATGAATAGCTTAGCTGCGTTTGCTCAGCAGCGGCCGCGTTGGCGAAGCCTGCCGCAGCCAATACGACCGACACCCGCGCCAGATACATGGCACGTCCCGGTGTCGCTTCTATTGATCTATTGGGCAGCGTCACAACACGACACTCTGCTCTTTGTCATAGCTTACTGACCGCCCCGTTCATTCAAAGTCTTGCGTTGTCTTACAACGGCGTTCCCGGCTTGCGCCAGTGATTGTTGGCAATTTGCTTGTGCCGGCCGAACAATGCCAGCAAAAAGTCTGACTGATGGTCTGCGTCGGCGCTCCTCCTCCGACGCCGCGGTGCCAGATCGCGCATGTGATGGTGAAAGAGGATGGCGGACAGACAGGGATTCGAACCCTGGAGACGGTCTCCCGCCTACACACTTTCCAGGCGTGCGCCTTCGACCACTCGGCCACCTGTCCGTGGCGCGGGGTTTAACGCGCCCTGCCCCCCTTTTGCAAGACCCCAACATATGTTTGTGAGCGTGGTTTACGCGGACGCACAGAGCACCCTATAACCGACCCGTCGCGTCAAAGAGTTACCCCGCTATGCTGCACGATCCACCCAAGGCAAACGCCCCTGAACGGCGCAGCGATGCGGCCCGGCTGCAAACCGGTGCGCTTGTCATCATTGCCTTTGCGGTTGTGTTGTTTTTGTTGGTGCAGGCGCGGTTCATTCTCATCTCGCTCGCCACAGCCATTATCCTGTTCAGCCTGACCAGCGATGTGATCAATTTCATCGCAAGACAGCGCGTCGGCCCGTTCCGCATTCCAAATGCGCTGGCCAGCATCGCAGCCATGGTGTTGATCGCCGCCGCGCTGCTCACGCTCACGTCAATTCTGCTGGCCCAGGTCAACACGGTTCTGGTCACCACGCTGTCCTACACCGAACGCGCGCCGTCCGCGGTCGCATCGCTGTTTGCATGGCTGGGCGAGGATAGTGAGCAGGCCGTATTCAACGCATTGCGATCTGTCGATGTCTCAAGCTACCTGCGCAGTGCTGCGGGCCAGGCGAGTGGCATGACCCAGGCGACGGTGCTGATCATTTTGTTTGTCGGGTTCCTGTTTGCCGAACGGATTTGGTTTCAGACCAAACTGCACAACTTCGTTGGGGACGAAGCACAGGCAAATCGGATCGGCAAAATCATTCAATCCATCATCCACCGGGTGAACTATTACTTGCTCGTCAAGACAGTCATCAGCGCGATCACCGGCGCGATGATCTATGTGCTCGCACGCGCGTTTCAGCTGGAGCTGGCCACATCCATCGGGATCATCACCTTTGTTCTGAACTTCATCCCGAATATCGGGTCCATTGTGGCGACAGCATTGATCGCGCTGATCGCCCATGTGCAATTGGGTGACGCGACCGTCACTGGCGCGATCTTTGTCATCGCGGGCATTATTCAGTTCGTCAATGGCAGCATCATTGACCCGATGTTGATGGGTCGGGCACTGCGGCTGTCATCCTTCGGCATTATCCTGTCGCTGGCGTTTTGGGGCGCCGTCTGGGGTATTCCCGGCATGTTCCTGTCGGTCCCCATTATGGTGATGCTGCTGGTTGTGTGCAGCCATGTGCCTGGCCTGCGCCCCTTCGCGATCCTGTTGTCGCGTGAAGGATTGCCTGAATCCGAAAAGATGTTGGATCAACCGATTGAGCGGGATTTGTTCGGTCAGGATATTCGAAACGATTAATCAGTCGCCGGTTTGCCCGCCACGGGCTGGCGCGCATAATAGGTCACGTCTTCGGTAAAGTATTGATAGCTATCGGCATTATCGATGGCCAAAGCAGGGTCATTTCGCGCCATCCGGCTGCACTCACTGCGGGAATAGCAGTGATCCCATGTATCTGCGACCGCTAGAAAATGCGAGATTTCATGGACCATCGTCCCCTCGCGCGTGCCGTTGTCGCTGCGCCGCTCACCGGGGTTGAGTGCCGTCAAAGGGGGCAGATTGAAGAAAGGCGGGCAGATATTCACCTCAAAAGGGCGATGCGGATAAACCCAGGCATATTCCCTTTCGCTACACCCATCCCGCGTTGCCGGCAGACACTCGACCGTCACGCCACCACTACGGATGGCCGTCACGACAGCTTTAAGCGTTGCGCGCACGGTCTCAGCGTTTGCATCGGAATAGTCACCAAACCAGCGGGCATACTCAGGTGTGTCGCCAACACGTGCCGCCGCTTTGACGGTCAGGTCTTTCGCGTTGCGCAGGGCGTCCTGCACGATGCGGTGCTGATCTTTGTCGCAGCCTTCAATTGCTTGCGCTTCGGCCGGGGCGGCCAAGACAGTGATCATCAGTCCCAAAGCGATTGTCAGACGCATAACTTCATTCCAGATGCAGATAGACGCGCCGGTTCTGACGGCCTTTCTTTTCGATCTTTCCCAGCCGAACCTGACCTATTTCGCGCGTATTGGCGACATGTGTTCCACCGCAAGGCTGCAGATCGGCGGTTTCCGGGCCGACGCCGATGCGGATCAGGCGGATTTTGCCGCTGCCACGCGGCGGCTGAACGGACATCGTTTTCACCAGATCAGGTTGGGCATCCAGTTCAGCATCCGTGATCCACTCTTCTGTCACATCCATATCGCAGGTGATCAGCCGGTTCAGGTCTGCCTCAAGCGCTGCTTTGTCTTCGGGGGCTTCAGGCATATCGAAATCAAGCCGCCCCTTTTCGGCGCTGATGGCACCGCCAGAGACCGGCAGCGGGATCACCACGGACAGCAAATGCAAAGCGGTATGCACGCGCATATGCCGATACCGCCGGTCCCAGTTCAGCGCTTGCGTCACTTCAGCGCCAACAGGGGGCAAAGGCGATGGCGCAGCGGGCAAATGCAAAACGGCGTCACCCTCGCCCTTCACCGTCGTTGCGATTTCAAGTGTGCCACCGTCCCATGACAACGTGCCACTATCACCCGGCTGACCGCCGGAGGTTGGATAAAACAGCGTCTGGTCAAGGATAATCCCACCCTCTGACGTAATCGCCGTAACCGTGGCAGAAGCCTCGCGCTGGTACGCATCCTTGCGAAATAGCAGATTGGTCAAGGCGTCTCTCCCTTCAGGGCTTCGGGGTTGCGCAGCCAGATATCACGCTGCGCGAACGGAATCTCAATCCCGGCTTCGCTGAATTGTTTGGCGATTTCGTGGTTGATCTCGGACTTCACGGTCAAGACATAGTTCACATCACGCAGGATGGCCCGGATTTCGAAGTCAAGCGAATCCGCACCAAAGCCCTGGAACAAGATTGCTGGTGGCGGGGTCATCACGACCTGCGGATGCGCCTCGGCGATACCACGCAAAATCTCGGTCACTTTGTCGGTATCGGTCCCATAGGCCACACCGACCGGAACGATTACGCGTCCGACCAGATTGCCACGAGTCCAGTTGGTCACCTGCCCACTCACCAGATCGGCATTGGGAATAATCACGTCGGTCCGGTCGAACGTTTCAATCCGTGTGGAACGGACCGAGATAGCGCGGACATAGCCCATTTGCCCCCCAACCTCGATCCAGTCGCCTTCGCTGACGGGGCGTTCGATCAGCAGGATGATGCCCGAGACGAAGTTTGAGACGATGTTCTGCAAACCAAAACCGATGCCGACTGACAGCGCACCGGCGACAATGGCGAGGTTCGACAGATCAAGCCCCGCGCTGGTGATCGCGACGATGGCGGCGAGGATGATGCCAACATAGCCAAAGCCTGCGACAATTGCGTTTTGCCCGCCGATATCCAGCCGCGTGCGCGGCATGACGGATTTGCGTAACGTGCCTTGAATGAACCGGGTCAGCAGATAGCCGACAGCAAATACCAGGATGAAGGCCAGAAAATCGGTGGGCGAAATGCGTGTTTCACCCAAGGCAAAGCCTTCGCGAAAGCGCGTCCAAATCTCAAGCAGGTCATCGACGCGCGCGCCCCAGATCAATGCGAAGACCGGTAGGCTGATGACGTAGATGATGAAGCTCAGAAAAACCGGCAGAAGGGCCGCAAATCCCTTGGCCGGTTCATCCGTCACGCGCGGCGTCGTCACATCATGCAGCACCCGCTGGACAAGCAAAACCATTCCAGCCAGCCCCAATGACAGGATTGCCGGGATCATCAGTGCCGCCGCCGCGGCACCAAAGCCCAAGGCACCCGCAACTGGTGCAACAATCGCGACAATCGTGCAGAACCGCCCGATCAAACCACGCACGCGCCCCTCGGACACAACACCATCCGGGATCGGTTCGGGCTTGGTCCGCACGACATGGCCAAAGCGCCAAAGCAAGATACCCATGAGCAGAATCAATGGCCAGTCAATGGCCGCGCGTGCGCCTTCGCCAATATCCATCGTTTGCAAGGCTTCGGTCATCAAGACCCAGATCGCCAACGCCCATCCCAGCGCTGATGAATAACGCCGCCCCGAAGCCCGCGTGCGTTGGTCATACCCCAAATAGCCCGGATGAGGCCCAACCGGAAAAATCAACCGGCTGAGCCACCAGGCAAAAAGAACGACAAAGCCGGCGGCTGGCAGCGCCTCTACCACATCGTTACCTCGCAAGCCGAAGACATCCAGCGTCGTCAATGCCTCGGCCAATGCGACAAGACCGATTGTCGGGATCAGCAATTGTGCCAGCGACAGGATAAACAACCAGATCGGCGCGAAGCGGCGGTTTTCCTGGCGAACCTGTTGGCGCCACGCGGTCAAACGCCGGCGGAACAGGCCCAGACATGCAAGGGCAACCAAAAACAGCAAAATCGCGCGCGGGAGCCCGGCAATCAACCTGCCAGAACCAATATGCTGTTCCGCACGGGCGCGGGTTTCTGCGCCAATTACCTGTACAAGATCCCAAAGCGCCGTCACTGCCGACCCCAGATGGGTGATATTCAACGGCGATGGCCCACGCACGGTCAGTGCTGCGGTCTGGCGTGCCAGCAATTGCGTGTCGAATTCGCTGATCAACCCGTTCGCGCGGGCAAAGGACTCCTCGGCCAGCAACCTGGGCGCCATCAGGTCCTGACGCTGCGCCTCAAGTGCGGCACGGCGCGCGGCGACCGGCGGTGCTTCTTCGCCACTTTCAGGTGCGGGGCCAAGGGCCGCCAATTGCGCATCAACCGTCGCGATGCGCCCCGCATTGATCGAGGTGCGTGACAAAAAGATGTCACGCCACGCAACCAGTTCGGCCCTAAGCCGGTTCAGTGCAAATTCTGACGCATCTTCGCGTCCCGCCAATTGCTCGGCACGTTCTGCGATGCGTTCCCAGCTTGCGTCCTCTTCAGCTGTAGCAAGACCTGTTTCCGGCGTGGTTTGCGCAAATGCAATCGCAGGTCCCCAGCAAAGGAAGACCGCAAGTAAAAACGCAAATATGCGGCGCGGGATCATACGTCTTCGAACACCGTCGGCACGTTCACATCCGCCTCAAGCCACGCGGGCACAGGCAGGCCCTTGCTGCGCAGGAATTCCGGGTTGAAGACTTTGGATTGATACCGCGTGCCATAGTCACACAAGATCGTCACAATCGTATGGCCCGGGCCCATATCGCGTGCAAGTCGGATCGCCCCTGCAATATTGATGCCGGTTGATCCACCCATGCACAGCCCCTCATCCATCAACAGACCAAAGATGATCGGCAGCGCCTCTGCATCCGGAACCTTATAGGCGAAATCCGGGGTGAAACCTTCCAAATTCGCAGTAATGCGCCCCTGCCCGATCCCCTCACTAATGGAGTCCCCTGCAGGCGGCACCTGATCGGTATAGAGCTTGTAAAGCCCCGAGCCGTCTGGGTCCGTCAGCCCCACTTTCACGCCTTTGGGCTGCAAAACCTGTGCCACGCCCGCCAGGGTGCCGCCAGAACCGCACGCGCAGGTGAACCCATCCACCTTACCATCTGTCTGTTCCCAGATTTCAGGGCCAGTCGTTTCAATATGCGCTTGCCGGTTGGCGGTATTGTCGAACTGATTGGCCCAGACTGCCCCATGTGGTTCGGTCTTGTTCAGCGCGGCAGCAAGCCGGGCGGAGTATTTCACGTAGTTGTTCGGGTTCGCGTAAGGTACGGCGGGGACTTCGACCAGTTTTGCACCGGCGACGCGCAGCATCTCTTTCTTTTCTTCGCTTTGGGTTTCGGGGATGACGATAACCGTTTTGAACCCCATGGATGCGCCCACAAGTGTCAGCCCGATGCCGGTATTGCCAGCTGTCCCTTCGACAATCGTCCCGCCGGGCTTCAGGTCACCGCGCGCAATGGCATCTCGGATCATGTACAAAGCCGCGCGGTCCTTAACCGATTGGCCGGGGTTCAGAAATTCAGCCTTGCCCAGAATAGTGCATCCTGTGGCCTCAGACGCGGCGCGCAGTTTGATCAGGGGGGTGTTGCCGACCGCCTCGGCAAGATCGTTTCGGATGGTCATTTTGGCGCCTTTCCTTGTCTGGCCTTCTGTGTAGGACCGGACCAAAGCGACATCAAGACAGGCTGCGCAATCGGTCACGATGCCGGGCCAGCCAGTAGAGCAGATAAAACAGGGGGCCGGTGGCGATTTCGCCAGTATCAAGAAGCGTCATGGCCTGATCAAAAGACAATGGGTGCAGGCGCAGATCTTCATTTTCGCCAGGCATACCGCCCAGATATGGTGTGTCCGCTGGCAGATCACACAGACCCACATATGTGTAGAAATAATCAGTGCTGGATCCCGGCGAGGGATAGAACGCGCCTGCATGTTCCAAATGAGTCAAGGTCACGCCAGCCTCTTCGACGGCTTCGCGCCGGGCGGCCTGCTCCGGCGTTTCGCGCGCATCGACAATTCCAGCAACAGGTTCGAGCATCCACGGGTTGGGATCTGCGCGCAAAGCAGGCCCAAGCCGCAATTGTTCGACCAGCAACACCCGATCGCGCATCGGGTCATAGGGCAACAAAATAGCCGCATCAATCCCGACGAAAATTTCACGCGACAACGGATCACTTTGCCTGCCTTGAAACTGCTTGTGGGCGACTGTGAAGCGCTGAAAGCGGAAGAAATCTCCAACCGGCGGCCTTTGGTCCAGAATTGCGATATCGTCTTGGGCTGGACGGTATCGGTGTACAGCTGGGCCAGCGTTCGCACGATGTTTCGCCCAGGCTCGTGCTTCGATCATCGGCCACATGGCGCGCAACCTGGCGGGGTCAGGCATTGGGTCATGGGCAAAAAGCTCTTGCGCGGCAAAAACCGCCGGCACTTCGTGATTGGCTTGCCAAGCGGTATATGACCATGACCCGATGCCTGGTATTTGCCCTGGCGGCGGCATATAACACTGAGCCTGTGCCGGACCTGCATCCGTAGTCACCGTGACTGGGGCAAGCGCATAGCCAAAGGCGCCTTCATAAGCCTGCAGACGGGCTATCTGTTGGTCACACAATCCCGCAAAAACAAACCCCTGCACCGTTTCATCTTCTGCCGGCTGAACAAGCGGCACGACATCTCCGGCAAGCGGACGCAGGACATACCCTGCTAACCGCGCCGGTTGCGCGCTTGGTATCGCCCCACTGGCAACTGCCTGCATCAGGGAGGTGGATTGCAGCGTCCCGTAAACAAACAGGTCCATTGATGTCAGGAATAGTTCTTGCCGAAATACTCGGCGATCATCGCACAAACGATACCACCGATGACCAGTGTCGCAAGAAACGGGACGTCGAGAAACCGGATGGACTGCTCAATGATCAACTCAAACATGCCCACAATCGCATCCATTGGTCCGTCATATCTGTTACGCAGTGCGTTTGAGATCATCTGGTTACCGCCCAAAGCCGCAACTACGCAAAACGAAAACGCACCAATTGTCGTCAAGCCGTTGCTGATCGCTTGCATGTAACCTTTTCCTGCACGGCTGCCGCAAACAGTCCACCCCAGAAATAATCCAATGGCCGCACACATCGGCAACAGATATTGCGGCGGACGCTCTTCGGGAAAAAACGGTGCCATGATGCCGGCCACGTACCACCCAAACAGCGCGAAAACGATAGCACCTGCAAGACGTCCGGCTGTCGGCATTTCAGTCAGTCCCTGTTCACGGTCCGCGCCCGACAGCGTCAAGCGCTGCGATGCACGGTAATCTGCGTCACGTCGCAGTTTCGGCTATCAAAAGTCGCCGCACAAGAGGTCAGATAAAAATCCCACATCCGCTTGAACCGGTCGTCAAAGCCCATGGCCGCAACCTGGTCCCATTTTTCATTGAACGTTTCGTACCAGCGGCGCAGGGTCAGGCCGTAGCTGGTTCCAAATTCGATTGAGCCGGCGACGTTTAATCCAGCCTTTTCAATCTCTTGCCGCAAAATCGTTGGTCCCGGCAGCATGCCGCCGGGGAAGATGTATTTCTGGATAAAATCCACGCCCTTGCGGTAACCTTCCCAGCGTTCATCCTTGACCGTGATGATCTGGAGTGTTGCGTTCTTGCCCGGTTTGAGACATTCGCGCACCGTGTTGAAGTAGGTCGGCCAATACTTCTCGCCGACCGCCTCAAACATTTCGATACTTGCGATGCCGTCATACCGGCCTTTTTCGTCGCGGTAATCCTGCATCTTGATCTCGACCATATCGGTCAAGCCCGCTTTGGCAATCCGCGCGACCGCAAAATCGTGTTGTTCCTGGCTAATGGTCAGGCCGGTGACTTTGATACCACGCTCTTTCGCAGCATATTCGGCAAATCCGCCCCAGCCGCAGCCGATTTCCAAAACGTGGTCGCCCGCCTTCGCGCCCATTTGGTCGACCATGCTGGCATATTTGGCCGTTTGGGCGGCCTCGGTGCTTTCCTGGCCCGTCTCAAAGATTGCCGATGAGTAGGTCATCGTATCGTCAAGCCAAAGCCCATAGAATTCATTGCCAAGATCATAATGATAGCTGATGTTTTTGCGCGCTTGTTTCTTTGAATTCCGCTGCATCCAAAAGCGAAGCCGTTCATAGGCCCGCACCAATGAATGTGCCGGAAAACCATCGTAGATATGATCGGCGTCGTCATGCATGAAGTCCATGACCGCCATCAGATCAGGTGTTGTCCACCAACCATCAAGATACGCTTCGGAAAAGCCCATATCACCTTCACGAATGGTGCGCGCAAACAGGTCATCGTTATGCACATGCACCTCAGCAATATGGCCTGGTTTTGGACCCTCTGCACGGAATTTTCGACCGTCCGACAAGACGACATCGACCCGACCCTTGTTAAGATGTTTGATCTGGTCGAACACGCGCCCAAAGTAGCGTGGCAGGTTCGCTTGCCCGTCGGTACTGGTTAAAATCATGTGGTTTCCTGTTATCATATCGTCTTTTTCCCGGAATGCGTCCGGCTTCGTTACGTTTCAAGTTAACCATTGATACGGTGAAGTCACGGAAAACGTTCAAAATTTGTAAGCCTGACCCGATGGAAGCTAGAAATCGCGTGCTTGATAAGCCGCAAGCGCACGTTTGCGGCCTTCGTCGGCGGCAACGATGGGGTCGGGATATGTATCATCTGCCGAAAGCCCCCAGCTGGTCGGGATCATATCAAAGTATGACGATGCTGTCGCGGTTGGCTGCCTGATGCCTTCGGCCAGCCAGCGTTTGACGTAAGTCCGATCCTTGTCAAATTTGTCGAGCTGCGTCACCGGATTGAACACCCTGAAATAGGGTGTCGCATCCGGACCCGAGCCCGCCGACCATTGCCAACCCATGGCATTGCTGCACGGATCCCAGTCGATCAGGCAATCGGCAAACCAGTCCATCCCGATCTTCCAGTGGCTAAGCAGATGTTTGGTCAGATAAGAGGCGACAATCATACGCCCTCGATTGTGCATCGTGCCGGTCACGTACATCTCGCGCATGGCCGCATCGACAAAGCGGATGCCGGTGCGCCCGCGTTTCCACGCCGTTACTTGCGCCGTGCATGCGGTGTTCCACGGGAATGCATCCCAATCCTCCTTCCAGTTTTGGCTGACGATGCGGGGCGTGAAATGCGCCAGGTGATAGGCAAATTCGCGCCACACCAGCTCTTTCAAAAACACTTCGGCGTCTTCTTTGCCCTCTTGCAGGGCGCGCAGTCCTGCGTGCCAACAGGTGCGCGGGCTGATTTCGCCATATGTCAGGTTCTCTGACAGACCGGAGGTTCCTGCGATTGCAGGCAGATCGCGGTTCCTGACGTAATTCTGCACATTTTTGGCAATGAATGCACCAAGCCGGTCTGATGCGGCCCGTTCGCCAACCCTGCAATAACCGGTCAAAATATCGGCGCCGCGTTTCATCGCGGCATCCATATGCCAATCTGCCAATACGTCCGATCGCGGCCAGAGTGCCGGGGCGGGGATTGCCGCAGGTGTCGGCAAAATGGCGGCAACGTCCCTGTCGCGAACGGCTTTCCACATCGGTGTGTAGACCTTGTAAAACCCGCCTGTTTTTGTCTGAACCGTCCAGGGTTCGAATAAAAGATGGCCTGCAAAGCTGCGCACCTCCAACCCGTCGGATTTGAGCGCAGATTTGATTTCGGTGTCACGCGCCTTGCTATCGGGATCGTATAGGCGCGACCAATAGACGGCACCGGCGCCGGTATCGCGGATCAGGTCCCGCAATACGTCAATCGCTTTGCCCTTGCGCAGGATCAGTCGGCTTCCCTTGTCTTGCAAAGCGGCCTGGAACTGATCAATTGCAAGTCCCATCCGCATTTTGGGGGCTGCACCGAGTGCTGCGATCTGGTCGTCGTGGATGAAAAGCGGGATGACAGCGCGGCCCGTCGCACAGGCTGCGGTCAGCGCCTCATGGTCACCAAGCCGCAAATCGCGACGTAGCCAAAGAATTATTGGGGAACTGCTCATCAAACCTCCACGCGGAACGCAATTGCCCGCTTTCGGATCAGGACCTAGTACGCCGGTTTCGGGGTCAAGCATGTCTGCGATAGCAAAAGCCCCGCCGCTTGCGCAGCGGGGCCGTTGATGTCAGCAGCGATCCTATTCTGCAGGTGTTGCGACCGGATCGACCGTGACGGATGGAACACCCGCTGCAGCGCGACGACCATCGTTCCAGATCGCCTTGATCAGCGCCAAACACATCAACGCCATCACGATCGAGAACGGCAAAGCCCCGATCACCATTGCGGTTTGAATGGCACCGGTCCCTCCGGACAAAAGCAATCCACCAACCACAAGGGCCAGTGCAGCACCCCAGAACATGATGTGTGGACGTGCCTTCGGCCCCTCATCCCCGGCGGCATTGATCGTATTGACAATCAGAACAGCCGAGTCAGCCGAGGTCACAAGGAACGTCATCAGCAAGACAACGATCATCACCGCCATCGCCCATGACAACCATTCGCTGATCGGTGCCAACATAAACTCGGTCATCGCAAAGATCTTGTCGCCGTTGCCAGCGCCCAGAATGATACCGTTTGCGTCACCATTCAGTTCAAGGTCCACAGCGGTGCCACCGGCCCAGGCGAACCAGACAAAGCACATCAGCGATGGCACGATCATCGCACCCAACACGAATTCACGGATCGTCCGCCCGCGCGAAATCCGCGCCAGGAACAAACCCACGAAAGGCGCAAACGCGATCCACCAGGCCCAGTAAAAGACCGGCCACCAACCCTGCCAGGTCGTCAGTCGGTTCTCCAGGGTGCCGTCATAGACAGCCGCGATGTCAGCCTGCGAGACGGCAATCCCGCTTTCAGTCATCGATGCAGTGACACCTTCCACTGTCGCGCCAGGACTGGACAGGGCAGAAAGCACCGATTGCGCGTCCGCTGCCGGCAGGGTTTGAATTGCCGCAGGCGCCGAAGCCACGAAGGCATCAAGACCGGTGCCGGAATAGACCTGGAATGACAATCCTGGCAGGGCGATCAGGTAATCCCAGATCCCGACAAAGAAGGCCGAAGCGCCGAACCAGGTCGCGCCGAATATGATGAAGAAGCCCAGCAGGACAATCGACAGTACCATATTGATGTTGGACAGCCATTTGATGCCTTTACCGACACCCGACAACGCCGACAATGTCGATGCCCCCATGATAAACAGCAATGCGACCACAATGCCCATCGTGTTGACGGTACCACCAATGCTTGCCCCGGCCGCGTCCAAAGCGCCGTCTGGATGCACCAGGCCGCCGATGCCGATCCGCGTCAGGCCAGCAACAAACTGATCCACACCAAAACCAAGCGTTTGCGCCACACCCAAAATCGTGGCCACGACAGCGACGATATCGATCACATGGCCCAATGTGCCTGACAGTGATTTGCCAAAAAGCGGTGTCAGTGACGAGCGGATGGTCAGTGGCAGACCGCGTCGATAGCTAAAGAAAGCCAAGGCAAGGCCGGCAACCGCGTAGCACGCCCATGCACCAAGACCCCAATGCAAGTAGGACCAGACATAGGCCGTGCGCACGTTATCGGCAGCCAAAGCCGTTGTTGCCCCCGCAATCGTTGACGGATTCTGACCAAAATGCGCCACAGGTTCCGCCACGGCCCAGGTCAGCATACCAACCCCGATCCCGGCACCAAACATCATCGAGAACCAGGAAAAGTTGGAGAATTCAGGCTCTTCGTGGTCAGCGCCCAGTTTCAACCTCCCGCCTGCGGGCCAAAGCGCAAGCCCGAGACAGACCAGCACGAAGGCGGCAACAACCCAGATATACCAGGCGGCAAACTGCGCCAGAATAGCTGTGTTCCAATCGCCCAAGATACGGCCCGCTTGCAGCGGCCAAAAGATACACCAGACCACCAAGACACTGATGATGATCTTGCTGATAACGGTCACGTTCACACTGAACCCGCGATAAAAACCGCTGTCGGCGGTCTTAATCGGGAGGTCCGATAAAGGAGGTTTAGGAGCCATGATTGTTTCCCTGTTGGCTGTTATTATGACAGAACTATAACAGGAAGATGCGTCAAAATAACCCGGTTTTGCGCCAGTCTGTTAACGCTAAACGACGCTGCAACTGCAGTATTTTACTCGCATTTGCAGCATTTTGACGCAAAACAGGCGCAGATCTTGCATTAATCTGCGCCTGTCATTCATGTCGGTTTTGGAAACAGTGATCGCCCTCAGGCATTCACATCAACGACCACCCGCCCTTTGACCTGGCCTTTCAAAATGCCGCGACCCAAGTCTGGAAGATCGGCCAGTGTCGCCGGTTGGATCATCGCCTCCAGCTTGTCCATGGGCAGGTCTTTGGCAATGCGCTGCCAAGCGCGTAAGCGGTTGTCGTAAGGTTGCATTACGCTGTCGATCCCCAGCAGGTTGACCCCACGCAGCAGGAACGGAATGACCGTTGCAGGCAATGCCGCACCACCAGCAAGCCCCACGGCCGCGACTGACGCCCCATATTTCATCTGGCCCAAAAGCCGGGCCAGCATCTCACCGCCAACGGCATCCACGCAACCGCCCCAAGTCTCTGCCTCCAATGGGCGTTTGGTGGTCTCGTTTAGCTCTTCGCGCGCAACGATCTGGGTGGCGCCCAGTGATGTCAGATAATCAGATGTTTCGGGACGCCCCGTGACAGCCGCGACGTCATGCCCCAAGCTCGCCAAGATCGCTGTGGCAACTGACCCGACACCGCCGGCTGCACCCGTCACCAATACGGGCCCGTCTTTAATTCCATGATCCTCCAACGCCATAACAGCCAGCATCGCTGTGAACCCGGCTGTGCCCACCGCCATCGCTTGACGTGCATCCAACCCATCGGGCAGCGGCACCAGCCAATCTGCCTTCACCCGCGCCTTTTGGGCGTAGCCACCCCAATGCGCCTCACCCACGCGCCAGCCTGTCAGAACAACCTTGTCGCCCGGCTTATAGCGGTCGTCGTCAGAGGCTTCGACGGTTCCCGCAAAGTCGATGCCTGGCACATGCGGGTAATTCCGGACCAATCCGCCGCCCGGACCAATACAGAGACCATCTTTGTAGTTTACCGTGGAATACTCCACGGCAACCGTCACATCACCCGCGGGCAATTGATCCAACGACATCTCCTGCACCGCCGCACTGGTCTTGCCGTCGTCATCCTTTTCAACAACCAAAGCCTGAAACATCGTGTGTCCTTTCATTACGGGGATGTCCCCTTTTCTTTCTTTGTCCAATCAAACTTCCGCCGGAGGCTCTGACGGGTGCTGCAATCGCTAATGCCAGAAGTTTTCGTAAACCGTCGCTGCGCGCGCGCCGTCCTGGGTGTGGACTTCGAGTTCGGTGCCTTCGTCCCAATGGGTCATACGCACCATCCCGATGGCGACATTGGTGTCGTAATCAGGCGATTTGGCGGCCGAAGTCACCTGCCCCACACGCTTGCCCTTCGCCATCAGCGGCCAGACCCGATCACATGACGGGATTGCGCCATCAATTGCGATGGCGCGCACCTGTTGTGTCGGTCCTTCCTTTGCGACGCGCAATAGCGCATCGCGCCCCACACAGCCAATCGCCGTCTGGGTTGAGCAGAACCGCCCCAGCCCGCATTCATGGGGCGTGTTGTCGTCGGTCATGTCATTGCCATAGGACAGCAACCCACCCTCGATCCGCTCGATCGCATTGGGGCACCCTGCCCGTACATTCAGATCGTCGCCGGCGGCAAAGAGCGTCTCCCAAAGCGGCATGCCGATATCCGTGCCGTCCACGTAAATCTCGAACC
>JBCBDL010000065.1:0-18540 GCA_038529695.1 Pseudomonadota bacterium | reverse complement strand
GTAGAGACCAAAAATGAAGCGGACATCTATGCATCCTGCAGCATTCGGCACTTTGGGCTCATTCGCGACATTTTCTGCGATTTACGGCGAACGCTCTCGGATAAATCCAGGCCGATCTTTGATGCGACTTACGCGTTTCCGCGCCAGATCCAACCGCCGCCCAAAATGCGGGTGCTGTCAGGGTCGTAGAAGACGCAAGCCTGCCCCGGTGAAACACCTTGCTCTGCGACGAGCAGCTCTACCTCCGCCTCCGTTTCAGAAATCGGGCGCAGGATTGCATCTGTTGGTGGCCGGGTTGAGCGGACGCGCACCGCGATCTGTCGCTCGGCCATATCCGTCAGTTTACCGTCGCCGATCCAGTTGATCTCGCGCACCGGCACGCGCCGGGTGGCGAGCATGTCTTTTGGGCCAACGACAACTTGTTTGGCATCAACATCCAGTTTCACCACATAAAGCGGATCGGCCAGCCCGCCGATGCCAAGGCCCCGACGCTGGCCGATTGTGTAATGGATGACGCCTTTATGGTTGCCAAGGACGGTCCCGCGAGTATCCACGATATCACCCGGCTCCGCAGCACCTGGGCGCAGTTTTTCAATGACGGCGGCATAATCACCGTTGGGCACGAAACAGATGTCCTGGCTGTCGGGTTTGTCGGCGATGCTCAACCCATATTTGGCGGCAAGAGCACGTGTTTCGTCTTTTGAAGCATGGTGTCCCAGTGGAAAGCGCAAAAAATCAAGCTGTTCCTGCGTTGTGGAGAACAGGAAATAGCTTTGGTCCTTGGTCGGGTCGGCGGCAGCATGCAATTCAGCTCCCTCCGCACCTATTTTGCGCTGGATGTAATGCCCGGTCGCCATGCAATCGGCATCCAGATCCTTCGCCGTTTCCAGAAGGTCCTTGAATTTCACGCGTTCATTGCAGCGAATGCAAGGTACAGGCGTCGCCCCGCCCAGATAACTGTCGGCGAATTCGTCCATGACGGCTTCACGGAATGTGTTTTCGTAATCGAGTACGTAATGCGGAAAACCCATTTCCTCGGCCACGCGGCGGGCATCGTGGATGTCGCGGCCCGCACAGCAGGCGCCTTTTTTGGCGAGGGCCGCCCCATGGTCGTAAAGTTGCAAGGTGACACCCACCACATCATAGCCTTCCTCGGCCAGTTTCGCGGCCACGACAGAGCTATCGACGCCACCTGACATGGCGACGACGACGCGCGTTTGCGCAGGCGATTTGGCAAAGCCGAGAGAGTTCAGCGGCGAATCAAGCGACATGGATTTTCCAGATGCATTGTGTTTGCGATGAAATATAGGAAAATGCACCGTACTCTCAAGTGGGGTTTATACCACTCTTTAAGCCCTGCATCCCATAGATTGCGTCGGTGGAAACGCAAAGGGGTGCAACATGTATCTACGTAAAGTTGAAGGACCGCGATCGGTGACCCTGCCTGATGGCAGCATTATGACACGCGCTGATCTGCCCAGCGAGAAGACACGACGGTGGGTTGCGTCGCGCAAAGCGGCGGTCGTCCGAGCTGTTGGAGCAGGGCTTATTCAGCGCAAAGAGGCCTTGGAACGTTACAGTTTGTCCGATGAGGAATTCACGGAATGGGAAAGTGCGGTGATGCAATTTGGCGAAGCTGCCCTTAAGACAACTGCCCTTCAACGCTATCGACAACCGTAGGTAGAAATGCAATCATCTCCGCGGGCGGTAACCGCTGGTTAACCTTTGCACGTCTAGGTTAATGGCGTGAATGAGAGAGCGGAGACCTCGAATGCGTGTTTTGCTAGTCGAAGACGATCCTACGACGTCAAAAAGTATCGAATTGATGCTGACCCATGCCAACCTGAATGTTTATGCGACGGATTTGGGCGAGGAGGGGATCGATCTGGCAAAACTGTATGATTATGACCTCATCCTGTTGGATTTGAACCTTCCTGACATGAACGGGCACGAGGTTCTGCGCCAACTCCGTCTCAGCCGTATTGATACGCCTATATTGATCCTCTCAGGGGACGATGGGACAGAAAGTAAGCTAAAAGGCTTCGGTTTTGGCGCAGATGATTATCTGACCAAACCCTTCCACCGCGAAGAACTCGTGGCGCGTATTCATGCAATCATTCGCCGATCAAAAGGCCACGCCCAGTCAATCATCAAGACCGGGCAGATTGCCGTGAACCTAGATGCCAAGACGGTAGAGGTAGAGGGCAGCACGGTGCATTTGACCGGGAAAGAATATCAGATGCTCGAATTGCTGAGCTTGCGCAAGGGAACAACCCTCACCAAGGAAATGTTCCTGAACCATCTTTATGGCGGCATGGATGAGCCGGAATTGAAGATTATCGACGTCTTCATCTGCAAATTGCGGAAGAAGCTGAGTGAGGCAACAGCGGGCGACAATTACATCGAAACGGTATGGGGACGCGGCTATGTCCTGCGCGATCCAGATCCGATACTGGCCGAAGAAAAGCTTGCGGTCGGCGCTTAAACCCCGCGTTCAGGATGAACACGAAGGTGGCGCGAAATTGCGCGGCCTTGCACTGGACGACATACATCCACCTGCATAAGAATTGGATGAAGCCCCGCGTGGGCGCATCTAAGACAATTTGCGGGGGCCAAAGTGGGCGATCAAAGCAGTCTTCATCATCCGCAGACTGGCAAGACTGCACCAAGCGACCTGACACTTGCACAGGCCAAGGTGGAATTGGCCTGGCTGGCAGAGCAGTTGAACGCGGCAAATACCGCGTATCATCGCGATGATGCGCCAGAGATCAGCGATGCTGCCTATGACACGCTGAAGCGTCGCAATCTCGCGATTGAAGCCGCCTTTCCCGATCTCAAACGCGCTGACAGCCCAAGCGAACAGGTTGGCGGTGCAATTGCCGATGGTTTCAGCAAGGTTCAGCACATCGTCCGGATGCTGTCGTTAGGTAACGCATTCGACGATGATGATGTGCAGAGTTTCGATACCAGCATTCGCAAGTATCTGGGCCTTGATGCAAATGCGCCGCTGACCTACACCGCCGAGCCGAAAATTGACGGATTGTCGTTATCGTTGCGCTACGAAGACGGTGTTCTGGTACAGGCCGCCACACGAGGCGATGGGGCGGTGGGCGAAAATGTCACAGCAAATGCAAGGACGATTGATGACATACCCGAAAAGATCGTTGACGCCCCAGACATCCTTGAGGTCCGCGGCGAAGTCTATATGAGCCACGCCGATTTTGCGGCCTTGAATGCCCGCCAAGCCGAACAGGGGGGTAAGACATTTGCCAACCCGCGCAATGCCGCGGCCGGATCATTGCGGCAACTGGATGCTTCAATTACGAAATCACGGCCGTTGCGTTTTTTTGCATATGCATGGGGAGAACTTTCGGCACCGCTGGCAGTGACGCAATCAGACGCAATCGCGCGATTGGACGCGTTGGGCTTCACGACCAATGACTTGACGGTCCGTTGTGAAAGCCCAGCGGACATGATTGCGCATTATCACAGGATCGAAGAACGCCGCGCTGAATTGGGCTACGACATCGACGGGGTTGTTTACAAAGTTGACGATCTGAGCTTGCAGGCCCGCCTGGGCTTTCGGTCGACGACGCCACGCTGGGCGATTGCGCATAAATTTCCAGCGGAGCTGGCCTGGACCACGTTGGAGGCAATTGATATTCAAGTTGGCCGCACGGGCGCACTATCACCCGTGGCGCGGCTCAAGCCGGTCACAGTGGGGGGTGTCGTCGTGTCTAATGCCACCTTGCACAATGAGGATTACATTGCCGGGATCGGCGGCGACGGTCAGCGGATCCGAGAGGGGCGCGATTTGCGCGTTGGCGATTGGGTGCAGGTCTATCGCGCCGGCGATGTGATCCCGAAGGTCAAAGATGTCGATATCGCACGCAGGCCCAAGGATGCCGCGCGCTACGTGTTCCCGAATATTTGCCCTGAATGCGGATCAGAGGCGATCCGAGAGGAAGGCGACGCCGTGCGCCGCTGCACCGGCGGCATGATTTGCCCTGCGCAAGCGGTAGAAAAATTGAAGCATTTCGTCTCGCGTGCGGCCTTTGACATCGAAGGGCTCGGCGCCAGACAGATCGAACAGTTTTACGCGGATGGTTGGATCGCAACTCCCGCCGACATTTTTACGTTGCGTGATCGGTTTGGCGCCGGGGTGCAGCAGCTCAAAAATCGTGATGGTTGGGGCGAAAAAAGTGCGAACAACCTTTTCGATGCAATTGATGCGAAAAGGAAAATTCCTCTTGCCCGCCTGATCTTTTCATTGGGTATTCGGCATGTCGGTGAAAGCTCTGCCGCACTTTTGGCCAGCCACTATACCTCATGGTCGGCGTTCCAAGCGACGATGACAGCTGCGACAATCGGCGAAGGCCCGGAATGGGATGATCTGATCAGCATTGATGGCGTCGGCGCTGTCATGGCAGCATCGATTGTGACGACCCTGCAGCAGGAGGCCGAACGGGCGTCAATCGATCGTCTTATCGCTGCGTTGGATGTCGAAGATGCTGCGCCAGTGGCAACTGATAGCCCCGTGGCAGGCAAGATCGTGGTGTTCACGGGCACGCTAGAGCGGATGACGCGCGCTGAGGCAAAGGCGCGGGCTGAGGCCCTGGGCGCCAAGGTCTCGGGGTCAGTCAGCGCGAAAACGGATATTCTTGTCGCCGGTCCAGGTGCCGGGTCCAAGGCAAAAAAGGCCGCCGATCTTGGCGTAAACACGATGGATGAGGATGGCTGGCTTGCGCTGATCGGCGAGGCATGACCGGGCGTCCTGAGGTTCTGTTCCCGCTTTTTGGGGCGCTGACCGCGCTGGATGGCATTGGCCCGAAGACAGCGCAAACGCTCGAAACCATCGGCGTGGCAAAGCCACGCGATGTGTTGATGACACTGCCACATTCCGGTGTGGATCGTGCGCACAAGCGCAGCGTGCGTGACGTCATCGCCCCTGCGGTCGCGACAGTTGAGGTCACTATCGGAGAGCATTATCCACCGCGTTCGCGCGGGCGCCCGTACCGGGTGCATGTGACGGACGCGCAAACCTCGTTTCAACTGGTGTTCTTTCATGCGCGTGGTGATTATTTGCAGCGTTTGTTGCCCACTGGTCAAAAACGTATCGTGTCGGGCAAGGTCGAGATTTTCGACAATATCGCGCAGATCGTGCACCCCGATCATGTGGTTCCGCCTGAAAATGCTGGTGATATTCCGGCATTTGAACCTGTCTATCCGCTCACAGCGGGGATCTCCCAGAAATTGATGTGGAAAGCAACGCGGTCCGCATTGGACAAAGCGCCGGAGCTGCCAGAGTGGATTGATCCGGCCTTGAAGCAACGCGAAGGCTGGCCGGATTGGCGCGCGGCCCTGGCCCATGCCCACGGACCGAAAAAGACAACGGATTTGTCGCCGGATGATCCGGCCCGCAGGCGGTTGGCTTATGATGAGCTGATGGCGCATCAGATGACGCTCGCGTTGGCGCGGGCGGTGTCGCGGCGGGCAAAGGGGCGCGCGTCAGTCGCCACAGGTGCATTGCAAGACAAGGTCCTCGCAGCGTTGCCCTACACACCGACAGCAGCGCAGCGGCGCGCCGTATCAGAGATTGCGGAGGATCTGGCCGCAGAGTTTCGGATGAACCGGCTTTTGCAGGGCGATGTGGGGTCGGGGAAAACATTGGTCGCTTTGATGGCGCTGCTTTGCGTTGTTGAGGCAGGCGGGCAGGGGGTCATGATGGCCCCCACCGAAATTTTGGCGCGTCAGCATTTGGAAGGGTTGCGGCCCTTCGCCGAAAGCGCAGGTGTTGTGCTGGAATTGCTCACCGGACGCGATAAAGGGGCAGAGCGGGTCGCAAAGCTGACAGCACTTGCAGAAGGCAGGATCAATATCCTGGTTGGAACCCATGCGCTGTTTCAGAAAGATGTGGTGTTTGATGATCTGCGACTGGCCGTCATTGACGAGCAACACCGCTTTGGCGTCGCGCAACGGATGGCGTTGGGGGATAAAGGGGCGGCGACAGATGTCTTGGTCATGACCGCAACGCCGATCCCGCGATCGCTGGCTTTGGCGCAATATGGTGACATGGATGTGACGATCCTTGATGAAAAGCCACCCGGCCGGACGCCGGTACAGACCGCGCTGATTTCAACATCTCGGATGGATCAGATCGTAGAGCGACTGCGCAAGGCGGTTGCTGAAGGGCGGCAAGCCTATTGGGTCTGCCCGTTGGTTGAGGAAAGCGAGGTCGTTGACATGACCGCCGCGGAAGAACGTTTCAAGCACCTGCGCGCGGCCTTGGGTGAGGGCGTTGTTGGCCTGGTACATGGGCAGATGCCACCTGCCGAGAAAGATGCGGCGATGGCGCGGTTCGTTGCGGGCCAGACGAAAGTGCTGGTTGCGACAACCGTGATCGAAGTTGGGGTGAATGTGCCTAATGCGTCGATCATGATGATTGAACGGGCCGAAAGTTTCGGGCTGGCGCAATTGCACCAATTGCGCGGTCGAGTTGGGCGTGGGGCTGCTGCGTCGACCTGCTTGTTGATCTATCAGGCGCCGCTAAGTGAGAGCGGGCGCAGGCGGTTGGAGATTTTGCGCGAGACTGAGGATGGGTTTCGGATCTCGGAGGAAGATCTGGCCATGCGTGGCGCGGGGGATGTGATTGGCACCGCACAATCAGGAATCCCACGGTTTCGCATAGCTGATCTGGAACGGCAGGCAGGCCTGATGGCATTAGCGCAATCGGATGCGCGCAAGCTGTTGAACGATGATCCCACATTGGAAAGCCCGCGCGGGCAGGCGGCGCGGACCCTGCTTTGGTTAATGGAGCAGGACAAGGCGATCCGTTTGATATCAGTGGGTTAACGCCTTTCCGAGCAAAATGTTCGCGAATGTTCTTAAAAAGTTCTTTACATGGGGTTAACCATATGAGAACAAAGTAGCAACAGAACGTTAAGGGAACATCACATGGCTGAAGAGATTAAATCTGTCATCATCCGCTCGCGCGATACGCTGCTGATGGATGCTTTGGGTGTTGTTGCCTTGATGGTCATGCTTGTTGTCGGATTGGCCTTGCCCGGACTGATCTGACTTGCCTGGCGGTCACGGCCCAGCCCATCACATTGCCCTGTCCCAAGAATGCAATGATTGATGACCTGCCTGTCTTGTATCGCAAAACGGGGATTTGCCTCTCCCCTTTGATACCTCGGACTGGGCCTGATCGTTCTCCCTGCCGCCGCCATCCTGTCCCGGATGCGCGGCGGTTTTTTATGCTGAAGCCTGGTGGGCTTGCAGCGCGTCGAGTGTCGCATCAAAGGCCAACATGATCGAGGCGTGCCGATTTTTATAGTCTTTGGCGGGTTCAAGCACTTCCAACGCGTCAAACGGTGCAGTCGGTACTGGCCCGTCATTTTTGAGCATGTTGAGCAGCTCTTCACGGCCCTTTTCGATGGTGCTGATCGACTGGCCAACGATGCCCGCACCCACGACAGAGGCAGCAGCCTGACCCAGGGCGCAGGCTTTGACGTCTTGCCCGTAATCCGTGACGATGCCGTCTTTCACAATCACATCCACAGTCACGGTCGAGCCACAAAGCGGCGCGCGCTTCTTGGCTGTTGCGGTGGGGTTGTCGAGCCGTGTCGTCCGTGGCATGTCAGCGGCCAGTGCCCGAATGCGCGTCGAGTAGAGTTTGATCAGGTCGTTTTCTGCTGACATCGCGTTTGCCCTTTACCGTTGCCCCCATTAGATAATCCGACGGCGCCCCAATGCAAAGGTTTTCCACATGCCCTTCGATCCCAGCAGCCTGACTTATAATGACGCAGGGCTGATCCCCGCGATTGCGCAGGATGCGACATCAGGTGAGGTGCTGATGATGGCGTGGATGAATGCAGAGGCCGTGGCCAAGACGCTTGAGACCGGGCAAGTGACCTATTGGTCGCGGTCCCGGCAGGAATTCTGGGTCAAAGGCGCAACCAGTGGGCACACGCAAGCGCTGGTGGATTTCCGCCTCGATTGTGACCGCGATTGTCTGCTTGTGAAGGTGCAACAAACAGGCGCGGCCTGCCATACGGGTCGCCGCACCTGCTTTTACACCAGCGTACAGGACGGGTCTGAGGTTGAGGTCGTCAAACTGTCGGAAGACCCACCATCCGTCTGATATCGTTGGGCGTTGCCCCCTCGGCGCGATATTTGGCGATAGCCTGCGCATCATCACGTTTGGCGAGCCGTTTGCCCTGATCATCGCGGATCAGACGGTGATGATGGTAGATGGGGATCGGCAGATCCAGCAGCTGATAAAGCAAGACATGGATGCGTGTGGCGTCAAACAGATCCTCGCCGCGGATGACGTGTGTGACGCCTTGTGAATGGTCGTCAACGACAACGGCCAGATGATATGCGGCCGCCATCCCTCGCCGTGCGACGGCCACATCACCGATGGTCAGGATCAGGTCTTGTGGATCGAGGTTTCGCTGGCCCTCATAGCGCGCCCCGGTTTCTGTGTAGCTGGGCAATTTTGCGGCCCGCGCGATGGTCTTTTGCATATTCAGGCGGATCGCATCACCCTCCCGAAACTCTGCCATTGCGCGGTGGCGACAGGTTCCGGGATAAATGCGCCCGTCCGGGCCATGGGTTGGCACGCCCTCTTGCGGGGCATCGGCTGCGTTTTCGATATCGGCGCGGCTACAAGAGCAGGGATAGAGCAGATCCATCGCGGTAAGCTGCTGCAGTGCCGCACGAAAGCGCGGTTCAGAGCGCGACTGCTTCATAATCGGTTCCGGCCATGACAGGCCCAACCAGCGCAGATCGTCAATCGCCTGTTGTTCATATTCCGGTTTTGAACGGACCCGATCGATATCATCCATCCGCAAGATGAAAGTCCCGTCAGCGTTTGACGCCATGTCGTGGGCCAGCATCGCAGAATAGGCATGCCCAAGATGCAGTGGTCCGGTAGGTGAGGGAGCAAAACGTGTGATCACCGGGCGCGCAAGATGATGACATCGGCGCCCATATCAACGTCGTCCAGATGGGGCCCGTGTTCGCGGAATATCACCTCGACCCGGCCATTGGCGACCTCGGCACCCAATGCGTCGATGTAGCTGTCATCGGCCAATGTGGGGTCGTTGAACGACAGGGCAAGCAGGCCGCCGGTGGTGAGTTTGCCGGTGAGCGTCCGCAAGGTTTCTGGCGGCGCTGCGCCAAGGCTGACAACACCGGCAGCGGCAATGATCGGATAGGCACCTCGGCCAAAGCTCAATTCACCCGGCTGCGAGAGCCACGTTTTATCATAGATGCCGCGCGCAGCAGCCTTTTTGAGCATCTCTGCCGTGATGTCGGTGCCGTCGATCTGGGCGAAGCCCGCCTGTTTAAGTGCGGCACCACTGATACCGGTGCCGCAGCCAAAATCAAGGATATGCTGATCGGGCTTGGCGATATTCTTCAACGCATCCGCAATCCGCCGGGGCGTATGATAGCCGCGTTTGGTGACGTCATCGTCATATGTCTCTGCCCAGTCAGCATAGACCGCAATGGTCTCTTCGACCGGGCGCGGGGTCCACAGGGCAGGGCGCATGACATCTTTTTTCTTGGCCATGGCAGAAGTGTAGGCGTTGTGATCAGGCGGCGTCCAGCGCCATTTGGCCAAGCCATGCGGTCCAGTCTGCCTTGGCCCGGTCGGTATACGCCTTGTAGCGTTCCTTGCGGTTGCGCCGCCCGCCTTTGATGCCGTCAAGCGGTGGGAAGAGCCCAAAATTGACGTTCATGGGTTGGAACGTCTTTGCCTCGGCCCCGCCGGTGATGTGGGTAACGAGCGCACCCATCGCGGTGGTATCGGGGACGGGGGCAAGGGCCTGACCGGTTAGTTCGGCCACTGCCATGCGGCCGGCAAGCAGGCCCATCGCGGCGCTTTCAACATATCCTTCCACACCCGTGATTTGCCCTGCAAAGCGGATATGCGGTTTGGAGCGCAGGCGCATTTCAGCATCAAGCAGTGTTGGCGCGTTGATGAACGTGTTCCGATGGATCCCGCCCAGACGTGCAAACTCTGCTTTCTCCAGCCCAGGAATAGTTTTGAAAACAGCCTTTTGTGCGCCGTATTTCATCTTGGTTTGAAAACCCACGATGTTGAACAGCGTGCCAAGTGCATTATCGCGCCGCAACTGCACAACCGCATAAGGCTTGTTGTCCGGGTCATGCGCATTCGTCAGGCCAACGGGCTTCATCGGGCCAAAGCGCAGGGTTTCGCGACCACGCTCTGCCATGACTTCAATCGGCAGGCAGCCGTCGAAATATCCTGCCGTTTCGCCGTCCTTGAACGCGGTTTTGTCCGCAGCCAACAGGGCATCAATGAACGCCTCATACTGGTCTTTGGTCATGGGACAATTCAGATAAGCGGTGCGTTCATCCTCGGTCTCGCCTTTGTCATAGCGCGACTGCATCCACGCGACGTCCATATTGATGCTGTCCGCGTAAACGATGGGAGCAATAGCGTCGAAAAAAGCGAGCGCCTCGGATCCGGTTTCCGCCTGGACTGCCTGCGCCAAAGCACCGGATGTCAGCGGGCCGGTCGCGATAATCCAGTGGCCATTATCCGGGAGCGCCGTGATTTCATCGTATGAAATCTGAATGTTGGGGTGTGCGTTTAATGCTGTCGTCACGCTTTGGGCAAACGGGTCACGGTCAACGGCAAGCGCGCCGCCAGCGGGAAGCCGATGCTGATAGGCCGTCTTCATAATCAGCCCATCGGCCTGCATCATTTCCCAATGCAGCAGACCAACCGCATTCTGTTCATGGTCGTCCGACCGAAAAGAGTTGGAACAGACCATCTCACCCAAATGGCCGGTGCGGTGGGCAAAGGTGCCGACCTTCGGTCGCATTTCGTGAATCACCACGTTGAGGCCCGCATTTGCGGCCTGCCATGCCGCCTCTGACCCGGCCATGCCGCCGCCGATGATATTAAGTGTGTTTGCCATGATCCGCGATGTAGTCGCAAGGCAGGCAAAAGAAAAGACCCGCAGCATGTGCCACGGGCCTTGTGCCTTGACTTGGGGGCCGCGTTTAGCCGCCAAAGCCGATCAATGTGCGGTCGCTGAAGATATTACCACCTTCGCGGCCAAGCGCGTATCTTGCGCCAATCGCGAAATACTCCAGTTCGTTTTCAAAGATGAAATCGGTGCCATCGTTCGAAAATGTCGCTTCAATCTCGCCATATTCAGCGTAGAGGGTCGGACCACCTTGGATCGTGTAGTTCAAGAAAACGGCTGTATCAGCGATGGTCAGGTCCTCATCGTCAGAGGTGGCTAACACAGTCACACCGTCTTCGACAGTATAGGATTCATAATGAAGACCCGCCGCAAACCCATTACCGAATGCGACCTCAAACATGAAACCGGCCATCGTGTAATCGACGTCTGAAAACGCGTCGACTTCTGCTACACCATAGTAACCTTCAATCCGGGTCGCACCCGATGCTGCACCAGCTTCAATCCCGTAGTTTGTGCTATCGGAAAAGTCTGACACGTCCTGTGAAACAAACAGACCAATGGCCGAGTCTGGCGAGGTCATATACATTGCGTGCACCGTTGCGCTGGTCACCTGATCCTCAATAAATGCACTGCCTTCGAACACGCTGACATTCCCGCCAAGGGCAAATGTGTCGCCAAGGCCGATTTCGACGCCGCCTTCAAATGAGAAGCTTTCGAGATCGAATTCATCATCGTCGTATTGCTTGTACTGCCCGGTGACGGAGCCGCCATTGAATTGCTGGGCCAAAGTGGGTGTTGCGCTCACCATCGCAAGGATCGCAGCGGCAAGAATATGTTTCGACATTGTACTCTCCAGTATGCGTAATGCGCGCGATATACAATCTCAGCGGGCAGATGCTCGCGGCTTAATTGTGTCAATTTGAAGATGTGTCGATTTTGCAATGGCGCGCGGTCGCGCATGGCATGGCAAGGTAATTGTCGCAACGGTTATGGGTCAAACAAAAAGGCCCCGCATGTCCGCAGGGCCATTCTCTGGTTGTGATCGTCTGGCTTAGAAAGCCAGCGGCGCGCTTGAGAAGATGCTGCGCGGCGAGAAGGTCAAACCCTGATCTGGGCCAAAGCCGATCTCTGCTCCAATGCTGATAAAGCTGTCATCATCAGAACCGATGTCTTCCGCATCCAATTCAATCGTCCCGATCTTGCCGAAGATCGTGACCATATCCGCAACCAGGTACGACCCGCCGATTTCGAGAGTTGTGATCGAAAACTCGTCAGCGCCGACTTCGAGGTCAAAGCGGTCAAAACCGCCAATAACGCCGATCCCGCTGCCGAGGTCATATTCAAATTCCAAACCCGCAAATGTGATGTCCGAGTTGTCTTCTGTATCGGCCGAGCCAAAGAAACCTTCGATATGGCCCTGGCCAAAGTCAAACGCGCCTTCCAGACCGAAAACGTCGAGGTCACCATCATCGATGCTGTCCTGACCAACGAACAGGCCAACGCCGGTCCGCGGACCGCCAAACTTGTAGATGCCGTGCAGCGTGAAGTTGTTGGCATTGTCGTCACTCGCCGAGTTGGAATAGAACGATACGTCGGCTGCAACAGCAAATTGTGGGACGATCTCAAATTCCGCGCCGCCGAAATACGCTGTCGTGTTTTCGTCTAAATCGTTGAATGATTGAAACTCCAGCCCCAGTTCAGCACCGGTAAAGCCCTGTGCAACGCTTGCTGTAGCGCCAGCTGCGACCATGGCTGTTGAAAGAAGAAGTGTCTTCATCATGGGTCTACCCTCTTGAATTGATGCTGTAGCTATCGCGCATGAAATGCGGACCGTCTATGGCTGCGGCAGCTTGGCTTTCGACTGTTGCCCTTACGACAACATATCACGCCCTACTTAGCGGATTGTTAGCAAAAAAACGCCGATCAGTGTCGTGGCGGGTGTAAACGGTCTCGCTAGGTCGCTTCTGCCGCGTCTTCCTCGCCCTGGTCGGCAATCCATGCAACGCTGACGACGGTCTCATCTTTGCCGGTATCAAACACCTTGACGCCACCGGCCCCGCGTGACCGGAATGAGATCCCGTCGATCGGTACCCGGATTGATTGCCCGGTGGATGTCACCAGCATGATCTGATCGGACAGATCGACCGGGAATGACGTTACCAAAGGCCCGCCGCGCATCGCCTTGTCCATGGCCGCCACGCCCATGCCGCCGCGCCCACGCACGGGATAGTCATGGCTGGAACTGAGCTTGCCCGAACCCTTTGCGGTAATGGTCAAGATCAGGTTCTCCGCCGCCGACATTTCAGCATAGCGTTCCTGGCTGATCTGGCCCGGTGCTGCCTCTTCGTCCTCATTTTCGGCGTCGTCGGTCAAACCGGCCATCGCACGGCGCATTTTCAGGTAAGCGGCGCGCTCTGCTGGGTCGGCCTCAAAATGCCGGATGATTGACATGCTGACCACCTTGTCAGCGCCATTCAGTTTAATGCCCCGCACACCAACGGATGCGCGGCTGTTAAAGACCCGGACATCGGTTGCAGGAAACCGGATCGCTCGCCCGGAATCTGTCACCAACATCACATCATCATCATTTGAAGCAATGCGGGCATTGATGAGGGTTGTGTTCTCATGCTCGCCCTCGAACTTCATCGCGATCTTGCCATTGCGCATCACATTCGTGAAGTCTGACAAGGCGTTGCGCCGCACAGTTCCAGCCGAAGTGGCAAAGACAACCTGCAGATCGGCCCATTCTTCCTCTGGCCGATCAACGGGCATGATGGCCGCGATCGAGACACCTTGCGGAATGGGCAGGATGTTCACAATCGCCTTGCCTTTGGCCGTGCGGTTGCCCAGCGGCAGGCGCCAGGTTTTCAGCTTGTAGACCATGCCGTCTGTCGTGAAGAACAACAGTTGCGTATGCGTGTTCGCCACAAAAAGGGTGGTGACAACATCCTCTTCTTTGGTCTGCATCGACGACAAACCCTTGCCGCCGCGCCGCTGCGCCCGAAAATCAGCGAGGGCAGTGCGCTTGATATAACCGCCGGAGGTTACCGTGACGACCATATCCTCTTGCTCGATCAGGTCTTCGTCTTCCATATCGCCGGACCAGTCGACAATCTCGGTTCGACGAGGAACAGCAAATAACTCCCGGACTTCGTGCAACTCATCGCGGATAATCTGCATAATCCGGTCGCGCGATGACAGAATTTCAAGATATTCCCGTATCTTACCGGCCAGTTCTTGCAGCTCGTCGGTGACTTCCTGTACCCCGATCTGCGTCAGGCGCTGGAGGCGAAGCTCTAGAATGGCGCGGGCTTGGGTCTCTGACAGATTGTATGTGCCGTCCTCATTGGCGGTATGGGTCGGATCATCAATCAGCGCGATATATTCGAGGATGCTTTCGGCAGGCCAGCGCCGCGTCATCAGTTTTTCGCGGGCTGTGGCGGCATCGGCAGAGGCGCGGATGGTGGCCACGATTTCGTCGATATTCGTGACCGCAACGGCCAGACCGCATAGGATATGCGCGCGTTCGCGGGCCTTGCGCAATTCATAAGCCGTGCGACGGGCCACAACCTCTTCCCGGAAATCAATGAAAGCAGTCAGGAAGTTGCGCAATGTCAGCACCTCTGGCCGACCGCCATTCAGCGCTAACATGTTGCAGCCAAAGCTGGTCTGCATCGGTGTGAAGCGGAAAAGCTGGTTCAGCACGACCTCTGCCGTGGCATCACGTTTGAGTTCGACGACAACGCGGACACCGTTTCGGTCGGATTCGTCCTGCACATGGGCGATCCCTTCGATCCGCTTGTCGCGCGCGGCCTCGGCGATTTTGTCAATCATGGAGGCTTTGTTGACCTGATAGGGCACCTCATCGATGACAATCGCGTAGCGGTCTTTGCGGATCTCCTCGATATGGGTCTTGGCCCGCACGATGACGGAACCGCGCCCCTCCAGATAAGCCTTGCGCGCGCCGGACCGGCCCAGGATGATCCCGCCGGTAGGGAAATCGGGGGCCGCGATGTAATCGATCAGTTGCTCGGATGACAGGTCCGGCTCATCGATCAATGCAAGCGTGGCATCAACCACTTCGCCTAAGTTATGCGGCGGAATATTTGTCGCCATCCCGACAGCGATGCCGCCTGCGCCATTGACCAGCATGTTGGGAAAACGGGCGGGCAGAACGGTAGGTTCGCGGTCCTTGCCGTCATAATTGTCTTGAAAATCAACGGTATCTTTATCGATATCCGCCAAGAGGAACGTGGCGGGCTTGTCCATGCGCACTTCGGTGTAACGCATGGCCGCCGCGCGATCGCCATCCATGGAGCCGAAATTGCCCTGACCGTCGAGCAGAACAAGCGACATGGAAAAATCCTGCGCCATACGCACCAGCGCGTCGTAAATTGCGCCATCACCATGTGGATGGTATTTCCCCATGACATCGCCAACCGGGCGGGCCGACTTGCGATAGGATTTGTCTGGCGTATTGCCAGTTTCATTCATCCCAAAAAGTATGCGTCGATGCACAGGTTTTAAGCCATCGCGCAGATCGGGGATTGCGCGCGACACGATGACGCTCATCGCGTAGTCGAGATAGCTGGTCTTGAGTTCGTGTTCGATTGTGACCGCAGGGCCATCATAAGCGGGACGCTGCGGCGGCATTTCTTCTTCGTTTTCAGGTGTTTCCGGGGTGTCGTTCACGTGGACCGCCTGTTGTTACTTGTACTGCTAGATATCGTTATCATATTTGTAACAGACACTTGATGTTGGGTGCAATGGCGCATGCAGAGTGTTGTTAGCAGCCGCCATTCTCCGGTGATAACACTTTGTTTTTGTTGACATATTTTTGTGCTTTGGAATCATTTTCTTGGGGCAAATGAAAAACAGGAGCATTTATGCAGTCAGAGACAGAGTTGATGATGAAAGGGTACGGACTGACCACGGCAGAGATGTTTTATCACATGCCGGACCACCCGCACGTGTTGAACACGTTCATCTGGCAGGATTACGATCTGGCCCCCGACCACGAGAAGCTGTTGAATTTTATCAGTTTTTGGCAGGAAGAATTGGATGGCCCGCTGCATTCGGTGCGCTTTGTCCATCGCAAGATGATCAGCGCGGGCGAATGGCGGCATGTGACGGGTGAGTTTCACTATCACTGATTGGACCACCGTACAGATCCCGTACAGATGCTGTACAGATTCTGTACGTACAAGATCAGAACTGACCGGGCGTTGGCACCGGGACAAGCGGGATATCCGCGCCGCCGGTATTGCCGCATGCGGCGAGGGTGACGCAAAGTGCTGCGAGGCAAAGTAAGGCTTTGAACATGGTCAGATCGCCCCTTTGTTTCCGACATCAATTAGGGAATGATTGATGGCTTGAACAGCCGCGTTCGTGCGGCCTTGCGAATTTCGGCTGAACTGCTTTGACATAGGTCTTGATTTGAGAGACCACTGCACCTGCAACAGGGGCATCCAAGGCATGGCTTTGGGTTGAGACGTACCCTTTGAACCTGAACCGGCTCATACCGGCGGAGGAAGTTGTCAGCCACGGGCCATGCTGACCGTCGCGCCGCATCTTCTTCGCCCAGAACAGGAGATGCTCATGAGTTTCACCGAAACGCTGTGGTCTGACACGGCTGATCTGCAAAGCACCATTCGCGACATGCCCTTTAACGCGGAACTGGCGGCGGGCACGTTACCGTCCGAAACCTTTCGCGAATACATCATCCAGGACGCACATTATCTGGAAGGCTTTGCGCGGGCGCTGGCGCTTGCTGCCAGCCGTGGCCCCGATGCGCTTGCGATTGCGCAATTGGCTGGGTCGGCGAATGGCGCCATGGCGGTTGAGCGGCAACTGCATGCGGAATATATGGCAATGTATGGTGTGTCCCAGGCGGATTTCGTCGCCACACCGCCATCGCAGGCCTGTGATCATTATGTCAGTTTCCTGATCAAATCAGCGGCGGTTGATCCGTTTCCGGTGGCCGTTGTCGCGCTGCTGCCATGTTTCTGGATTTATCAACGGGTTGGCGCGTCAATCCACGCGCGGGCCGCCGCGGATCACCCGTATCGTGCATGGATCGACACCTATGCCAGCGATGCATTTGCGGAATCGGTTCAGCGCATGTTGGATTTGACAGACCAACTGGCGGCGCAGGCGGACGAGGTGACGCGCGCGACGATGAAGGCTGTGTTTGTGCGGTCGTCCTGGCATGAATGGCGTTTCTGGGACAGTGCATATCAGCGGGCAGGGTGGCCCGCGCCGTAACTGCTGGTCTAGTTCGATACTGCCAGAGTGACGTCGTATGGTTGCAGGATGCAAATCGGGGTGAGAGCTGTGACAAGGGCCCAGAAAGGCGTGAATACCAGGCCGAAGTCTCTCCCGTTGATTGAGATTTTTGGGGTGGCTGCCAAAGACTGGCAGCCCTGCCTGATTTGCATTCACCAGCATCATCAGTGTCGCGACGACACAAAAGACCACATGAAGGGCATCCCGATCCGCAAGTCCGAGGGTGAGGCCATTAGGGCTTTTGAACGTAGCAACTCTCTAGCGTTCAAACGACCTGATTTGGTGCGTCGCCGCCTGTCGGATGCTCTCAATCGAAACGCGCGTTTTTCTCTCGATGACCGAATTCTTGACGTGTCCCAATCGATTGAACTCGTGTTGGAGAAGCGCCGACGGCGCATTTAGAATTGGCTTCAACCTTACGCAACAGGCATACTGCAAACTGATCTTTGACAGTAATCGACAGGCTTGATCTCAGATGCGGTTTTCCAACGCAAAAAGCCTCATGACCTTGATGTTGGTGGTTTCCTGCAGCCTGGCCGGTTGCACACGCCAATCGCAGTCGGGTAGGGGGCCCGCGTCTGCGACTGAAATCAATTGCATGGCCCGCGCTATGTATTTCGAATCGAACCGCTCAAGCCGTGATGGGATGATCGCAGTCGGCAGCGTTGTGATGAACCGGGTGCAATCGGGCGATTTCCCCGACACGGTTTGCGATGTCGTCAGTCAAAGAAACCAGTTTGCGCCAGGTGTCATGACCAAGGCAATGAATGGTGCCGGCCAAGCCTTGGCAGAGGCGTCCGCGATCGCAGTGCTGGCCGGTGAAAGGCACCCGAATATCGCGGACGCAAGGTTCTTTCACGCTGCGTGGTATGATGCTGATTTCAACAACATCCACTATGTCCTGACGACTGGCGGAAATGCGTTCTATGAAAAGCGGCGACCTGAGAATGTGACGTCACCTGATCCGCTTCCGCAGATTGAGGGCATCACTGGCTAGGAGCGGCTTCGCAGTGTCTGGCGTGTACCGTTAAGCAAAGTCGTCTTCATGCTATCCAGCGTTACATCTGAGTTTGGGCGGCAGGGCGCTACCGACTGGAGTCCCAATAATTTAGTCTCATCATTTGCGAACTCCGATAAGCTTTGTCGGATCTCCTAAATGTTGAGACTGCCTATGCCGCAAGTTCAGTGGCTTAACGTTTTGCAATTCTGGGACTCAAACGACTGACGAGTTTCACCTAAGCAATGCTGAAAGCTGCTACTCGTCGAGGCGGCGGCGAAGGGCAGGGGA
>JBCBDL010000064.1:0-18555 GCA_038529695.1 Pseudomonadota bacterium | reverse complement strand
CAGACGGAAACAATCTGATGTCACGTTAGCCCGCCTGATCCATCACCCGTTTTCCCTAGACCGGACGTGTCAGCCCCTGCATCACCACTGACATAGGCAAGGGCAAAAATGCCTGTCGCAATACCCGGCAAGTACCACAAGTAAGATGCCTCAAATAAAACGCACAAAATGATGAGTAGAGCAGCAATAGCCAGCATCAAACCAGCGACTTTGAGGCGACGTTTCATTGCGCCCCATACTGATTGCTATCATGCTTCTCCACGATTTCCTGGAACCGGCGGATAAAGCGTTCGTCCGCTTTCGCCTTCTGCTCCAGCACCTCGCGGGCAAAGACCATGTGGTCTTCATGGGCCTCCAACATATCCGCCATCCGGGCATTCGTGGCCGAGCCGATGGCGGCCATCGCCGTCTGCGCCTCTTGGTCAGTCTTCACGCCAATCTCGTTGATCTGGTGTGCCACGTCCTGTTGCTGCGCGGTCTTCAACGACTTTGACAGCGCATCATACAGCACCACCCGCTGCTTCGTATCCGTCTGCAGTTTGTTGATCAGCACCATCTGCGTCGCCGCCTGGTTCTGCAAACTGTCGATCCATGTCTTGCCCTTTTCGATATAGCGCTCCAGCGTCTGGGATTTCGCGAGCTTCACCTGCTCTTGCTGCACCATCTCGTTGTATTGCGCGTTCAGCGCAGCAAGCTCCGTTTCCAGCTTCGTCCGCGCCGCCGCATCCTGTTCAACGGAAATCTTGCCCTCAAGCTCAATAATCTTGGGGTCCATCGCCAAAATATCCGCGCGCACCGTCTCCAACTCACCCACGGTCATCTCACGCTCTTCCAGCGTCCCGGCGAGGTTCTTTTCCACGCTGTCCTTCTGCTCGTTCAGGATCCCCAACTGCCCTTCGAGCAGCTTCATGATCACGTCGGATTTGCTGATCAAATCCTGCAACTTGTCATCGATCGAGGCCGTGCGCATCCGCTCCTGCCGCATCGATTCCGCCTTGCCCTTGCTGAAGATGCCGATGAACGTCTCCATCCCGGTTTTTGAGCGCATCTCGTCAAAGTCTTTGGAAAAGGCCGAGGTCACATCGTCCAGACCCATGATCAGCTCTGCAATATTGGCGTTCATCAGCTCTGTATGCGCATGCACATCTTCCAGCGATGCGTTTTCGATATCCACAGAAATATCCGTGCCCTGCGCCATCTTCTGGCGGGCCGTCTCAATCCGGCTGGTCAATTCCGAGATTTTGCTTTGCGCCTCGGCCACCTGCGCCTGCGATTCCTTAATCTGCGTTTCGAAATTCGCCATAAACTATCCCTCTTTTATTCTTTGATAACAGACAGGTAAGCACTGTCGTCACCATTTTCAAACAACAGACACGCCAAAGCACACTGCATTTGGCACCAAGTCTAGCGGACAGTTAGGCAAATAAAAGGCGCTTACGCCTCGTCGAAAACAGGCGGGCGATCCAACGCCTCAGCCTCGGCGCCCAGCAATTGCTCCGGGTCGATAATCTTCGGCGGCAATTCAATCCCACGTTCGTAATTTTCGGGATCAACGCGCAAAGATTCCTCACGATCCCGGATATGCACCTGCATCGGCACCTCGATCTGATCGTAAAGGTGGATGATATCCTGATTAAACAGCCGAATACAGCCAGCCGAGCCGGAATTTCCGATAGATTCCAGATCGTTGGTGCCGTGGATGCGGTAGAACGTATCGCGATTGCCCCGGTAAAGGTACAGCGCACGAGACCCCAGCGGGCTGCGCAATCCGCCCGGCAGACCTGCGCGGAACGGCCCATATACCTCAGGTTCGGTGCGCAGCATGTTCTGCGTCGGCGTCCAACCGGGCCACTTCTTTTTCAACCGGACCGTCGCCTTACCTCGGATCGACCGACCTTGCCGCCCGACGCCAACGGGATAGCGGGTCGTCGTGCCATCCTCACGGATATGGTACAAAAACTTCGCAAACGGATCGACGTCCAACGTATTCGGCCCCTGCTCTCCGTTATAGATGCCGGTCATCCGCCGGTTTACACCAAAGGTATAGCGCATAGGGATACCGGGCAGATTATAGCCCGCATCAGGCAGCGGCCCGTATCCGGGCAAATAGTCACCGCGCGATGACGCCACTGGCGGCAAAATCTCGGTCGGCTCCACACGCGGCGCGCAGGCCGCAGCACCGCTTGCCAGCATCATCGCCCCGAAAGATCGGCGTGTCAGGTCCGTCATCGTTTCTTGATCCCACCAGGATTAATCGCGAATCATCTGATAACACCTTGACGGCAGCGGGCAAAACACCGCGCAGGCGACTTTCTGCATTTGCATTACAAAACGTGACAATCGGTGACGCTATCCGATCACATTATGCGCAGGCCCGTAAGGAAAGCCGGTGATGTCCTCATTCCCCTCGTCTGTGATGAACAGAATATCATGCTCCCGGTAGCCACCCGCCCCTGGCTCCCCTTCCGGGATGGTCAGCATCGGCTCCATTGAGATCACCATGCCCGGTTCAAGGACTGTCTCGATGTCTTCGCGCAGTTCCAAACCTGCCTCGCGCCCGTAATAATGCGACAGAACCCCAAAGGAATGCCCATAGCCAAAGGTGCGGTATTTCAGGAGATCTCGTTCTTCAAGGAACGCGTTAATCTTGGCTGTCACCTCCGCACAAGACACGCCCGGTTTCATCAGGGACATGCCATATTCGTGGGCGGCAACATTCGCCTCCCATATCTTCAGGCTGGCCTCATCCACCTCAGCCACAAACATGGTCCGTTCCAATGCGGTATAGTATCCGCTGATCATCGGGAACGTATTCAGTGACAGGATATCCCCCTGCTGCAATTCCCGCGCCGTCACCGGGTTGTGGGCCCCGTCGGTGTTGATCCCCGACTGGAACCAGACCCAGGTGTCGCGATACTCAGCCTCCGGAAACCGTTTGGCAATCTCCAACTCCATCGCATCACGACCCGCCATGGCGACATCTATCTCACGCACCCCCGGCTTGATCGCATCGCGGATCGCCTCACCCCCAATATCAGCGACAGCCGCGCCTGCACGGATCAGATCCCGCTCGGCGGCAGATTTGTGCATGCGTTGGCGCATTGTGTCAGGGGCGATGTCGATCAGTCCTGTAGGATGCAGGTGATGACGCAGGGATTGCGCATGGCTGACGCTCATGTGATCCGCCTCGTACCCGACCACACGACCGATCCCGGCCACAGACCGGACCGTGCGCCAGAAATTGCTCCGCTCCCAATCAGTATAGGTGATATTGTCGCCATAGGACCGCCGCCAGGGCTGGCCTGCATCAATCCCAGCGCTGATGGTCACACATTCCTGCGCGGTCACCACCAGCGCATAAGGCCTCCCGAATGCGCAATAAAGAAACCCCGAATAGTATGCCACATTGTGCATTGACGTGAAGATCGCAACCGCCACGTCCCGATCAGCCATGATCTGGCGCAGCCCGGCCAACCGGGCCTCATATTCTTCGGCTGCGAATGGCAAGACCCGCTCACCCTGATGAAACCGATAAGATTGCGGGCGCTCAGTCATATCAGACCCTTTATGCAAAAAGGTCCCGGCGTTCAGGACAGGAAAAAACAAAAAAAGCGACAACGCCATCGCCGCCGGGCGACGCTAGCGGCAGGTGCCGCGCAAATCAACGACCATCAGCATATTCCGCGGGGCCTTTGAGTTCGATCTTATTGCCAAATGGATCACGGAAGTAGAACGAGTGGCCCAGGCCCCGCGCGCCGCCATGCACCGCTTCGCGTTCGATCGCCACATCATGTGCCGCCAGATGCGCGCGCAGACTGTCATGATCAAAGGGACTGGTCGCGATACAAATATGATCAACGTTCCGACCACCCGAAACCTCTGGCATAGCATATGCGGCCCCCGGATGCGTCATATCCCACAGCACGATCAGCGCAGCCCCAGCCCAGACCTGCTCCATCCCCAGATCGGGATAGGAATAGCCCGGCATGCATCCCAAAACGTCATGGTAAAAGCGCAAAGCGCGTTCCATATCGTCCACCAGAAAGACAATGTGGTCGATCCCGACAAGGCTGAAAGGCGCGCTCACGCCACATCCCAGACCGGGCACCATGGCCCGTTGACCAGCCGCATATCGCGGTCAAGCTGATCGATTTCAGCGATCTGCGCATCGGAAAGAACTAATTCTCTAGCCGCCAGATTTTCAGCAATCCGCGCAGGCGTCCCCGACGATGGGATGACCACATGGCCCTTGGCAAGCAACCACGCCAACGCCACCTGCGATGCGGTCCCGCCAACCTGCGCCCCGATCCGCGCCAAAGCCGGATCATCCGCCACAGCACCCCGCGCCAGCGGCGAATAAGCGGTCATGCCGATACCCCGAGCCGCGCAGTGATTTACAATCGGGGTGTTATGCAGAAAGACATGCAATTCCACCTGGTTGGTCAGCAGCTTGCGATCTCCGAGCAAAAGGAGCGCCTGATCGATGTAACTTTTGGTAAAATTCGACACGCCGATATTTCGGCACAGCCCCGCATCGTAAACTTCGGCAAACTGTGCCATGTAGTCGACGATTTCATATTCATCATTGATCGACGGATAATGCAGCAGCAGCAGATCCACCGGCCCCACACCCAACTTGTCGAGCGAGGCTTCCACATGCGGCCGGACTTGTCCGGGGCCAAAGCTCTCAGGTGCCACTTTTGTCGTGACCCAAAGGTCATCACGCACCAGCCCAGTATCTGCAATCGCACGGCCCACGAACGCTTCGTTCTCGTACCCTTCGGCGCAATCGAGATGGCGATAGCCCGCCTCCAAAGCGGCCAACGTCCCGCGATACGCTTCCTCACCTGGTCGGTTCCAGGTGCCATAACCAATCTGTGGAATTGTTTTCATCTCACCGCCTCCCCCGCGATTCCGTTCGTTCTATAACGATTACGGACGCCGAGCCAGCAATTGCGTATACGCTATCACTAAAATGTCAGGACAGGCGGTCGCCCAAATCAAGTCCTTTTAGGACCTCGGCCGCCGCCATCGCGGTTTTGCCTTGTCGTTGTGCGCGGGTCACCTCCACCGCACCCTCACCGCAGGCAATCTTGAAGCCACCCAACACCTGCCCCGGCGTGCCCGCCCCAGCCGCCAGGCGGGAGCCCAGCAACTTCACCCGCTCGCCGGCCACCTCGCACCAGGCGCCGGGAAATGGCGACAGCCCGCGGATCAGACGATCCACCTCTGCTGCGGGCTGCGTCCAATCCACCCGCGCCTCGGCCTTGTCGATTTTCGCGGCATAGGTCACACCATCTTCGGGCTGCATCTGTGGTTTCAACTTTGGCAATTCAGCCAAGGCTTCCACCACCAGCCGCGCACCGAGATCCGACAACCGATCATGCAAGGCACCCGTGGTCTCCTCCGCTTCAATCGCCAGCGCCTCACGCAGCAAAACAGGCCCGGTATCCAGCCCCGCCTCCATCTGCATGATGCAGACACCCGTCTCCGCATCGCCTGCCATAATCGCGCGATGAATGGGCGCCGCCCCGCGCCACCGCGGCAAAAGCGAGGCGTGAATGTTCAGACAACCATGCGCTGGCGCATCCAAAATCGCCTGGGGCAAGATCAACCCATAGGCCACAACCACTGCCACATCCGCGTTCAGCGCCGCAAATTCCGCCTGCGCCTCGGCACTCTTCAAGGATACCGGATAACGCACTTCCAAGCCCAGCCCCTCTGCCCGCTGCTGCACTGGCGACGGACGCTCTTTCTTCCCCCGCCCAGCAGGGCGCGGCGGCTGGCAATAGACGGCCAATACCTCATGACCAGCCTCCGCGAGGGCTTCCAGAACCGGCACCGAAAAATCGGGTGTTCCCATAAAGATGATTTTCACCAATGGCCCTCGCATCCAGTCGGACCAATAGGCGGCCCGCTTGTTCACCTACGGTGAAACGACCGTCGCCACAATCAGTTGCAGATCTGATCAGCAGTTCGGATTACACACTCCGACGATAAACCCGCCAGTTTCGACGTAGTCGGTTGCGCCATTGTGATAAACGGTCGCTTGCCCAATGGCCTCTTCGCCGTTCTGACCGACGATCAACCCCCCATAGGTGCCGGGCGCTGATGAATATCCACTCGCGAATGCGCCGCCAGTCGTCGTGCCTGAAAAGCTGCCATCTGCCATTGTGCCAAGCTCAAGCGTGATATCCGTCGCAGCCTGCCCACCACTATTCGCACGTTGGTCAATCAAACCGGACAGCGTGTTGCTTGCGAAATCCAGTTCAAGCTGCGCCCGACCGAACATGTGCCCGGCAGTTTCAGGCTGGCCCACGACACTGTAAAGCCCTGCATACGTACCCGTGTAGGTAACCATGCCGCTGTCAGGCAGCGTCGTCTCCCCCAGCCGCGAAAGGACGGTCGTGCTGTCCGTCATGCCTGTTGTTGAACCGGGCTCCAGAAAGATTTCTCCTTGCCCACTTGGCGTAAGGCCACGCAAGATATGATAGGGTTTTGAAAGCCGATCGACGTAGTAGGAATTGAAGCCGTCCGGCATTCCAGTGATTGTCACTTCGTCAAAAGCTTGTGTCAGCAAGAATGTTCCGCTGGGACCACGTCGCCAGACAACAGGGCCACTCGGCTGATCGGGGTCATAGCGAAAACTCACCCGACTATCACTGCCCGTCCTAGCAACCTCCGGAGCAACCGTTTGGCGGTCATCTTCGCCCCCACCGCCACCGCTAGATTCGCTACAGGCCGCCACTAGTATCACAATTGAAGCAGCTGAAATAACCTTCAGAAAAAAATTCACTCGCATAAAACGCCTCCACACAATCTAGCAAAGACGGTATGTTCGCATGTAGCAAGCTGTATGTACCGTTGCGCACACAACCTTTTCGGTTGGCGAACCGCAAGATATCGACTACTGTCCGCTGACCTTCCGCGATTTCTTGATCAACATATCCCGCTTCATCCGGCTGAGATGATCAAAGAACATCCGCCCTTGCAAATGATCGATCTGATGCTGGACGGATGTGGCCCATAACCCGACAAAGTCCTGCCGGTCCCACTGGCCCCGGTCGTTCAGGAACCGTACCGTCACAGCCCGTGGCCGCGAGACCTTCGCCCATACCCCCGGCAAATTGGGCGATCCTTCCTCATGCACGCGCATCTGCGTGCTTGCATGCAAGATTTCCGGGTTCGCCAACCGCATCGCCTGCCCACGTGTCTCGGATGCGTCGACCACCGCCAGCGCCAGCCCGACACCCAGTTGTGGCGCCGCAAGACCAACGCCTGGCATCGTGTCCATCGCGGTGATCATCTCATCCCAAAGGGCGCGGGTCTCGTCCGTGATCTCTGCCACCGGCGCGGCCTGAGCGCGCAAAACCGGATGCGGCCACGGGACATACGGGCGATGCATCACCTTTCAACACCATGATCAGTGATCAGCACACCGTCCAAATGATCCAGCTCATGACAAAAACACACGGCCTGCGACCCTTCAAACCGTGCCTCCCGCACTGCGCCGCCCGCATCCTGCCACCGCGCCGCCACCCAAATCGGGCGCTTAACATCAAATGCCCGGTCCGGAATGGATAGACAGGCCTCTGGTCCCAGCGCGACACCGTCCGACCGATCAACAATTTCCGGGTTCACAAAAGCAATCGGCGTCGGCTCGGCATCCTTCCACGTGACGTCCGTCACAAAGACCCGCGACAACACACCCACCTGCGGCGCGGCAAGCCCCCGCCCGGGTGCGGCATACATCGTGGCAAACATGTCCGAAATCAGCGCGGTCAAATCCGCGTCAAACGTAACAACCGGGTCAGCCACAGCGCGCAAAACGGCATCACCTTCAAATCTCAGCGGCAAAACCGCCATCAGCTGCGCGCCATCTCGCGTTTCAGTTTTTGCATCTTGCGGGTGATCATCTGGCGTTTCAGCGGCTTGAGGTAATCGATGAACAGCTTGCCATCCAGATGATCGATCTCGTGCTGGACACATGTCGCCCACAACCCGTCGAAACGTTCGCGCATTGTCTTGCCATCAAGACCCATCCACTGCACTTCGACCTCCGTTGGACGCTCCACCTCGGCATATTGCTCCGGGATCGACAGACAGCCTTCCTCGTAGACGTTGCGCTCGTCCGAGGTCCAGACGACCTCTGGATTGATCAATACCATCGGCTCCGGCGTGGCATCCTCTTCTTTGGCGCAATCCATCACGATCATACGGTTCATCACCGCCACCTGCGGGGCGGCCAAGCCAATGCCGGGCGCGTCATACATCGTCTCAAGCATATCATCGGCGAGACGGCGCAAATCATCATCCACCGACGCAATCGGGTCGGCGGTTTTCTTCAACCGCGGGTCGGGGTGGATCAGGATCTTACGCAATGCCATGGGGCTGATTTAGGCCGCAAATCGCCAAATTGCAACTTACCGGTGATGTAACCTTGACGTTACATAACGATTTGCCATATGTAACTCCAAGGTTACTCGCAAAACGAAAGGAGCATCCATGTCAGCCAACCCCGTCAGCCGCGCGCGCCTTATTGGCAGTGCAGCACTTGTCATCGCAACCTGCACCGCCCTGCTGGCTGCATTCCTGTCAATCGGACCCTCCGGCATAACCTGGGCCTATATCATCGGCGCGATAGCGGTCAGCTATGCGATCCTGTCCTTTGTCCTGCATCTGCAATACCCGGAAGCGGCCGATGCGGCTTGGGATGAACAAAATACCGAAGCCCACCGCAGCAGTCTGATTTTCGGCTACTGGGCGGTGCTGGCGGTCTTTTTGATCTTCCTCACCCTCATTCTGACAGACCGTATGAGCGCTGACATGGCGTTTTACTGGCTTGGACCAGTCCTGGGTGCCGTACCACCTGCGCATTACATCAGTTCAGTCCTGCGCGGTCGCGCTGAATGAGCACGAAGCTCATCGTGCATCTACGCGCCCACCGGACAAAGGCCGGGATGACCCAGGCCGCACTCGCTGACGCGGTGGGCGTATCGCGCAAGACAATCAACACAATCGAAAACGGGGTGTTCACACCCTCGACGACACTTGCGCTGTATCTGGCCGAAGAGCTTGCTTGCAGCGTCCATGACCTGTTTGAATTGCCCGATGAGCCGGAATGACATCACAATCACCGACGCGACAACCGCCAGCACCACCGATCTCTGCGCGGCGATGGCCCAGGCGTTTTCGGACTACACAATCCCGTTTAACCTGACGGTCCCGGCCTTTCGCTTTATGATGAAACAACGCGGCCTCAGCGAAACAGCATCCCGCATCGCACTGATCGATGGCCAAATCGCCGCGATCTGGCTTGTCTCTGTCCGCGCAAACAGATCCTACCTCATCTCCAGCGGCACCCTCCCAGAACATCGCGGACAGGGCCTGGCCACAGCGCTCGCCCATGCCGCGATCGAAGGATTGCGAAAAGACCGCATCGCGTCCTTCCAGACCGAAGTGCTCGTCGAAAACAAGACCGCCGCCAGGCTCTATTCCAAGCTGGGTATGACCAAAAGCCGGGACCTGTCCTGCTATACCATCACTGGCCCGACACCACATAAACCAGCGGCGATCACAGACGTCTCATGGGCCAACATCGCAGGCGAAACGCACGCACTGCAAGACTGGCCCCCTTCGTGGCAAAACAGTAACGCCTCCATCACGGCCATCGCCAGCGATGCCCGTTGCTTTTGCACCCGCAATGCCACAACGCTGACCGGCTATGCCGTGCTTGTTCCTGACAATGGCCGCCTTTTGCAAATCGGTGTCCGCCCGGACGCGCGACGACAAGGTATCGGCACCGCCCTGATCAATCACGCCTTGAACGCCACGCCAGACGGCCGGTTGGGCCTGATCAATGCCGATGCAGCCGATCCGGGCTTTGCCGAATTCGTCCGATCCTTCCCTTGCGAACAGACCCAAGGACAGTTTGAACTGATCATGCCATGCTAACGGAACGCAGGCAGGGGCCAGCCGCCGATCAAACTGGGCCAAATTATTGCTGTTAACTGTTTCGCGCCATAAGCGCTTGCCAGGTCCGCGGCCCGACCGTTGCGTCCTCGTCCAATCCGGCTTGTGTCTGGAACTGACGCACGACACGCTCGGTTTCACGCGCAAATCGTCCGTCAAGGACCAATGGCGGCAGGTCCTGTTCTTCCAACCAACGGTTCAACCCTGTTTGCAGTGTCAAAACATCGGGCCCCACCAGGCCCGGCGTCACCGTCCCACGACCGGACCCCGGCGCGCAGATCAGGTTATAGGTCGCCCAACCCGATGCGATAATGCCGCTGGTGCTGTTGACAACCTCAACCCGTACCGAACCTTTGATGTGGTTTTCGGGACAGGGTTCGAGCGTCAGGATCCCCGGCCCCTGGGGCGAGGTATCGCCGGGCGGCAGTGGATCAATCGGCGGGCGAAAAATCGCAAACTCATCCGTGGCGGCACCAACGCGCCCACCATTACCCCGACCGGGCGGTGTGATCGGATCAGGCAGCGGCAAGGGCACCGAATGCACCACGCTTGTTACGCCATCCTCAATCACATCGCGCGAAAACGTCGTGGACAGCGGCCCGTGGGCAAATCGGAACCGATAACGCACATTTCCGGGCGGTACCTCAGGTGCTTTGGCAAACTGCACTTCCAACCGTAGCTCCACCGGACACATCACCTCCAGCGGTTCGCCTGATGCGACCGTGTTTGGCTGCGTTGTGATCGCGGGTGTGACACCTATTCCGGGCAGGACGCCCGCATTGCGCCCCATCAACAGCGATACCGGATCATCGGGCTGGTCCGATGCAGATTGACCCGCGCTGTTGGTATCGACAGGGCAATACAGCTTATTGTCAAAGTCGCGAAAACACCCCTTAACGCTTGGCAATTCTTCAAAAAACTCCGGCGGCAGCGTCGCAGTCGGCACGCTCGCGCTGGGTGGATCCACGACAATGGCCGTCCCATCAGAAGTCAGCCATGTGATATCATCCTCGGTGGAAAAATCGGCAATGAACGAGCCCGCATCGTAATCGGTCGGAAATGTCAGACCGATGCCCAAGCCACCCAACGGTGTGACAAAGACATAATTGCCGCCACCACCCGCGCATCCGCCAACCGGGCCACGCGCCTCAATCAATTCGGTCACGGGGATATTGGGATTGGCGGATGACAGAACTTGCGATCCGGCCTCTGCCACCGCGCCAACGCCATCGCCTTCCAGAAAGGCCCAGTATTCCGGCCACAGCTGTCCGGGCCGTTCCAACCTGAAACCACATGCCTCTGGCGGCACCATAATACCGGTCGGATTGTTGGTAATGTCGATAACAGCATTCAGGTCGCCCAACGGCGTTATCGCGACCCATGACATGATCAATGTCGGCATGAAACATCCTTTCTAAAATAGCAGTGAGCCGCGCAGAACACGCGCCTCGATTGAATTGTTTCTTCAAAATGTGCGTGCCGCTAAAATAGTTGCGGCCCTCGTTCTATAGCATAAAACGCGACAAAAATGAACGGCGGCGTTTGTGCCCTTGCACCCGCCGCCTACACCGCTAGCTTGCCGCAAACAGCAACAGGACAAAGCCCATGTCATTCGACCACGCCCCCGATCGCCGCAATACCAACTGCGTGAAATGGGACGCGATGGAGAAGCTTTTCGGTGTCAGCCCAGATGACGGGCTATCCATGTGGGTCGCGGATATGGAGTTCCGGGCCGCCCCACCGATTCAGAAAGCCTTGCAAGACATGGTTGATCACGGCGTCTACGGATATTTCGGCGATGACAGCAAATACCATGCTGCAATCCAATGGTGGATGGACACGCGGCACAACTGGCAAGTCGACCTGTCATGGATCTTTACCACCCATGGCCTTGTGAACGGCACCGCCATGTGCATCGACGCCTTTACCAAGCCAGGTGATGGGGTCGTGCTGTTCACCCCAGTCTACCACGCCTTCGCACGGGTCATCGCCGCCGCTGACCGCCAAGTCGTTGAATGCGAACTGACCAACAATAATGGCCTGTACGAAATGGATTTCACCGCCTACGACGCCCAGATGACCGGGAATGAACGGATGGTCATTCTGTGCTCGCCGCACAATCCTGGGGGTCGGGTCTGGTCACGCGCGGAACTGCAGGCCGTCGCCGCCTTTGCCAAGCGGCATGAACTGATCCTTGTGTCGGACGAAATCCATCACGACCTGACGATGCCAGGGCGGACCCATATCCCCATGGCGCATATCGACGGGATCACCGACCGGCTGATCATGATGACGGCCACCACGAAGACCTTCAATATCGCTGGCAGCCATGTCGGCAATGTCATCATCGAAGACCCCGACCTGCGCGCGCGCTTCGGCAAACGCATGGCGGCACTCGGCATGTCGCCTAACAGTTTCGGACTGTTCATGGCCACAGCGGCCTACAGCACCGACGGGGCAGCCTGGGTGGACGACGTCCGCGCCTATATTAACGAAAACCGCGCTGTGTTTGACGCAGGCATTAACGCCATTCCCGGCCTCGCCTCCATGCCGCTCGAAGCCACTTATCTGGCTTGGGTCGATTTCGCCAATACCGGCATGGGTCGCGAAGAATTCACCGCCCGCGTTGAACAAACTGCCAAGATCGCCGCCAATCATGGGCCCACCTTCGGCAAAGGGGGCGACAGTTTCCTGCGCTTCAACCTCGGTGCACCCCGATCACAGGTCGAAGACGCCGTCGCACGCATGCAGAAAGCGTTTGGCGATCTGCAATAGGTAGAGCGTATCATGAAACGCTGTCTCACCGCGCTGACCGTCGCGCTGCTCTTGGCAGGCTGCAAGGAAGATATCGAAAGCCAGCTCATCGATCTGCAGGATGCCAGCGACGCGCGCATGGCCAGGATCGCTGAGATCAGCGATGCCAACGCCCGCGATACGTTCGGCTTCATGACCCGCATGCTGCATCAAGTGCAGGCCGGCTACATCGAGGCCCGCAAACCCTATACCGGTCGGGCAGAATATACCCAGCCCACACTGCAACGCCTGCTGGACTATGACAGCCCGCAGGGCATGGCGCAGACATTTGCCGGGTCGCTTTGGGCAACGCTTGATTTTACCCAAGCCGTCGACGTTGAAACGCCTTTCGACTACCCGCTGCCGCACGAACTGACATGGCAGACCATCACGCTCAGCGACGGAACAGCCCTGCCGATCAGCCGCGATTATGACCCTCAGGCAACCGACATTCAGGCAATCGACACCAATTTTGACTACCGTGTCATCTACAACAACGATGGCAGCCTGCCCGAAGGCGCTGCACTTCCCGACAGCATCACCGGCCAATTCACCACAACCCTGCCCGATGCAGTGCTCACCGCCACCTTAGGGGCGCGCGAGAGCCAGACCCTTGGCGATCACACAGTCACGCTGGTCGAGGTCGACAACCATCTAGCCATTATCGAAATCAGCCGCATGGACGGCACACCCGTGACGCTGGACAGCAGCAACGTCTTTGTTGAGGCAATTGATGAAACAGGCCGCTATCTCGACAGCTTTGCCAGTTCTTGGGGAAACCCCGAACAGCTGCAAAAGGCGATGGGCGCTTTTGACGATCTGATCGAGGCGGCGATAGATGGCACCGTTGATGATTTCAGCGCGGATGCAATTGATGCCGAAATGATTGCCCGCGCCGGTTTCGACATGCACGAGACACTCTACGGGCAGATCAGCTTTCGCGGTAGCGTCGAAAAGGTTGAAGTCACGCTGCTGCCACCGGGCGAGGTGGCCTATACCGAAGTCATCACACTACCGGCCATGGCATTCAACGGCCAGATCGACGGCCCAGATATCCCCGAATTGCCCATGGCAGGCGCGGTCTACGACCATGACCTGGCATCCTTTCTCGAAACGACGGTCATCGATATCGATCCCGCTGAGGTTGACACCTTCATCATCGTCGAAAATCGCAATCTGGGTCCGGGCATCCGCTTCAACTACCCCGACGTGATCAGCACGCTTTTCATCGGGTCTTTTGGCCGCTTTGACAGCAGCATCGATGAAAACACCAGTTTCATATTTTACGATGATGCGGGCAACACGATCAACGCGCGCGGCGCCTTCGACTTCACCATCGACCGGATCGAGCTGGAACCTGACAAGTTCCCGACACCTCCTGCACGGGTCACAGGGCAAGTCCCCGTTGTCGTGATGACCGATATCGGGCGCGAGGTTTTCAGACCCGAAACCAATCCCGACGCTATCGCGATCATCGGCAATCAGGTCCGGGTTGACCGCAACCAATTCCGCAACTGGGATAGCGGCCATGTCCTGTTCGCACGCGACAGCACTGGCGGGCTTCTCAAAAACATGACCACCCAAGGCATCAGCACGAATGACGACCGGCGGCTTCAGGTGCATTATTTCTACGGCGAGGTGGCCGAGGTTGAGGTGCTTAAAGCCGGCCCGACCGAAACGGTGACCTACAGCTTTGATGTCCCGATTGACCTGTCCGACTAGGGCGGTGCAACGCACGGCGGTTTAAGATGCACAGCGCCATGCGCTGTACGTACAGCATATGTACACATTCTGTACGAGATATGTACGCTGGATGCGGCGGCTTTCCGGCCAGTTAACCATGTGCCGCCAACACATCTGATAACACCGGATGCGGAAAACTGCGTTGGATTGTCACGGCATAAAACGCCTCTGAAATTCCTAGATCGAAAGGGGCCGTACCCAAACGCCCCGACGCGATTTCATCGGCCAGAACAACCGTCGGGGCCACGGCCAACCCCGCATTTGCACGCGCCAAAAGGCGCACCATCGCCATATCATCTACATCGGCCAGAATACGCGGCGCCACGCCCAGTCGCGCGATCAAACTGTCGAATGCGACGCGGATCGCGTTATCTGTCGGCACGATAAGTGGTTCATTTTCCAACATTTCTCTTAACGTCTTATGGCGTAACCGGTCCGGCGCGCCATGCAGTGCCACTGTCTGTTCTGCGATGCGGTGCGCGGTAAAATCATCGCCTGCCTGCGGCGGCTCGGTCGTCAGCACCACGTCCAGCGCCAGCGACTTCAACCCATCAAATAAAACCTGCGCACTGCCCGACTTCAACACCAAATCCACCTGATCCATTGCTAGCACAGGTGTCAGAAAGCGCATCTGAAAGTTTCGCGACAAAGTTGATAGCGCCCCAACCCTTAACGGCGGCTTAACCTCACTGCTCGATTCTAACATGGCAAGCAGTTCCGCGCCGGTCCCAAAAATCCGATCTGCATGATCCAGGACGATCCGCCCCACCTCGGTCAGCTCCAGCTTGCGCCCCACGCGATCGAACAGATCATACCCCAATCGTGCCTCTAACTGTTTGATTTGCGTGGATAAAGCGGACTGAGACAGGTTCACCCGATCCGCAGTACGGGTCAGATTTCCGTCATGCGCGACCTCACGGAAATAACGCAAATGATGGTAGTTCAGATTATCCATTCTGTTTTATAGAACACTTTATGCGATAAGATATATTTTTCTTCCGTTTGAAACCGATCCATATGACGCGTTAGCGCCATTAAGAGGGTCTTTGACATGGACATCATCATCGACATCGCGACGACCATGGTTGCACAGATGCAAAAGCCGACACTTGCTTTCCTATTGGGCGGCATGATGCTCGCCGCTTTGGGCAGTAAGCTGGAAGTGCCTGATCCCGTTTACAAATTCGTGGTCATCCTGCTTTTGCTCAAGGTTGGGCTTGGCGCAGGTATCTCCATCCGCGAGGCCGATTTTGTGTCGCTTATGGTGCCTGCAGTCGGTGCTGCGATCATCGGAATCGGCATTGTTCTGCTTGGAAGCCAAAGCCTTGCCCGCTTGCGCGGTGTCTCACCGATGGACGGCATGGCAACCGTTGGTCTATTCGGCGCCGTCTCGGCCTCGACCCTGGCCGCAGGCATGGCCATGCTGGACAGCGAGGGCATCTTTTACGAAGGATTCATTGGCGCGCTTTATCCGTTCATGGACATCGCAGCCCTCGTCACAGCCATCATCCTCGCCCGGATGAGTGCGGCACGCAAGACCGTCAACGCAACCAGTGGCGGCACAGCAACCATGACCGTGGGCGGCGGTGTGGGTGCCAGTCTTAACGGCGATCTGATCAAAGGCATCTTTGTCGACACCCTACGCAGCCCCGCCATCTCGGCCCTGCTGTTGGGCATCATGATTGGTCTCTTCGCCCGGCCTGAAAGCGTTTACGAAAGTTTTTACGAACCGCTCTTCCGGGGCCTCCTGTCCATCCTGATGCTGATCATGGGGATGGAAGCATGGTCACGCCTGTCCGAACTGCGCAAGGTCGCCCATGCCTATGTCCTTTACGGGATTACAGCGCCAATCATCCACGGTTTGCTGGGCTTCGCGGTCGGTCTTGCTGCGCATTACCTGACAGGCTTTTCCGCCGGTGGCGTCGTGTTGCTGTCCGTTATGGCCGCGTCCAGCTCTGACATTTCCGGCCCGCCAACAATGCGCGGCGCCCTGCCAGAGGCAAATCCGTCCGCTTATGTGGGCACATCCACCGGCCTCGGCACACCTGTCGCGATCCTGAGCATCCCGCTCTTCATCGCACTGGCCGAGCAGTTCATCGGTTTCTAAGCGAAGTACCAAAGGCTATCGCTGCGCCTGCAGCGGTAGCCTAATTGCCAATGAGGCCCGCAGGCACAAAGTCGGGACGCACGAAATCCGCCGCAGGCTTATCAGCCACCGGCGTCAGCCACTTGAATTCAAATACCCGCTCATCATCCTCGTCAACCGAGGACACGACAAGGCACTGATACAAATGCTTCGGCCCGTCATAAATATCGACATGGCCGCGCAACCGTTCCGATCCATCCAGATCAAGGGCAAAACCGCCGTCCCAGAACCGCCGAATGCGATAAGTGTCGTCGCCATCATGGACAGACAAACGGTCCTTGCGCTTCAGCGCAGCTTTCCGTGCTTCTTCTAACCCCTGACGCACAGCCTCAGGCAAAAACGTATACATAACAGTCCCCTCCAGACATGTCTGAACATGCCCGCAACAAGGTAAATATCAAGTAACAAAATCCGCCGCGGCGCGGCAAAGCCTTTATTTTATACCTTCACACGGGGCCTCAAGACATGCGGTTTGGCCGCATCGTACAGCGCACTGTCCGGAAATCCGTGCGAATCGGCCAAAGCTGGTCCAACCAGAATCAAGGCCGTCCGTGTGATCTTGGCCGCCCGTACCTTTTCGCGCACATCCGCCAGCGTGCCCCGAATGATCAATTGGTCGGGCCACCCGACCCGGTAGACAACCGCAACCGGGCAATCAACGCCATAATAAGGCACCAATTGCCGCTCAATCTCGCGCAACGCGCGAATGCCGAGGTGGATTGCCAGCGTCGCACCGGATCGCGCAAAGTTTTCCAACGTCTCGCCAGCGGGCATCCCGGTTGATTTCATAGACATGCGTGTCAGGATGATCGATTGCGCGACTTCCGGCACGGTGAGTTCGGTTCCCAAAGCCGCCGCGGCCGCCGCATAAGCAGGCACTCCGGGAATAATCTCATAGGCAATCCCATCCGCCTTGAGCCGCCTGATCTGTTCAGCAATTGCCCCGTAAAGCGACGGATCACCCGAATGCACCCGCGCCACATCCTGACCCTTGGCATGCGCGTCCAAGATAGCACTATGCGTCTCATCCAGTGTCATCGGCGCCGTATCCAACACACGCGCCCCCTCGGGCGCACAGGCTACGACAGCCTCCGGCACCAAAGATCCGGCATAAAGACAGACTGGGCATTCGCCAATCACCCGCGCCGCCTTGAGCGTCAAAAGCTCCGGGTCACCTGGCCCCGCACCAATAAAATAGACCGTCATCTCATCCCTTTCCGGGATGGCGGGTGGGGCGTCGTTCGCAGAACGCGCGTCACCCGGCCAGATCCCCATCAATCTTGCGCGCATAGCCGCGCGGTGTATACATCCGCGGCCCCTCACCCAACGCAGCCAGCCGGGAATGCGAAGATCCCACCAGCACAACGGTCAGCATATCCACCTCATCCACCTGCAATTCATCCAATCGGCGATAGCGCACATACTCTTCCGGGCGGCCAAGGGACGACGCCAGCATCACGGGTGTCGCGCCAGGGCGATGCTTCAGCAAGATATCCCTTGCCTCTGCCAGTAAAGTCCGCCGCCGCATCGACACCGGATTGTAAAATGCAATGACAAAGTCTCCTTCCGCCGCCGCGCGCAAGCGTTTCAGAATGTCTTCGCGCGGCGTCAGTAGGTCAGAGAGCGAAATCGCACAAAAATCGTGACCCAAAGGCGCCCCGGCCCGCGCCGCAGCGCCTTGCAATGCGCTCACCCCCGGCGAACACACTACCTTGACCCGTCGGGCTGCATCAGACACCCCCATCTGATCGGGATTGCGATCCAAAAGTTCGAAGACCAACGCCCCCATCGCATAAATCCCCGCATCACCCGAACAGACAAGCGTGACATTCTTGCCCTTTCCCGCCTGCTCTAACGCATAACGACAGCGATCCTCCTCCGCGCCGAGCGGAAAATCCGAC
>JBCBDL010000063.1:0-18576 GCA_038529695.1 Pseudomonadota bacterium | reverse complement strand
CAGATAAGAAGATGTGCCCTTTGTCAGCTTTGGATTGGCCGTATCAGAAAAAGTATGGGGCAAAGCGGCGCTAAGCGTCGTGCTGCATCCGTTGCGCGACCGACAACGTCACTCACAGGGCTGGTAAATCCAAGCGCGCCTACAGTTTGATGTCCTGGCACGACCGCATAATGCTGTTCCGCGTTGAAATGGTCACCAATCATCGCCCCAAGCACAAAACGCGTATTTTTGAGCTGTGTTAGATTTTTTAAATCCGACATCGACCAACCGCGGATCGGTGCGAAAAAAGATGTACGCGGCAATTGCTATGCCGCGGCATCAGCAATGCGTTATTTGTCGAATGACCGTCTCGGCCCTCAGTTTCGTAAATGTCATGATCAGGCCAATACCGGCGACAAAATGACGACGATTCATGCTTGCTTCCATTCAGACGTGTAGGATCATTGCCGCAGCTGGCCCGGTTGAATGCAATATCTGCACTTTCGCGGCACCCGCCAATGTGCAGTGCTTGCCGATTGTGTCATGATCCAAAAATCGACCACGGCCCGATAGGGCAATGTGGCGTCGCAAGGCCTGACCAAAGAAAGACTGCGCTGGACGGTCGGCACAAAAGACCAAGCAGACATGACCGCCAGGGCGGGTCGCCCGTACAAATTCGGCCAACGCGGGGCGTGGGTCGTGCAACGTCTCGATACCCCAGGCACAGGTCAGCAAATCAAAACTGTCATTGCAAAAGGGCAGGCACTGCATTCGCGCATTGACCCGCGTCGCGGGGATGTCATGACATGTCCGTAGCATGGCAGGCGATGCATCCAGCAATGTCAGATCGATGCGCCCGCCTGCGTTGCGCAATAAGCGCCGGGCAACTGTACCGGTGCCACAAGCCACATCAATCATCCGCATGCCCGGTCGCAACAGTGCAGTGACCGCACCTTCGAACGCGCATTGCGCCTCACCCCCGGCAAAGCGCAGCCAGCGCTGGTGCGACCGCCCATAGGTGCCAGACACACCGTCATAGATTGTGATCGGGTCGATCGCAGTCAATTGACCAGAAGCCCCATGTGGATTATCGTCAAGAAGGTTGACTATCATGGGAATAGAATGTGGTCAAGAAGGTTGACGAATTTCGACCCGATCATGTCGGCTGGCGTCTTTGGGATGCGGCTGCCGTCTGGAAAGAAAAGTTCGCGGCCGAGATGGTGGCGGCGGGCCATGAGTGGTATTTTGAGGCGCGCGCCAGTGTTGTGCCCTATGTGGGGATCAATGGCACGCGACAGGCGGATATCGTCGAGCGGATGGGCCTGAGCAAACAGGCCGTGCAACAACTGATACTGGATCTTGAGAAGTCGGGCATCTTGTGTCGCGAACCCGACCCTAACGATGGTCGCGGCAAGATCGTGCGCTTCACCGAACGGGGTTTGAAAGCCCGCAAAGACAGCGTGATCGTCAAACGCCGGGTGGAGGCCGAGATGCGCAAAAAGCTCGGCCCCGATGACTTTGACTGTCTGATGACGATCCTCAAAAAAATCGGTTCAGAGGCATAGGCCACAAGATCAACGGCCCGCATATCCCAATGGTTTCAGCGCTTCACCAATCTCATCCAAAATCGCCGGATCATCAATCGTCGCGGGCATCTTGAAATCCTGCCCATCGGCGATTTTGACCATTGTGCCACGCAGGATTTTGCCCGACCGTGTCTTGGGTAGCCGGTCGACCACCGCCACCAGTTTGAACGCAGCAACCGGGCCGATCTTATCGCGTACCGATGCAACAACCTCTTTCCTGATCTCATCATGCGGGCGGTCACAACCAGCGTTGAGGCAGACAAGTCCCAAAGGCAACTGCCCTTTCAACTCATCCGTCACCCCGATCACCGCGCATTCCCCGACGTCCGGATGGGCCGCCAAAACCTCTTCCATCGCACCGGTAGACAACCTGTGCCCGGCCACGTTTATCACGTCATCGGTGCGCGCCATGATGTAAAGATACCCATCCTCATCAATCATCCCCGCATCGCCGGTTTCGTAATAGCCGGGGAAGGTGTTGAGGTAGGATTTGATGAAACGCTCTTCGGCGTTCCAAAGCGTCGGCAGCGTGCCAGGCGGCAGGGGGAGTTTCACCGCAATCGCGCCAAGCTCGCCCGGCTTCATCGGATGCCCGGCTTCGTCCAGAATCTGCACGTCATAACCTGGCATCGCGACTGTTGGCGATCCGATCTTGACCGGCAGCGCCTCAATCCCAGCTGGATTGCCGGCAATGGTGTAACCCGTCTCGGTTTGCCACCAATGGTCATAAACCGGCACGCCCATGACGCGCTGCGCCCATTCGATTGTGTCGGGATCGGCGCGCTCTCCTGCCAGATACAGGGCGCGCAGGCCAGAGATGTCGTAATCACCGACCATCTCGCCCTTCGGATCTTCGCGCTTGATCGCACGGAAAGCCGTGGGTGCTGTGAAAAAGGACTTCACATTGTATTCTTCGATCACCCGCCAGAATGTACCTGCATCCGGCGTCCCGACGGGCTTGCCCTCAAACACGACTGTCGTGTTGCCGTGGATCAGCGGTGCGTAGCAGATATAGGAGTGGCCAACGACCCAACCCACGTCAGACGCGGCCCAGAAAACCTCGCCCGGGTTCACGTCATAGATCGCCTTCATCGTCCAGTTGAGCGCCACCAGATGTCCGGCGGTCGGGCGCACGACACCTTTAGGTGCGCCGGTCGTGCCGGACGTATAAAGGATGTAAGCCGGATGATCGCCCGCCACGGGCACACATTCGGCAGGTTCGACACCGGCCTGAAATCCATGCCAGTCATAATCGCGCCCAGGGATCAGGTCGGCGACTTCCTGTTCGCGCTGAAATATAACCGTGAATTCCGGCTTGTGCGCCGCCATCTCAATCGCACCATCCAGCAGCGGTTTGTAATGCACCACACGTCCCGGTTCGATCCCGCAGGACCCGGCGATGATCGCCTTGGGCGTCGCATCATCGATCCGCACCGCCAGTTCATTGGCCGCAAAGCCGCCGAAGACAACTGAATGGATCGCACCCAGCCGCGCACAGGCCAGCATCGCCTCAAGCGCTTCTGGGATCATCGGCATATAGATGATGACGCGGTCGCCTTTTTCGATCCCCTTGGCGCGCAACGCACCGGCGAGCGACGCAACACGCGTCTGCAATTCGCCATAGCTAATCGTGCGTTTGGTATGGGTGACGGGGCTGTCATAAATGATCGCCGCCTGACTGCCGCGGCCATTTTCGACATGCCGGTCGACGGCATTGTAACAGGTGTTGACCTCTGCATCAGTGAACCAGCGATAAAGCGGTGCCTTGCTGTCATCGAGCGCCTTGCTGGGTGCCTTGACCCAATCAATCGCTTTGGCCTGATCCAGCCAGAACCCTTCCGGATCATTCTGCCAGCTTGCGTAAACGTCCGCGTAACCCATGCACTCCTCCCGCATCTTTGCGCGAAGTGTTACGCGCTGCTTCGCGCAGCGGCAAGCCGTCCACTCCGCATAAAATGCGCCATGCCAATTCCTTGGCTAGCCATAATGCGCCACCGGCGTTCCTGCGACCGCGGACATGTTCAACAGCCCGCGCGCTGTGATCGACGGCGTCACGATATGGCATCTGTTGCCCATACCCATCAGGATCGGGCCAACCTCAAGCCCGCCCCCTTTCATCTTCAGTATATTCCGGACGCCAGAGGCCGCATCCGTATTGGCAAAGATCAACGTGTTTGCGGCACCCTCCATATGTGCTCCGGGGAACACGCGGTTGCGCAGTTCTACGTCCAGTGCAGCGTCAATATGCATCTCACCTTCATAGGTGAAATCACGGGGTTGGCCGTCAAGGATGGCCATCGCGGCGCGCATCCGGCGGCCGCTTTCGCTGTCGAGATTGCCAAACTGGCTGTGCGAGCAGAGTGCAATCTTGGGTTCGACACCAAAGCGACGTACATGGCGCGCGGCGCCGACAACAGTCTCGGCAATCTGTTCAGGTGTGGGTTCAGGGTGGACCTGTGTGTCAGCGACAAAAAGCGGACCATCTTCAAGGATCATCAGCGATAGGGCAGCGACCGGGTGGTATTCTTCAGTTCCGAGGATCTGGCAGACATAGTTGAGGTGCCATAGATACTGACCGAAGGTTCCGCAAATCATGCTTTCGGCTTCACCCCGATGCACCATGACAGCGGCAATCGCGGTTGTGTTGGTCCGCATGATCGCCTTGGCCAGGTCGGGTGTGACGCCCTTGCGCGCCATCAAATCGTGATAGGTGCCCCAGTAATCACGGTAGCGGGGGTCGTTTTCCGGGTTCACGATGCTGAAATCGACGCCGGGCCGGATTTTCAGACCAGCACGTTCACAACGGCGTTCGATCACCTCGGGCCGCCCGATCAGTATGGGCGTGTCGGTGGTCTCTTCCATGATGGCCTGGCTGGCACGCAAGACCCGTTCATCTTCGCCTTCCGCAAAGACGATTTTGCGTTCGGCTGTGCGGGCGGCATGAAAGACGGGCCGCATGATCATTGCGGATTTGAAGACTGAGCTGTCCAGATGCGCCTTATACGCATTCATGTCCGTGATTGGTCTGGTGGCCACGCCGGTTTCACAGGCCGCACCGGCGACAGCACTGGCAACGACGCCCATCAGACGCGGATCGAACGGTTTGGGGATCAGGTAATCAGCCCCGAATGTCAGTTGTTCACCTTTATAGGCGGCGGCGGCCTCAGCACTGGTGGTCGCGCGGGCCAAAGCGGCAATACCTTCAACACATGCCACCTTCATCTCGTCGTTGATCTCGGTCGCACCAACGTCCAACGCGCCACGGAAGATGAAAGGAAAGCACAGGACATTGTTCACCTGATTTGGAAAGTCGCTGCGCCCCGTCGCGATGATCGCGTTCGGATTGACGGCGCGCGCATCATCAGGGCTGATTTCCGGAGTGGGATTGGCGAGCGCAAAGATGATCGGACGATCAGCCATTTTGGCGACCATGTCGGGCTTCAAAACCCCCGGACCAGAGAGACCAAGAAACAGGTCTGCATCTTCAATTACTTCCGCGAGTGTCGCGGGCGCCGTGCCTTGGGCATATTCGGCTTTCTGCGGCGTCATATCCTTTTCGCGGCCTTCGTAAACAAGGCCTTCGATATCGCAGAGCCACACGTTTTCACGCTTCACACCAAGCTTTAGCAGCATGTTCAGACAGGCAATTCCTGCAGCACCTCCGCCAGTACTGACGATCTTGATATCGGCGAACTTTTTTCCCGTTACATGCAACGCGTTTGTCGCGGCGGCGCCAACGACAATAGCCGTGCCATGTTGGTCATCATGAAAGACCGGGATGTTCATCCGCTCACGGCAGAGTTTTTCAACGATAAAACAGTCGGGGGCCTTGATATCTTCGAGGTTGATGGCGCCAAATGTCGGCTCTAACGCGCAGACGATGTTGGCCAGTTTTTCCGGGTCGGGTTCGTTCAATTCAATGTCAAAGCAATCGATATTGGCGAATTTCTTGAAAAGGACGGCCTTGCCCTCCATCACTGGTTTTGAGGCGAGGGCGCCGATATTGCCAAGACCCAGAACGGCCGATCCATTTGTCACCACCGCCACCAGATTGCCGCGCGATGTGTAATCACGGGCGGTCGCAGCATCCGCTTTGATCTCTAAACACGCCTCCGCCACGCCGGGTGAATAGGCGCGTGCCAGGTCACGACCATTCGCCAATGGTTTGGTCGCGCGGATTTCCAATTTACCGGGTTTGGGGAACTGGTGATAGTCAAGTGCAGCCTGTCGCAGGCCTTCATTTGCGTCGTCTGGCATCCTGTCCCTCCAAATATGGTTTAATGTTAAACCATTTTCTTTCCTTAAGGGAAAGAGCCCTGTTGCTAAACCATGAATGCATGGGTCTTGCAAATCATTCGACGCAAAGACAGGGTGCTTGACATGACGCCAAAACATGAAATTCGGGCGGAAATTTGCCTGCCGACGACTGACTTGCGTGCCGATCTGGGATTCTTTGGCGGCGAGCTGCAGATGCAGCTTGATATGATTTATCCTGCGGATGATCCGACGGTCGCAGTCTATTCTGGCCACGGATTGCGCGTGCGGCTGGAGCAGGGCGAAGGTGTAAACCCCGGATTGCGCATCTTGACCGACAATCCCGATTTCGCAGGTGGTGCCACGACACTCACATCTCCGGGTGGGACGCCCGTCACAATGCATCCGCTCAACCCGCCATTGGTCCTTCCCGAAACAGATCACGCCTTTGTCGTCCGCAGGCTCGCCGATCAGGCCCCTTGGGTGATCGGGCGCGCGGGCATGCAATATCGCGACCTGATCCCCAGCCGCTTGGGCGGGTCCATCATCGCAAGCCACATTCGCATCCCTGATGGCGGCCCAGTGCCCGACATGGTGCATTTCCACAAAGTCGGGTTTCAGCTGATTTTCTGCTATCGCGGCTGGGTGGATGTTGTTTATGAGGATCAAGGCCCACCGATCCGTCTGACAGCGGGGGACTGTTTTATCCAGCCGCCCGAAATCCGACACCGCGTCCTCGAAGCCTCCGACGGCATCGAGGTCATAGAAATCGGCGTGCCCGCCGAACATATCACCGAGATTGACCACGAGATGACGCTGCCCACACCGCATCTAAGGCCCGACCGCGATTGGCAGGGCCAGAAATTTGTGTTCAACCAAGCCGAAAATGCGTGTTGGGAGCAGGCACACCTGCCCGGCTTTGTCGCACGTGATACGACCATTGCGACCAATACCCGGAATGTGGCTGGGGTAAAGGTTCTGCGGCGCGGGCAGGGCGATACAACGTGGACCAAGCACGACGCTGACATTCACTTTACCTTTGTGATGCAGGGAACCCTGACACTGGAGGGTGACGGGAAAGAGCCTTTTGCGCTCGCACCTGGCGATGCTTTTGTAATCCCGCCGGGCATGGCGACACGTTATGCCAGCCCATCAGACGATATCGAGCTGCTTGAGGTGACGCTGCCGGGCAAGGTAACCCTTAGCTGACACTTGCATCCGGCCTGATCACGGATCACTCTGCTGCGAACCAATCGGAGGTTCAAATGTCCCTGATCGATGCTGCCCGCGCCGTGCGGGAGAATGCGCATGCGCCTTACTCGCGGTTCAAGGTGGGTGCCGCGCTCAAAGCTGCTTCTGGCAGGGTTTACACAGGCTGCAATGTTGAAAACGTGGCCTATCCCGAAGGCACCTGTGCCGAAGCTGGGGCGATTGCCGCAATGGTCGCTGGCGGGGACACGCAGATTATCGAAATCACCGTGATTGCCGATAGTCCCAAACCTGTTAGCCCCTGCGGCGGGTGCCGCCAGAAGATCGCAGAATTTGCAGGGCCGGATGTGCCTGTGACCCTTGCCACAACCGATGGCGTGACGCATGAAACCACCGTGGCGGCCCTGCTGCCTGGCAGCTTTGATGCCGATTATATGAGCCGCAGCTAGGCCGTGGATGCGCGGGCGATCATAGCTGCGATCAGGCGTCATCACACGCCCTCGCGCGATGAACTGCTTTGGTTTGCCCAAGGCCTTGCCAATGGCGATGTCAGCGACGCGCAGGCCGGTGCCTTTGCCATGGCCGTCTGTCTGAACGGGCTGTCAGATGCGGGACGTGTTGGCCTGACGCAGGGCATGCGCGATAGCGGCGATGTTCTGGCCTGGGATCTGCCAGGGCCTGTTCTGGACAAGCATTCCACCGGCGGTGTGGGCGATTGTGTGTCGCTGATCCTTGCACCGACATTGGCGGCCTGTGGGGTTTATGTTCCTATGATCTCTGGCCGCGGTCTCGGTCATACCGGCGGCACGCTCGATAAGCTTGAGGCGATTCCGGGCGTCAACATAAATGTCAGCGAAGCCCGGCTGCGCCAAATCACGCAAGAGATCGGTTGCGCCATCGTGAGTGCAACGGGCCAGATTGCCCCCGCTGACAGGCGGCTATATGCGATCCGGGATGTAACGGCGACGGTGGAAAGCATCGATTTGATCACCGCCTCGATCCTGTCCAAAAAGCTGGCGGCGGGTCTGGAAAGCCTGATTTTGGACGTCAAATGCGGCAGTGGTGCCTTTATGAAAACGCCTGAAGACGCCCGCGATCTGGCCCGTGCGCTCGTCGACGCAGCCAACGGCGCAGGCTGCAAGACCGAGGCGATGATCACGGACATGAACCAACCGCTTGCCCCGGCATTGGGCAACGCGGTGGAAGTGGCAATTTGCATGGAGGTTCTGGCGGGCAACAAGACCGTGGCGCCGCGTTTGTACGATCTGAGCTTTGCGCTCTGCGTGCGCTTGCTGGTCATGCAAGGTGAGAACGAAGACAAGGCCATCGGACGCGTGAGCAAGGCGCTTGCATCTGGCGCTGCGATGGAGCGTTTTGCGCAGATGATTATGGCTCTCGGTGGGCCGCCCGACATGGCGCAGGACTGGCATACGCATCTGCCAAAGGCGCCGGTCGTCGGCGCTGTAACGGCGGCGATCGGGGGGCATATCACAGCTATTGATGGGGAGGCCTTGGGTCTTGCTGTCGTCCGTCTTGGCGGGGGGCGTCAGGTGGAAACGGATCAGATTGACCCGTCTGTCGGTTTGACCGAAATGGTTGGTTTAGGAGATAAGATAGAACCGGGCGACCCGCTCTGCATGCTCCATGCGGCCGACGAGGATAGCGCCGAAGCCGTGGCGCAGGCTGTGCGCGCTGCAGTGACGATTGCCGAAAGCGTCACCCCCGGACCGCTAATTGTCGAAAGGGTGGATTGATGCCCCGCGTGTTTCTGATTGTGATTGATAGCGTCGGCATTGGTGGCGCACCGGATGCCCACAAATTCTTCAACGGCGATCTACCGGATAGCGGGGCCAACACGGTCGCCCATATTGCACAAGCGGTCGGGATACATGGGCCGACCTTGGATGGGCTGGGCCTTGGCGCGGCGGTGAAGCTGGCATCGGGTATGGATGCCCCAGGCCTTGGGCAGACACCAGATGGTGCGTGGGGGGCAGCGACCGAGATTTCGCCCGGTAAAGACACGCCTTCTGGTCATTGGGAACTTGCCGGGGTGCCGGTGCCGTGGGATTGGCATGTTTTTCCTGATACGGTCCCCGCTTTTCCAGCCGACCTGACCGCAGAAATCTGCGCCAAGGCGGGAACGGACGGCATCTTGGGCAATCGGCATGCATCAGGCACGGCTGTGATCGTCGAAGAGGGCGCCGAACATCTGCGTACCGGTTGGCCGATCTGCTATACCTCCGCCGACAGCGTGTTGCAGATCGCTGCGCATGAAGACCATTTTGGTCTAGACCGCTTGCACAAGCTTTGCGCTGACCTTGCCCCGACATTGCACGCGATGAAAGTGGGGCGGGTGATCGCGCGGCCTTTCATTGGTGAGGCGGGCAGCTTTAGCCGTACCGCAAACCGCAAGGATTTCGCCATAGCCCCGCCAGCACCCACGATCTGCGACTATGTCCACGAGGCTGGGCGCAAAGTCTATGCGGTTGGCAAGATTGGCGACATCTTTTCGATGCGCGGCATCGACGACCTGCGCAAAGGGCGGGATGCACAGCTGATGGACCACATCCACGATTTGGCGGATGAGGCCGTGAAAGACGCGCTCATATTTGCGAATCTGGTGGAGTTCGACAGCGAATACGGGCATCGACGCGATCCGAAAGGCTATGCCAAGCATATCGCCTGGTTTGATGCCGAGCTTGCGAAACTTCTGCCAAAACTGCGCAACGATGATCTGTTGATCGTGACCGCCGACCATGGCAATGACCCGACATGGGTGGGTACCGACCATACCCGCGAAAGGGTGCCCGTGCTGGTCCATGGGATCGGGGCGAAGGCATTGGGGCAATTAGCATTTGCTGACGTGGCCGCGAGCGTCGCGGACCACTTGAGCGTGCCATACAAAGGCGAAGGAACCAGCTTTCTATGAGCTTTCAGAGCACACCGAAGATTGAATTGCATACACATCTGGAAGGTTGCGCACCGCCCAGCTTTATTCGCGGTCTGGCAACGGAAAAGAATATCGATATCAGCAAGATCTTTACCCCCGATGGCAGCTACGCCTTCCGCGATTTCGACCATTTCCTGCAAGTGTATGAGGCGGCCTGCACAACCTTGCAAAGTCCCGAAGATTTTCGCCGTCTAACCATGGCCGTGCTGGAGGAAACCGCGTCGCATGGCGTCGTCTACATGGAAACCTTCGTGTCGCCCGATTTCTGCGGCGGCGGCGATCTAAGCGCGTGGCGCGACTACCTCGCCGCCATGGTGGATGCGGCCAATGAGGCCGAGGTGAAACTTGGCATCACACTGAAAGGCATCGTCACCGGCATCCGCCATTTCGGACCTGACGCCAGCAAACCCGCCGCCGAATGCGCGGTGGAGACCATGGGTGATTTCATCACAGGCTACGGTATGGCTGGCGGTGAAATGGTCGGGCGGCCGGGCGATTACGCCTATGGTTTTGACATGGCGCGCGAGGCCGGATTGCGCCTGACCTGCCATGCGGGCGAATGGGGCGGACCGGATATGGTGGCCGACACGATCCGCGATTTGCGCGTGGAGCGGATTGGACATGGGATCAGCGCCGCCCGCGATCCTGCACTGGTCGATCAAATTGCCGAGAAGGGGATCGTGCTCGAAGTTTGCCCCGGCTCTAACGTTGTCCTGAACGCTGTAAAAGGCTGGGCAGACCACCCCATCGCCAAGCTGCGTGATGCAGGCGTGAAGGTCACGGTTTCCACCGACGACCCGCCTTTCTTCCACACCAATATGACAGCCGAATTCGACATGCTGCATGAAACCTTTGGCTGGGATGAGGCCGATTTCAGAACGCTCAACGAAACCGCTTTGGCCGCGGCCTTTTGCGATGACGAAACCCGCGCCCGCGTGGCCAAACGACTGGAAACTACATGACCGAACACCTGACCCATGTCACTCACCCGCTGGTCCAACATAAACTGACACTGATGCGGGCCAAAGATACCTCGACAGCTGTCTTCCGGCAGCTTCTGCGGGAAATCAGCCAGCTGTTGGCCTATGAAGTGACCCGCGAACTGCCCATGACGACGAAACGGATTGAGACTCCCCTTGAACCCATGGACGCCCCAACGCTGGATGGCAAAAAACTGGCGCTGGTGTCGATCTTGCGGGCTGGGAACGGTCTGCTGGACGGTATCTTGGAACTCATCCCATCGGCACGTGTCGGCTTTGTGGGGCTCTACCGGGATGAGGAAACACTCAAACCCGTGCAATATTACTTCAAGGTCCCAACAGAGATGGAGGACCGGCTTGTCATCGCCGTTGACCCGATGCTGGCGACAGGAAATTCATCCGTTGCCGCCATCGACCTTCTCAAAGAGGCGGGCGCCACCAATATCCGTTTCCTTTGCCTGCTCGCCGCACCCGAAGGCATTGCGCGCATGAAGGAGGCGCATCCAGACGTACCGATCGTGACCGCCGCGATCGACAGCCACCTGAACGAGCACGGCTATATTGTGCCGGGTTTGGGCGATGCGGGCGATCGGATGTTCGGGACGAAGTAAGCGGTGGATCCGGATACGTGCGGACACTAAAATCCAGTGGCGCGCTTCTGAAAGCCGGTCTTTGATTGTGTAAACCCGGCTTGTTCATAAAACCGCAAAGTGGATGTACTTTGCGATCCGGTCATCAGCATCACCTTGTAGCAGTCATGCGCCCATGCATGTGCGCAAGCAGCGTCAAGGATCGAGGTTCCATACCCCTTTTGGCGATGCATCCGGTGCGTCACCACGTTTTCAACCAGGCCGTAGGGGCGGCCATTGCGCGAAAGATTGGGCACGATGACCAGCGCGCACGAGGTCACCAGCGCATCGTCCCATGTGCCGACAAAAATTGTACTGCCCGCATAGTTTTGGAACTGTGCAAACCGCTCCTCAGCTAGAGGTGACGGGCAGGGCGGGTCATGGGGGCTGAGATGCGTGTAAAGCGCCAGAAGCGCGGGCAGGTCCTTGGCCGTTGCGGGGCGGATCAGCAGGTCAGACATCACAGATATTTTGCAAACTCACCCAATCACCATCATTCAGGATTTCGGGAATATCCTCATTGGCTAACGGGTCAGCGCCCAGATCCGGCATTGTTCCGGTGCGGGCATCTGCGATCCGCAGATAGGGACCATGCGGTACGGTCGCCGCGGCAAAAACGTTGCGCAGCTGGCGTGCATCCGCGGCTTCGCCACCGTATGACAATATGCTCTCCGCTGCGCCTTGCAGAATTTTGGGGGGAATCTCACCTGTGGTGAGCAGCCGAAATGTGACGCCAAGTCCGGCATCGCGCAAAAGCGTCTCAAGCGGGTCATCGTGGCTGAGCGTCGCGCGGCTGGCAAGGATAAAGCCCGCCGCCGCGGCAGGGTCATCTGACACCCTCAGCAATCCATAATCGACTGCAATGACATCGCCTGGCAGAGCAATCGCGCCTGGGGCAAGTGTGGGGACGACAACGATCTGTGTCATGGTATCTGCCCCGAACAGCCGGGCGGCCAACCGGCCTGCGGCCTCGTTCGCGCGCGGCTCTCGGCAGGCAGCCCCAGTTTCGGCTTGCATATAGCCCAGGATCGTTGCCCCAATCTCGACCCGTTTCGGAAACGGCACCACAGCAAGCGTTTGCCGTGTCAAAGCGCCGGGAAGCCAGAATATGGCCAGCGCAATGCTCGATGCAATCAGGCCAGCGGTAATCCAATGGCGCAGTTTGCCCGGCTTTGGGCGTGCTTTTGTAAGAGCAGCACGGATTTCTTCAATCGCGTCAACCATGGTTTGATCCGCGATCTCAATCACCTCGCTCGCATCGTCGTCGGGGGCGTAAATTGCCGGGTGCTCACCTGGATTCTGCCGTTCCAATGCGGGCAGCGACCAATGGGCGAGAGGACGGCCTGCACTGTCGGAAATCACCAAGGTTGCATCGCCAAAAGAGATCACAACGTCGCGCCGCTGCGCGTCCGGCGCTGCCCGCCAGAGCCCACCGCTCTCTAGCCGCACATATCGATCGAGTGCCGTCATCTGCCCGTTTGCCCCGGTTTTGCGGTGCAGAATAGTGTGCAACGGGGGACTTGTCATGTCGGAAACGGGCTTGACCGCATTGCGCGGTGGCGGGCCAACTGGTCTCAGCCAGCTTTTGGAGCCGCCGATATGTCCAGTGATCCCCTGTTATTGCCCTACCAGTTGAAACATCTGACCCTGCGCAACCGGGTCATGACGACCAGCCACGAACCCGCCTATCCAGAGGATGGGATGCCCAAGGAACGTTATGCCGCCTATCACGCCGAACGGGCCAAAGCCGGTGTGGCGCTGACTATGACGGCTGGCTCGGCCGTTGTGTCCCGCGACAGCCCGCCTTCTTTCAACAATGTGCTCGCTTACAAGGATGAGGTCGTGCCATGGATCAGGAAACTGACGGATGGCTGCCATGATCATGGCTGTGCGGTGATGATCCAGCTGACGCATCTTGGGCGGCGAACGGGGTGGAACAAAGGTGATTGGTTGCCTTCAATTTCATCGGGTCCGCATCGCGAACCGGCGCATAAAGCCTTCGCCAAAATAGTTGAGGATTGGGACATCGTCCGTGTTATCAGCGATTTCGCAGATGCTGCCGAGCGGATGAAAGACGGCGGTATGGATGGGATCGAGATTGAGGCTTACGGCCACCTGATCGATCAGTTCTGGTCGCCGCTGACCAACACGCTCGACGGCCCTTATGGGTCCTCTTCGCTGCAAACCCGGATGCAGTTTGGTTTGGATGTGCTCGATGCGATCCGGGATCGGGTTGGCCCCGACTTCATCGTCGGTATCCGGTATACAGCTGATGAGGCCGAGAAAGGTGGTATTACGCCAACGATCGGTCTTGAGATGGCGCAAATCCTAAAGGCGACTGGCAAGATCGACTTCTTCAACGTCATCCGTGGTCGGGTGCATAGTGATCCGGCATTGACGGGTGTCATCCCGCTGCAAGGAATGGCTTCGGCGCCGCATCTGGATTTCGCGGGTTCCATCCGTGCGGCCACTGGCTTGCCGACATTCCATGCGGCGCGAATCCCGGATGTAGCGACAGCTCGTCATGCCATTGCATCCGGGCTTCTGGATATGGTCGGCATGACCCGCGCCCATATGGCCGACCCGCATATCGTGCAAAAAATCATGGAAGGGCGCGAGGATGATATTCGGCCCTGTGTTGGCGCAACCTACTGCCTTGACCGCATCTACCAAGGGGGTGAGGCCTTGTGCATCCACAACGCTGCAACTGGGCGCGAGTTGAGCATGCCACATGTGATCAGCGCTGCCGAGACGCGCAAGAACATCGTCATTGTCGGGGCCGGTCCTGCTGGATTGGAGGCCGCGCGGGTCTGCGCAGAACGCGGCCACGCAGTGACGGTGTTCGAGGCGGCGGACCAACCCGGTGGACAGATTCGGCTCACCATACAGACCCCGCGCAAGCGCGAGATGATCGGGATCATCGACTGGCGCATGGCGCAATGCGCGGCACGCGATGTGACCTTTCATTTCAACAGCTATGTCGAGGCCGCAGAAGTCACTGCGCTTTCTCCCGATGTGGTGATCGTCGCGACCGGCGGCCTGCCGAACCTTGAACTCTTTGAAACACGTCGCGAGGCCGAGCATGTCATCAGCACATGGGATATTCTCTCGGGCGACGTCAAACCCGCAGGTCGCATCCTGATCTATGACGAAAGCGGCGACAATCCTGCAATGCAAGCGGCGGAAATGGCCGCAGAGGCAGGGGCTGAAGTTGAGGTGATGACACCCGACCGCAGCATCGCACCCGACGTGATGGGCATGAACCTGACGCCCTATTTGCGCAATCTGCAAAAATATGGGGTCCGGTTGACCGTTGCCGAACGGCTGCTGGGGGTCACGCGTGACGGCAACCAATTGGCGGCCACGATCGGCACCGATTACAGTGATTTCACCAAAACGCTGCACTACGATCAGGTCGTCGTAAACTACGGGACGCGACCGCTTGATGATCTTTACTTCGAATTGCGCGACGGGTCGTCAAATCGGGGAGAACTCGACCATGACGCCCTTATCGCCGGACGGCCCCAAACACTAGGATCGCGGTCCGACACTGCTTATCAGCTGTTTCGCATCGGCGATGCAGTGTCTTCGCGGAATACGCATGCGGCGATTTATGATGCGTTGCGGCTTTGCCATGTGATTTGAAAGCGGGTGACGCTGTTTCGCTGCGCGAAAAGCGCCCCACCCGCCATCCCGGTCACATCTCTTTGGCGAGCTTCCTCAGCTCAAACTTCTGAATTTTCCCCGTCGAAGTCTTCGGCAACTCCTGGAAAACCACTTTCTTCGGTGTCTTGAACCCCGCCAGCCGTTCGCGGGCAAATGCGATGATTTCTGCTTCTTCTGCGTTGGCCCCATCCTTGAGTTCAACGAATGCACAGGGCACCTCGCCCCATTTCTCATCGGGTTTGGCCACCACCGCGCATAGATTCACAGCCGGATGATGCATCAACGCGCCTTCCACCTCGACGGAACTAATATTTTCGCCGCCTGAGATGATGATATCTTTCGCCCGGTCTGAAATCTGGATCGCGCCGCCGGGATGTTGGATCGCAAGATCTTCGGAATGGAAATAGCCCCCCGAAAAGGCCTTGTCGGTCGCTTCGGGGTTTTTCAGATACCCTTTCATCACCGCGTTCCCGCGCATCACGATCTCGCCTTGTGTGGCGCCGTCGCGTGGGACCTGACCCATTTGGTCGTCGACGACGGTCACATCCTCCATCATCGGAAAGGCGACGCCCTGGCGGGCCTTGATCGCGGCTTGTTCATCCTCTGGCAGCGTGTCCCAAGCCGGGTCCCAGATGCATTCGGTGACGTGGCCGTAGGTTTCGGTCAGCCCGTAGACCTGTTTGACGTTGAAACCCAGCTTGCCAATCGCAGCGAGGGTTGCGGGGGCAGGGGGCGCCCCGGCGGTAAAAACCTCGATTGTGTGGTCGAACGGGCGGCGCTCTTCGTCTTTCGCGTTCACGATCAGGTTCAAAACGATGGGCGCGCCGCCGAAATGGGTGACACCTTCGTCAGCAATCGCGTCATAGACGGCCTTGGCGCTGATATCGCGGCAACAGATGACCGTGCCGCCAAGCGAGGGCATCATCCAGGTATGGTTCCAGCCGTTGCAGTGAAAGAGCGGGACGATCTGCAGGTACCGCATAAACAGCGGCAGTTCCCACGAAATCGGCGTGCCCATCGTCATCAGATACGCCCCACGATGATGATAGACGACCCCCTTGGGTCGGCCCGTTGTACCGGATGTGTAGTTGAGCGCGAGGCTTTCCCACTCATCTTCTGGCAAGAGCCAGGCAAAGTCGGGGTCGCCTGTTGCGAGGAAATCCTCATAATCCTGCTGTTCGGCCATCGCATGCACGCCAGCCTCATCGTCGGGCACTTCAATTATCAGCGGGGCGGGGCCGTCCATCTGGTCGATAGCGGCCATGGCGAGGGGGAGAAACTGGCTATCCACAAGGGCGACCTTTGCCTCACCATGATCAAAGATATAGGCGACAGTATCGACGTCGAGGCGCGTGTTGATCGTGTTCAGGACCGCACCACAGGCGGGGACGCCGAATGCTGCCTCGGATTGCGCAGGGACGTTGGGCAGGATCGTTGCGACAACGTCGCCAGGTTTCACGCCCACCTTCGTCAGGGCCGAGGCGAGCTGCGACACACGTTTGTAGTATTCCGCATAAGTGCGGCGGATGCCGCGATAGACCAGCGCCTCGCGATCTGCGAAGACCAGTGCCGCCCGCTGCAAATGGGAAAGTGGTGTGAGCGGGACATAATTCGCCGCCCGCTTGCCAAGGCCCGTTTCGTCACGCATCCAACCCATATAATGATCCTCCCAAATCTGAACGCATAAGAGAGGATAATCGTGGGTTATGACAAGTCTCAATTGTCAGACATTTGCGATTTCGTTGTGCTGATCCCGCAGCAGATGATCTGGTGTTGCTGATGATTATCTCACCACAGCGACGCTATGTGTTTGTCCATATCCCAAAAACGGGCGGGACGAGCATGGCCTTGGCGCTAGAGGGCCGGGCGGCAAAAAATGATATCCTGATCGGCGATACACCGAAAGCGCGGCGGCGGCGCGGGCGGTTGCGGCATTTGCAGACGCCAGGACGGCTTTGGAAACACAGCACGATCCGCGACATCGGCGCACTCATCAATCCTGCGGATTTCTTCGTCTTTACACTGGTCCGTAATCCTTGGGATCGGATGGTGAGCTACTATCACTGGCTGCGCGAGCAGCGCTTTGATCATCCTGCGGTGACCTCGGCACAAACTTACGATTTCAAGGACTTTCTAAGTCATCCGCAGACGCAGATGAGCCTGCAGCAAAACAGCTATAGAAGCTATGTGGTTGACGAAGCAGGCGTCGATCATTGCTGTCTTTATGCGCGGTTGGAATATCCTGACGATCTGGAACCGCTTTGGGATCACTTAGCGTTTCGGGTTAGTGTTTCGCATGAAAATCGATCAGATCGCCATAAGGATTGGCGTATTTACTACGACACAGAAACTGCTGATATCGTACAAGAAAAAGCGGGCGAAGATATCGCCCGCTTTGGCTATACGTTTGACCCGTAAGGATCAGGCGGCTTTGGCCTCTTGCCCGAAGCGTTTGTAGAACTCCTGACCTTTCTCGGCCATTTCGCGCAACAGGTTCGGCGTTTTGAACCGCTCACCAAACTGTTCGGTCAACTGATCACAACGCTCCGCCGCATAAGGTGCGCCGATGATGTCAAGCCAGCTGAACGGACCGCCCGACCATGGGGCAAAGCCCCAGCCCAGGATCGCGCCTACATCACCTTCGCGGATGTCTTCCAGCACGCCTTCTTCCAATGCACGCACGGCTTCCAGCACCTGTGCGAAGAGCAGGCGATGTTGCACGGTCGTCAGGTCAGGTTGTTCGGCGGCGACGGGGTATTGCGCAGCAAGCCCTTCCCACAGACCCTCACGTTTGCCCTTTTCATCATAGGCATAGAAGCCAGCGTTCGACTTGCGGCCCAGACGTTCCTGATCGAACATCCAGAATAGCACTTCGTCCACTTCGCCATCAGGATAAGCATCACCCATCGCGGCCTTGGTTGCCTTTGCAATCTTTACACCCAGATCAACAGAGGTCTCGTCGACCAGTTGCAGCGGGCCCAGCGGCATGCCAACCAGCTTGGCTGCGTTTTCGATCAACGCGGGCTCCACGCCTTCCTTCACCATCCGAATGCCTTCGTTGATGTAAGGGATGATGCAACGGTTTGCATAGAAGAACCGTTCGTCATTGACGACAATTGGCGTCTTCTTGATCTGGCGCACATAGTCGAGCGCCTTGGCCACGGCGACAGGTCCGGTTTCCTTGCCCTTGATGATCTCGACCAGCAGCATCTTGTCGACGGGGCTGAAGAAATGGATGCCGATGAACTTTTCCGGATCGCTTGAGGCCTTGGCGAGTTCGGTGATCGGCAGGGTGGAGGTGTTCGTGGCAAAGATGCAATCGG